>NZ_CP168006.1:1567744-1935488 GCF_041521385.1 Alcaligenes faecalis | reverse complement strand
GTTCCGCTGGAATGCGGATACGATTCGTGCGCTAAAGGCAGTGGGTATTCCTTTGTCTTTCAACAACTCTGTATGCGCTGTCCATAACAATCAGTGCATTTACAGCAAGCCCACGAACACGCCTTTTACTTGGTCCAATGGCGTGATTGAGGTGCCCATGACCGAGAAACGGATTCTAGGTAAGGTAGGCAAGCCAGAGTGGTGGGCTCGCCTTACTTACCCAGAGTCCAGCTATTTCCGCTTCCGTCCCTGGTGGGGGCAGTTGCTGTTGAATACGCTTAGCGGCAACCCTTCCTTTGCTGTCTTTCTGCTGCACTCCTGGTCCTTGTTGTTCTGGGATGAGAATGGCTTGGGTGAGTATCGTGACGATAGCCGCATGGAAGGCTATCGCAAGTTGCTGGCCCGTCTGACTAAAGACTATGACGTGATTACGACGGCAGAGTTTCTGGATTTGAAGGCTCGCGGAAAAATTGTTGTGCCTGATACGGTGGACTTGTCGCTGGCAGAGCTGCAAGCAGAACCGGACAATAAAATTCAGAAAAAGGCTTGAGGAAAATGCTCTTTAAGTTATGGCGTGGGCTGTTGCGGGAGCCTTGGATGGCTCTGAGCCGGCGTTTGACCTTGTTGACCGTGCGTCGGCAAACCCGACGCGGTCAGCGCCGCGAGACTCCTTACGAGCCTGTGCCAGGACGTTTGCTGTATGTGCCTGCTAGCGCCTTGCCGTACCACATCAGTGGCTACACCACCCGAACCCATGAAATTATCCGCGCCATGCAGGCGGCTGGTGGAGATATCTGCGTGCTGACGCGCCCCGGTTATCCATGGGATCGTAAAGACAGATTAGTGGATGCCGATCAAGATGAAACCCTGGTGGATGGAGTGCGCTACGCGCACGCTCGCAACCCCTCCAACAAGCGCCCCGTCATGCAGTTCGCCATCGAAGCCGCCGCCTCCATCGCCCAGGAAGCCATCAAGCAACGTGTCGCTGTCATCCATGCCGCTTCCAACCACGTTAATGCCTTGCCAGCCTTGATCGCCGCGCGTCAGTTGGGCATTCCGTTCCAATATGAAATGCGTGGCTTATGGGAGCTGAGCCGAGCCTCCCGCATGCCGGAGTTTCGGGACTCTCAAGGTTTCAAGCAGGGGTTGGAGCTGGAGGGTCTGGTTGCCAGTCAGGCAGACCGTTTGTTTGTTATTTCCGAGCAGTTGGGTCAATATGCTCGCGAGCACTGGAATGTGGACCCGGCACGTATGGGTTTGATGCCCAATTGCGTGGATCCCTCGCGCTTTACGCCTGGTGCTGCTCAGGATGTGCAGCCCAATACCATTGTCTATGCCGGTTCCCTGATTGTTTATGAGGGGCTGGATGTCTTGATCGACGCCGTGGCGAATTTGGTGGGCCGTGGCAAGGATGTGACCCTGACCATTATTGGAGATGGGGAGGCGCGCGCTCAGTTGCAGGCTCAGGTGCAAAGTCTGGGTATGGAACAGCACGTGCTGTTTGCGGGTCGGGTCTCGCCTGAAGAGGCCCGCGCTTTGCAGGCCAAGGCTGCATTGGTATGTATTCCTCGTCGTCCTTTTGAAGTGTGTCGCATTGTGCCTCCCATCAAGCTGGTCGAGGCGATGGCGATGGGCAAACCTGTTTTGGTGCCGGATTTGCCGGTGTTCAAGGATGAGGTTGGGTCGTGCCGTTCGGTACGCTTTTTTAAAGCAGGTGATGTGCAGGACTTGGCCCGGGTGCTGAATGAGACGTTTCAGGCGGGGTCGGAGGTCTTGGCGCAGGACGGTGCCTTGGCACGTGAAGAAGCCTCGCAGCGTCGCAGTTGGGCGGACTTTGTGGTGCATGCTTTGCCGGCCGGGGCTAAGTCATGATTGGCCGCGCCATCCGGGCTTTGGGGGCGCGTATTTATACGCACCCCACCGTCAGCGAAGGCGGCAAGCCCGCAGGGCCGTTTGGGCAATTGAAAGTGGCTTTGGTCTCGGACTACTTTACGGCAGACTGCCTGTCCGCCGAGTGCTCGATTCGTATTCTTAGCCCGCGCAATTATCAGGAGGTCATCTCCTCCTGGAAGCCTGATCTGCTTTTTGTGGAGTCCGTGTTTCATGGGCTGGGTGGCGCGTGGCGTTACGAACTGGCCAAGCAGTCGCGGCTGATCCGTTTGCGTACGCCTCGCACGATTTACAAGCTGGTGCAGTTCGCTAAAGATCAGGGCGTGCCCACGGTGTTCTGGAACAAGGACGACGGGGCGTACTTCGAGCACTTCATTGATGTGGCCAAGGCCTTTGATTATGTATTCACTACGGACAGCGATTGCTTGCCGCGCTATCACGCTCGCTTGAGCCCTGATGTGCCTGTGAATACCTTGAGTATGCCGTACCAGCCTGCGTTTCATCATTTCACGGGCTTTGAGTTCACACGCAAGGAAGGCTGTTTTACCGGCAGTTATTACCGCCGCATTCTCAGTGAGCGTCGCCGTTTTCTGGACATGATTTTTGGGGCCTGTGAGGATGCTCAAATGCATCTGAATGCCTACGACAGAAATCACGACAGGCTGTCCCGGCATATTGAATTCCGTTTTCCACGCTCGACTCATGTGCAGGTGCATGGTCAGGTGCCGCACCGCGAGACCGGGCGTATCTATAAAGAGCATGTCATGTGCCTGAACGTGAACTCGGTTACGGATTCTGACACCATGTGCTCGCGCCGCTTGCTGGAAATTCTGGCCAGTGGGGGCATTGCGGTGACCAACCCCGGTCGGGCTGTGGATCGTTATTTCCGAGACTTCTGCCATGTGGTGCATTCTCGTGAGCAGGCCAGTGAATTGTTTGCCCGTTTGCGCCAAGGCCCCTCTGCACAGGATTGTGAGCGTGCGGCGGCGGGGGCGGCTTATGTGCGCCAGTTCCACACCTGGGAGCATCGCCTCCAGGAGTTGGCTGATGTGGTTGGCTTTTAGGGTGCGCTTGTTTCCATGATTGTGAGCATTTTTGCGTACCTGATTCAGGCGCTGTTTTTGCTGGTTGTCGGGGCCTTTGCCTTGTACGTGGTTCTGGAACTGCGGGTACTGCTGATCTCGCGGCGGGTGGAGCGTCGCAAGTTAAGCGAGCTGGTGCAGACGCCTGCCGCCTTGCAGCAGGATTGGTATCCCAAGGTCAGTGTTCTGCTACCGATTTATAACGAGGCTGCCGTTGTCGAGCGTCTGATCGATGCGGCTTGTCGTCTGGACTATCCGGTATCTGCGCTGGAAATTCTGGTGCTGGACGATTCAACAGACAAGACGGCGCTGTTGGCTCAGAACAAGGTGAGTCAACTGGCCAGTCAGGGTGTGCCTGTTCGACGCATTCAGCGTGCAGATCGTGCAGGCTATAAGGCCGGGAATCTGGTGCATGGCATTCAGCATTCCCAGGGCGAGTTTTTTGCGATCTTCGATGCGGACTTTTTACCGCCCGCTGATTTTTTGCAGAAAACCATCCCGCCTTTCAAGGACGAGAAACTGGGGTTTTTGCAGACGGGCATTGGTTATGAAAACCGCGACCATTCTTTTCTGACCCGCTTTCAGGCCATGGAAATGGGGCACCAGCAGTATGTGACGGTGGGGCTGAGTGAAGACGGGGATATGGCCTCCTTAAGTGGCAGCTCCTGTGTCTGGCGGCGCGCTTGCGTGGAAGCTTTGGGCGGCTGGAATGCCTCCACCATTACCGAGGACGTGGATCTGGGCTATCGGGCCCAGTTCGGGGACTGGAAGTACGCCTATTTACGCGATGTGGTGTCCATGTCCACCTTGCCCGAGAACATCAGTGCCTTCCGTGTGCAGCGGGAACGCTGGGGGCGGGGGCTGATACACAGTGCCTTCAAGCACCTGGGCCAGATGTGGCAGCAGGATATGCCCTTGATGAAGCGCATGCATGCGTTTTCCATGATGTTTTCATCGGTCATGCTGGCGTCGATTTATGTTCTGATTCTATTGAGCCTGCCACTGAATTATTTGCTGGATTTTGATCATGTGGTCTTGCTGTGGGGCGCGCCACTATTCTTCTTGCTGGTGGCTGTCTGGGCGTTGAATAATGCCTTTGGGGCTCGCAAGGGCGCGCGTTTTGATGACCGGCCTGGCGTCTTAGGCACCTTGTGGCACACCTATTTGTATGTCGCCATGTTTCCGCCTATGGCTTGGTACTATTTTGTCGGTGGCGTACGAGCCGCCTTCAAGGTCTACGGTGAATTTAACCGCACGCCCAAAGGGGTGGGTGAGAAGGCGGCAAGACAGCCCCGCATCAATCTGTATTTGCTGATTGGTGAAGTGTTCACCTTCCTGTATTCGGCATGGGCTATGTATGTGGCCATACGCATGGGTAATTACTTGTTGGTTCCCTTGAACGCGACGGTTTGTGTTGGTTTTGGCATGGTTTTGTACTGGTCCTTTCAAGAAAGGAGAGCACGTGGGCGTGGCTGAACCTGCAGGGCAGGAACGGATTCTGATTACCGGCGCCACCAGTGCGATTGGTGGCGCGTTGGCGCTTTACTATGCCAAGCCCGGTATAGAGCTGACTCTGCATGGTCGCAATGTGGCGATTCTGGAGGCTGTGGCCGAGCGTTGTCGACAGGTGGGCGCGCAGGTACAGATTTATCAGTTGGACCTGCGTGATCTGGGTGCCTTGCATGCGTGGTTGTCGCAATGTGCCGCGTTTGATCTGGTCATCGTCAATGCAGGTATGAATATCCATGTTGGCCCCAATGGCGAGCCGGAGGCCTGGGAAGATACCGAACTGCTGCTGGATATCAATGTGAAGGCCTCGCTGCGGGTGGTGCAGTCCGTGCTGCCTGCCATGCGTGCGAGAGGGCGCGGTCAGATTGCCTTGATGAGCTCCTTGGCCGCTTACTTTGGCTTGCCCTCCACGCCGTCTTATAGTGCCAGCAAGGCGGCGGTTAAAGCCTATGGTGAAGGCTTGCGTGGTTGGTTGGCGCCAGAGGGGATCAAGGTCAATGTGGTGATGCCAGGCTACGTTAGCTCGCCCATGTGCGATGCCATGCCCGGCCCCAAGCCTTTCTTGTGGAGTCCGCAACGAGCTGCCAAGCGCATTGCCCGTGGTCTGAAAGCCAATAAAGCACGTATCAGCTTTCCTTTTCCTTTAAACCTTGGTTGCTGGTTGCTCGCCGTGCTGCCCGCCCGTTTGTCTGTCTTTATTTTGAGCAAGATCGGTTATGACGCTTGAGCCCGGATTCTGGACTGCAATCCTGGCGGCTTTGTCGGGACTGGCTTTGACAGTCGGGTTGGAGCGTTTTTTGCAAACGGCAGCCAGTTTGCGTCGTCCCGCAGCGGCCTGGGCTTTGCATATTGGTTTGTATGGCTTGGCGTATGTCGTGCTGGTTTTTGTGCTGGGGCGGCCTATCTTTGCCACGGCCTTGCTGTGCGCTTTTTTTCTGCTGCTGGTCGTGGTCAGCAATGCCAAGTTCAAGGCGTTGCGTGAAGCCTTTGTATTTCAGGATTACGAGTATTTTACGGATGCGATCCGTCATCCTCGGCTCTACATTCCTTTTCTAGGATGGGGTAAATTCTTTTTGGCGGCAGCGGGTTTTATAGCTGCTCTGATGATTGGTTTATGGCTGGAAGCCGTGCCTGCGCTACGGGCAGCCTGGACGGGGCAATGGGGAGCCTTGGCGCTAATCGCTGTGCTGAGCCTGGGTTTGCTTTTGTGGGGCAATAGGGCGCGCTTGATGGTGCAGATTGCACCGGAGCAGGACGTGCAGGCCTTGGGGCTGTTAGCCAGCTTCTGGCGATACTGGCAGCAAGGGAAGGAGCGCCCCCGTGTGTTGTCGCCTTTTGAAGGTGTTGCTCCAACGTCTACGTCTGTTTTGTCCGGCGCGGGTTCCTTGGCTGATTTGCCTCATCTGGTTTCCGTGCAAAGCGAGTCTTTCTTTGATGCCCGGCGAATTTCTGATGGAATTCGGCCAGAGATTCTGGCGGAGTTCGACCGCTTCAAATCCGAAGCGGTTTCCAGCGGATACTTGCAGGTTCCCGCCTGGGGCGCGAACACTGTGCGCTCGGAGTTTTCCTTCTTGAGCGGTATTGAAAACAGTACTTTGGGTGTGCACCGCTTCAACCCTTATCGCGCAGTATGCGCGGGATGGTCCGTGGCGACTTTGGCCTCCTGGTTGAAGCAGCAGGGTTACCGGACGATTTGCATTCACCCTTATCCCGCCAGTTTTTACCAGCGTAATCGCGTATTCCCACTGTTTGGGTTTGACGAGTTTTTGGACATCAAGGCTTTTGCTGATGTGGAACGTACCGGCCCTTATATTGGTGATCTGGCGGTGGCAGATAAAGTCGCCAGTGTGCTGGGGCAGGCTAGAGGGCCGGTATTCATACACGTGATTACGATGGAGAATCACGGGCCTTTGCACTTGGAAAAAGTTGCAGCGGGGGATATCGAGGCCTTGTACCAGCAAGCCCCCCCGCCAGGTTGCGAGGATCTGACGATTTACTTGCGTCACATCCGCAATGCTGATGCCATGCTGGCACGTCTGCGCGGGGCCTTGAGTGCATCGGATCGGCCCGCCAGCCTGTGCTGGTATGGTGACCATGTTCCCATCATGCCTTCGGTCTACGCGGCCTTGGGTACGCCGTGTGGGGATGTGGATTACTTTATTTGGAGCTCGACGGGCAATCAGACAAAAACGCCGCATCGGGATGCGGCGATTCATGATCTGGCGCGGGAGTGGATGTGCTTTAGTGGATTGATGGGTAAGTAGACATTTTCTCCGATTGCGGCACTGGTATCTATTATTAGTTTTAGTACCAATCGACAGCCTTGTCTGCCAGGGCGTTATGCATTCCCGCATCGCTGGATACCAAGATGGCTCCTATTGAATGGGCATGGGCTGCAATCAGCATGCCCATATACGACAGTGAGCGACCTTTGGCTTCTATTCCTACACGGAAAGTTGGATAAACATCAGAAACGGAGTCATCCCAATCCAGCACAGTCATCGTGCTTAGCAGGGCTTCTGTTGTTGCCTGCAAGGTAGGTCTGGACTTCTTGGCAAACCCATACATTAGTTCAGCAAGCACAATATTAGAGACAAAAATAGTGCTGGGACTGTGTCCCAGCATGGTTTCTCTTACCTTGCCCCTGTTCATGGCAGCGTTCGAAACTGCATTGGTATCTAGCATGTAGATCATTCTTCCCACCCTGCGAAGTGATCTTTCTCGGGAGCCGGCTCTTTGTCTCTGTTCAGATCTTCCAGGAAGCCTTCGAATTCAGCAGGGTCAGTATTAGCGGCAACATTAAGGAAGTGATCCCAGCCCCTTGGTTTTGAGGACAGAATGACATCGCCAGACTCTTGATCTCGTCGTATGAAGACTCTTTTCCCCTCGAAGCGAAAACCTTCTGGTAAACGCACAGCCTGACTATTTCCGCTCATGAATACGCTTGTTGTCTTGCTGGTAGGGTGAGCTTTCTTGGCGGGTAGTTTTATGTTTGTACGCATAGTTACCTCCATAGCCTGTATATACGAATAGTATACACGCAAAGGTTGGCGAGAAAAATGGAACCGTATACCGTTGATATAAAAAGAAATTAGTTGGATGAAGCTCAGAGGATGACTTTAGTTCTTGAAAGTCTCTATCCAATGCCGAGTAGACGCATCATGTTCAGCAGACATTTCTTTCTCTCCCGACAGCTCCTGCAAAATCCCGTTTGCCAATACTTTGCCGTACTCCACCCCCCATTGGTCAAAGGGGTTGATCCCCCAGATCAAGGCCTGCACAAAAATCTTGTGCTCATACAAGGCCAGCAGGGCGCCTAGCGAGAAGGGGTTCAGGCGGGGCAATACGATCAGTGTGTTGGGGCGTCCGCCCGAGTGCACGCGGTGGTGGGCCAGCTCGGCAGCTTGCTCACCCAGACCTTGTTTTTCGCATTCGGCCAGGGCTTGCTCGTAGGTCTTGCCACGCATCAGGGCTTCGCGCTGTGCCAGGCAGTTTGCCAGCAGCAGGTTATGGTGCTCGGCCTGATTGTGATCCGCCTGCTGGCACACAATAAAGTCCACCGGAGCGCCATCGCTGCCTTGGTGCAGCCATTGGTAGAAGGTGTGTTGTGCGTCTGTTCCAGCCAGCCCCCAGACGGCTGCACCTGTGGCTAAGCCAACGGGTTCGCCGTTGGTGGTGACAGACTTGCCCAGAGACTCCATATCCAGTTGCTGAATGTAGGGCACCAGATTGCCCAGACGGAAATCGTAGGGCGAGATATTCAATGAGCCATAGCCCAGCACACTGCGGTTGACGACACCGGCCAGTGCCATCTGCACAGGTACGTTAGACGCAACAGGAGCCTCCTGAAAATGCTGGTCCATGGCTGCAGCGCCTGACAACATCCCGGCCACCACGTCACTGCTAACTGCTAAGGCCGTGGTTAAGCTGACTGCCGACCACAGGGAGAAGCGGCCACCTACCCAATCCCAGAACTGGAAGATGTTTTTTTGTGGAACACCCCAATGCGAGGCGGTTTCAGGGCGGGCGGTGACCGCAACGATTTGTTCATAGGGGTTGCCAACGCCCGCGGCTTGCAGCCATTCCAGGGCGCGCTGTCCGTTCTTGAGAGTCTCGGTCGTGGTGAAGGATTTGGAGGCGATCACGATCAAGGTGTCGTGAGGGTCCATACCCGACAAGGCATGTTCCAGCGCATGGCCGTCGATATTGGCCAGGAAGCGCACATTGCGCCAGCTATGGCGATAGCCAAAAGCCGCCAGGGACAGACGCACGCCCCAGTCGCTGCCACCAATACCGATATGAATGATGTTGCGCCAGCGGCGCTCGGAGTCGGCTACGCGCACGAATTCGTTCATGCGCTCGCGTTCTTTGGCAACTTCCGCCGTGGGGGCGGGCGCACGCAGGGCGCTGTGCCAGGCGGCACGTTGTTCTGTATTGTTGACGATGCCGCCGTTAAGCAACTGTTTGCGCGCCGTGTCGAAATGGCGGGCTGCCAAAAGGGCGGCCCCGGCAGCCTGTAGCTCTGGCGAATGCCGCTGTCCACTCAAGTCCACTTGCAGGCCTGCTGCCTTCAGGCAATGCAGGTCCAGCGCGTAACGGTCGGACTGGCGTGCTGCCTCGCAAAAACCGGCCCATTCTGGCAGACCGGGCAAAGGGGCAGCACAGGGAAGGTCTGGAGAGTGTACGGACATGGAGATTTAGCCTGCAGTAGACGAAACCGCCATTGTACGAGGCTTTATCGGGCTTGCGCGTCTGCTGGTAAGCGGGTTTGTCTTGGTGTTGACGAGTGCATGGCGACAAGCTGATCCCCATCGTCGGGTAGCACCCAGGCCCGCACACTGGGGTCGTTTGCCAGAACCCGCGCAATGGCTGAGGGCGACATCCATGAGAAGGCCGTGGACAGGGCGTCGGCAATCGTGGCATTCCCAGCCACGACAGAGACACTGCGATACAAAGGTCGGGCCTGACCATTGGCGGGGTTGAACAGATGGGTAACCGATCCATCGCGGCTAAGCGACGTGCCTGACCCCGATGAGGTGCTGACTGCCTGATTGTGTACATCCAGACTCAACAAGCTGGCAGGCTCTGCTTGATCGCCTGCCAGACCGACGCGCCAGGGACGATTACTCGGAGCCATACCCAGGCCACGTATCTCGCCCATATCAACCAGGGCGTGTTCCAGGCCTGCCTGTTTCAACTGCTCGGTGATGCGATCAGTAATGTAGCCTTGGGCTATCCCGTTCAGGGTCAGGGCCATGCCAGGGTGCTGTAGCTGGACAGTGTCATCCTGAATGTGGATGGCTTGGTAGCCCACTTGTTGCAGCGTCTGCTTGATCTCGGCGGCATTGGGAATGGAGGTTTGAATACTGTGTTGAGCGGCCTGACTATACAGTTCCCAAAGCACCTGCACGGTGGGATCAAAGGCCCCGTTCGTTAATTCACTCAGGCGCTGTGACTCCAGCAGCAAGCGCGTCAGATCACCGGGGGCTTGCTTCAGATAGCCGTCGCGGTTCAGACGTCGCAAGGCGCTGTCTTCCTGATACAGGCTGAAAATTCGCTCCAGCCGTCGCACCTCGGACAGGGCCTGATCGATCAAGGTCTGTGCAAAAACCGGGTCGGGATGATGGATATGCAGTTGTGCGTCCGCACCCAAAGCCACGCCTTGCCAGGAGCTGAGCGGGGTAGTGGCCGCTTGCATTGCTTTGGCGGCCCACGGCACGCAAGTCAGTGCGCTGGTTGCGGCCACGATACCGATAAAACGACGACGGGAAACAGGAGTAGAAGTCATGGCAAATACCTGGGATCAGGAAGAGGAGCGTTTCAAGGCAGCGCGACTGCACCGAAGATGTAGTTCTCCGGCATGTCGGCAAAGCGAACCACTTGGCCGCCATGCTGTTGCTGGAAGTCCTTGGCGGCCTGCTCCTGGCTAAAGGGCAGGGCATCAATGGTGCCCATGCCGCCGGTATAGCGGCTGTAGATCAGATACCAGGCCTCTTGTGCCGGTATCCAGGCTTGTTCAGGGAACTGGCCGTCCTGATCGCGCTGGGCCATGTCTTGCACATAGGTGGCGGCGATGGCTTTGGACTCTTCAGGCAGCATGGTGTAGGCAAAGACCTCGCGTATGGTGGTGAACCAGAGTGGCGCTTCGCGTTCGCGCAGAAGAATCTGCCCTTTGGGGCCTTGATGCTCGAACAGGTACATGCCGCAGTAGTGGCCCACGGCGGTTTGGGGAATCTGGACGACGGGCGGCGGTGGGGCTTGTATGGGTTCGGGCTGACCGCAGGCAGCCAGTATCAGGCCCAGGCACAGCAACAGAAAAGTGCGTAGTTTTTTCATAGTGTTTTTTTGTTGAATACCAGGCTTGCCAGACCAAAAGGCACGGCGATCCACAGCAGTAGAACGCTCATCAAGACGCTGGCGGGCAGGCGAGCCTGTTCGCTTAAACCGGCCATGCCGGCAAACATGGCGACATTCTCATAGCCGGTCAGATTCAGCAGGCGGTACACGTCGGTGGGGTTGAACAGCAGGATGATGTTCAGCCAGGAAGCGGTGATCATGGCGCCTTGGTCGGCAACCAGAATACCTAGCAGAGCCATGTCATAAATCACCACGAAGAACAGCCAGATACCGATGGCCAGACCTGCCGCCGTTGCCCGTTCTCTGACCAGGGTGCTGATGAAATAGCCCAAGGACAAGAAGCTGGCACCGAGCAGAATGCTGGCGCCCATCATGGCCAGAAAGGGTGTCCAGACGCTGAAGTCCAGGCCGCCATGTGCTACTTGCAAGGTGACGCCTGCCAAGCCGTAGCCCACCACCGTAGACAGGCTCAGGATCAGGGCATGGCCCAGGAATTTACCGACCAGAACCTGCCAGCGATGGACGGGATAGCTAAGCAGCAAGGACATGGTGCCGCGCTCGATCTCGCCCACAATGGCGTCGTAGGACAGCAGCATGGCAATCAGCGGGATCAGGAAAATAGATAGGCTGGACAGGCTGACAACCGTGACTGTCAACGGATCTACCTTGACGCTGCCGGTGGGGGCGCTGCCCAGAAACCCCAGAGACAAAGCCAGTGCCGCCAGCAAGAGGGTGACGGCCAGTACCCAACGATTGCGCAATCCGTCGCGCACTTCCTTTTGGATGATGATCAGGACAGGGTTCATGGCTTAGTAATCCTCGCGCTTCAAAAAGTGCGCATACAACTCGTCCAGACCGGGGGATTCCAGTTCCAGGTCGGTCAATCCTGCAATGGCATGCGCTTCGCGCAGAATCTGGATTTTTTCGGCTTCGGTGCAATGACGCTCCAGACGATTGGCACCGATGACATTCCAGTGTTGTGGCACAGAGTCGGAAATTTGCTCCACGGTCAGGCGAATACGTACCGGCAAGCCCGCGTGTTGGCGCAGTTCGGACAAGGTGCCATCGGCAATCTTGCGCCCCTGTTGCATCACGATGATGCGGTCTGCCAGACGCTCCATTTCGGCCAGCGCGTGGGTGCTGAGCAGGATGGTGGCCCCGGCATCGCGTAGTTCTTGCACGATCTCGTAGAACAGCAGGCGGGAGGCTGGGTCCAGGCCCGTTGTAGGTTCGTCCAGCAAAAGCACGCGGGGTTTGCCCAGCAAGGTTTGGGCCAGTGCCAGCCGTTGGCGCATGCCTTTGGAGTACGTGCCTACGCGTTTGTGAGCCGCTTGGGCAATGCCGACACGTGCCAGTAAAGCCTGGTTGTCACGGGTCGGCAGCCCTTTCAGGCGGGCGTAAAACGCCAGTGTTTCGGTGCCGGTCAAGGCAGGGTGCAGGGCGACGGTTTCAGGCAAGTAGCCGATATGGGTTCGCAGCCGGGCCGCTTGGGACGAACCAGCGTCATGATCCAGCAAGGTGACCTTGCCTTCATCAGCACGGATCAGGCCCAGAATCAGCTTGATGACGGTACTTTTGCCTGCACCATTGTGGCCAGCCAGCACCGTGCATTGGCCGGGATAAAGCTCGAAGTTCACTGCGTTGGCGGCGCGCTGCTGACCATACAGCTTGCTGACATTGGCCAGTGAGACAGGGGCGGGACCGTTATTGGATGAAATCATGATTGGCCTTGTAGCGCTCCCAGACGGGATTGTCGGGCGCACGCATCAGCGGTGCGCTATCGATGATGCCGCCAGGCAAAATGGCGGGAAATTGAGTTTGCGCCCAGCGCACAATGGAAACAGCAGGGCTGTTCAAAAGCACGCGTGCCGAAGGAGCTCGCCAGACCAGTTGTTCAACAAGGCCATTGGGGCGATAAGCGGTGTCACCAATGCCGTCACCGTTCAGGTCAAAGGCGCTGTGATCGCTCCAGTAATTGCCCCGGTCCTTGCTGGACCACTCCAGGTAGCGGGTGCCCACATACTTCACCTGATTCTGGTTCTGGATGAAGGCGTTTTCCGTGATCTCATTGCCCTCGGAACCGGCGGTGTAGTGCACCCCGATCTGGGTGTTCTGAATCAGGTTGCCGGAGATCTTGTTGAAGTTGGCGTTGTAGAGAAAAACGCCTTTTTCGGCACCGTCCACAATGTTGTCAGTAATGCTTGATTGCTGAGCCGCATTAAGCATCAAACCTTGATGCGTGCTGTTGATACTGATGTTTTCACGGACCGTCAGGAACTGCGAGAACATCAGGGCATACGCAATGTCATTGCCGATGGAGACATTGCTGCTGACTTCACTGTTATTGGTGTACATGTAGTGCACCGCATAGCGCAGTTGGGTAAAGCGGTTATGGCTAAAGACGTTGTCGCGGCTGGCATTGGAAAAAATTCCGTCGCGACCCCAGGAAATATCGTTGTTCAGGATGCGTGAGCCGGGGGAGTTCCATACCGTGACGCCATTGCCGCGCTCGTTCAAACGCAACTCTTTATTGCCCACGATGGTGTTGTGTTGCACCAGCGCGTTATGGGGCCCCCAAACATACACCCCCACCAGGTTGTCGAGGATGTCGTTGTGTTCGATCAGGGCATTATGGGCGGGTTTGTCCAGGAAGATGCCCGCATCCATGTCGGGCAGGCTCAAGCCGGAGTGACGCACGGTTATCTGACGTATCTGCACATCTTCCGCCTGAACCCACACCGTGCGACCTTCACGTTCGCCCATCAACACAGCTTGCCGGTTGCTGGGGCCTTGAAGCGTCAAAGGTTTGTTCACGATGATATTGCCCTGATACGTGCCGGGGGCCAGCATCAGGATGTCGCCGGCTTGGGCGGCATCGATAGCGGCTTGCAGCGCGGTATCGGCAGGCACCTCAATGGTGGCCGCTTGAGCCATTAGGCTACTGGCCGCCAGGGCCAGGGCCGTCAGCGGCTTGATGGCCAGCCTCAGCGCCAAGCTGGGGCGCAGGCACCGTGCACGGGCGGGGAACAGGCGGAAAGGCTTCATGTCACCGTCAGGCTTTGGGTTTCACATTCATCTGACCGGACATTTCCATGTGCAAGGCGTGGCAGAACCACTGGCAGTAGTACCAATGCACACCGGGGCGGGAGGCCGTGAAGGTGACCGAGCTGGTTTGCTGCGGTCCAATTTCCATGGCCACGCCATAGCCGGACAACGTGAAGCCGTGGGTCAAGTCTTCGATCATCTCCATATTGGTGACGACAACGGTGACTTCATCGCCTTGATTGACCTCAAAGCTGGGCACGGAGAACACGGGTGCCACGGCGGTCATGTAGACCCGTACCTTGTTGCCATCACGGATGACTTTGGAGGCACCTTCCAGGGTGACCCCATCTTTTTCGGCCATTTTCCGTGCACCATCCCACCAGGGGTCGTCGCGGGTCCAGACGCGCTTGGGTCGTACCTTCTCGGCGGCAACCAGCAGCATGTCGTGTGGTTCGGCAAAGCTTGGGCCGTCGTGAACCAGCTTCATCTCGTCGCCTGAAATATCGATCAGTTGATCGTTTTCTGGTTTGAGCGGGCCTACGTTCAGGAAGCGGTCTTTGGAAAACTTGTTCAGTGACACCAGCCACTTGCCATCGGCCTCTTTGGTCTCGCCCATGGTGGTGTGGTTGTGACCGGGCTGGTAATGAACGTCCAGTTTCTGGATGATGGGATCGACGTCCTTGCCCTGGTAGGCTTCAATCGCCTTGGCGATATTCCACTTCACGATCTGGCTGTCGATAAACAGGGTGGTGTAGGCATTGCCACGGCCATCATAGGCCGTGTGCAGTGGGCCCAGGCCCAGTTGAGGTTCGGCCACGACGCAGTCGCGTGCTTTGATCTTGTCGGCAAACAGGTCATCCAGGCGGCGCACATCAATCATGGTGACGGTGGGCGAGAGTTTGCCGTTAAAGACCACGTGGATGCCGTCGGGGCTGGCATTGCAACCGTGCGGGGAGTTGGGCACGGGAATATAGCGGGTGTAGCGCGAGCCTTTGCGGCCATCCAGCACTTTGACGCCCTGTATCTCTTTGAAGTCACCTTTTTTGACACCGTCTTCAATGGCCTTGAGGTTGAACACCACAGCCCAGTCCTGCTCGTTGGCACTCATCTCGCCGACATCCACTCCCTTTTCGGAGTTGTAGCAGGTGGAGAAGGCGTATTTGCCTTGATAGTCGGCGTCGCAGTTGTCCAGGTTGCCGTCTACGATCACCTGCCAGGCGATTTCCATGGTGTCGCCATCAATGGCGGTAAACACCGAAAAATAGTTTTCTTTGGGGTTACCAAAGATGGTGCCGTTATTGGGCAGGGGGACAATGTGCTCGCCATTGCAGAACACATAGCCGGTGCGGGGGTAGCGTTGGGGGCGCAGGCCGTGTACACCGTCGGCATTGGGAATCTCGATAATTTTGTCGCACTTCATGACATCGCAGCGCACCCGAGCCACGCGGTTATTGGCCTTGTCATTGATGAAGATGAAGCGCCCGTCGTAGGTCCCGTCGGTAAAGGACATATGGGGGTGGTGAGCGTCGCCGTTAGGCAGGATGCCGCCCAAGGTATCGGCAAAAGCCAGGGTTTCAGGCGTCAGGTTGGCGCGCATGATCTGGCGACTTTCGTTGGTGATCCCCCAGCCGGTGGCACTGCAGATATTGAAGATCGGGATGCGCATCAGCTCGCGCATGGAGGGGAGCCCCATGATGCGGATTTCGCCAGACTGACCGCCGGAGTTAAAGGCGTAGTACTGGTCCAGTTCGCCCGGCTCGATATGGGCATTTTGCCCGTTTGGTGCCTTTTTAGTGTCGGCCAAGGCATTGCCAATGTGGGTGGCGCTGACCACCGCAGCGCCGGATAAGGCGGCGGTGCCCAGAAAGGCGCGGCGGCTCAAACCTTGTTTATCCTGCTTGTTCTCGGACATGGTGTGATTTTCCTTGTGTGTAATGACGTGACCGACTTGGCGCTGGGACGCGCCCAGGCGTCTCACGGCGTGGCGGGGGTGGAATCAGTGCTGTCTACGCTACGTGGACGCACGGTAGGGCGGGCAGCAGCATCGTCTTGCAGCGAGCTGGCAACGGCGATGGGAGCCGGTTTATCTCGCTTGCGTTTGGCGATCTTTTGAATCAGGTGCGGGCATTTTTTCTCGTGGTGATACAGCATCTGGCAGTTCAGACATTGGATGCACTCATTGGGATTAATCGGGCCTTCGGGCTCGATGGCTTGTACGGGGCAGTCGGTCGCACAACGCTGGCAGGGGTTGCCACACATGGGGTAGCGCCGCAGCCAGTCAAAAATGCGCAAGCGGGCGGGGATGGCTAAGGCAGCACCTAGCGCACAGAGGTAGCGGCAGTAAAAGCGTTCGATGAACAGGCTGGCAATCAGCAGCAGGACGGCAAAGATCGTGAAGGGCCAGTCGCGGATGAATTTCAGGATGATGGCGGTCTTGAAGGGTTCGACTTCGGCCATCTTTTCGGCCACGGCCATGTCGTACAGGGCAAAGCCAAACAGCACAATGAAGATCACGTACTTGATGGAAACCAAGCGTTTATGGGCGTTGTAAGCCACCTTGATCTGGGGAATGCGCAGGAAGCGGGCCAGCTTGTTGGCCAGCTCTTGCAGTGCTCCGAAAGGACAGAGCCAGCCACAGAAGGCGCCCCGGTTCCAGAAAATCAGAGAGATGGCGGTGGCAATCCATAGGATGAAGACCAGTGGATCCATCAGGAAGTATTCCCAGCGGAAATCGGTGCGCAAGGCGTGCGAGAAGGTCAGCACATTCACCACCGAGAGCTGGGCCGAGGCGTACCAGCCAATCCAGATCAGGGAAAAGAGCAGAAAACCGATGCGAAAGCGTTGGTAAAAGACCTCGTGCTTGGTCAGCGTGTCCTGGAAGAAAAAGACACCCCCCAAGGTCAGCAAGGACAGCAGCAGTACGGCAATCTGTATTTTCTTGCCGGCCCAGATTTGCTTGTACAAGGGTTGGCTGGCGGTTTCCAGGTCATCGTGCTCTGCGGCTTCGGGGGCCGTTGCAGCGGGAGGGGGCGCCGTCAAATAGGAGTCAGGAAGCTGGTAATTCAGGCTTAGCGTGACAAAGGCTTTGTCTTTGACGCTCAGGACGCGCTGCACCAGCAGTTGCAGCCGCCAGGGCAGAACGGGGTCAAAGGTGGCGGTAGCCGGGATCTTGAACAGGGCGGCTTCTTTGAAGTCCGGCGCGCCTGCGGCTTTCACGCCGGGTAGACGTTGGTGATCCAGGTCGGTGAAGTGAAAGCTGTCCAGGTCCTGGATGACTTCGATCCGGTCGAAAATTCCGCCGCGCACATAGCCCGATCCCTTGAAGGAATACAGCCCATTGCCTAACACCAGCATGGCTTGCTGGCCGGGTTTTAACTCTTGCTGCAGGTAGTTGTAGTCGGCCTCGCCCAAAAGACTTTGCCCGATACTAGGTACGCTGACCAGTGCGGCGTACAGATCAATAAAGGTGTCTTGCGGATTGCCTTCCTGCGGATGGGCGGCGGCCTCTGTGCGGCCATTATCAATAAAGGCCTGGTTGATGTCGGCCACGCTGACATGCAGGCGTTGGATGGCCCCGCTTTGGAGCAGCTCGTCCCAGTTGGAGATAGTGTGATTGCTGGTATCGATGCTGCGTTTGACGGCGGCTGGTGCCGTGGCGGGGGCGGCAGGCTGGCCTATGCCCTCTTGCCGGGCCACCAACTGGGAAGAGCGCATGATGCTGTCGCCCACGACCATCAAGGTCACGGTGGCACCGCTGATGATATCGACGGGTGGCGGTGCGCCGGGTTTGGGACGGTTCTTGATGTAGTTCTGGCCGATATAGCCTTGAATAAAGGCTTCGACGCGCGACTCCGGAATACCGATCAACACGATGGGTTCATGGTGTTCCAGCAGCCTGGCGGCGACGATGCTGCCATCCATGCTCATGGCAACCAGAGTGTCGATGGGGAAACTGGAGTAACCACGGGTGTTGACGATGTCGGTCGTCACATACACATACCCTAGCTGCTCCTGATCCTTAAAGACTTTAGCAACAGGCAGCGTGCCTGCGGGCTCGCTGGTGTGGGTGGCGGTGGGAAAGATCTTGTTGAGGGCAATGTCCGGCAAGAAATGGGCAATGCGCGAACTGGAGTGTGCCGGGGGACTGCTCAGACAGGCTGCCAGTACAAAAAGCAGGAGCCAGATAATACGGAATTGAACATACCGGGCAACGCGAGTGAGGGACGTCATTTCTTACCACCTGCAACAAGATTCTTGCGAGATGGTAGGGGTTACCCTTTGTTTGCTCTTTGTGTCAGAGCAAGGACAGATTCTGACAAGAGTGGGCGCGGGTCAGTGTCAGTCTGTCGCTGATTTGCGATAAATGATGGCAGGCCTTGTGGGCTGGGCCTAAGGTGTGATTGGGTCGTGGCGACGCAAATAATTCAGGACAGTGTCGGCATCACCCTGAAAAATGACCCGATCGGCTTTCTGCTCGCGCTGATAGCTGTACATGGGGTCGTAGTATTGCCTCAGCAAGCCCCCAATCCAGTCGCGGTGGCCGTCCAGTGCGCCACTGCGCTCTTGTTCCTGCAGGGCGGCGTCCATGATGGCTGATAGTTGCTGATAGCGTTGATGACCCAGCCGTTTGGTGATGCGGGCCAGGCTTTGTCGCAGTTGCTCGGCAAACAGCGTAAAGCCGGTTTGCGGGCCGTACTGTTGTGTAAATTCTGCGTGCAGATTCTGGACGTAGTCGCGCACAATGCGCGTAATGCGGTTTTCCAGACTGTCTTCCAGCCAGATAAGGGGCCACTGCTGCATGCCACGATACAGGCTCAGTGGCAGGCTGCAACGGCCGATGGTCTGGCTTTCGTCTTCCAGCACAAAGCCTTGATGCCCTTGTGCGGTTTTCTTGAGCATGGCAATGGACAGGCGGTGTTCAAAGTCGATCTGGCTGGGTTGGCCAGTGGCATGTTTGCCAAAGCTGGAACCGCGATGGTGGGCATAGCCCTCCAGATCCAGGCTGTGATCAAGTTGCTGCAGCACATCAGTTTTGCCGGTACCTGTCATGCCCCCCAGAATCTGAAAGCGGGCACTACTGATGGTTTGTTCCAGATTGTTCAGCAAAAAGCCCCTCATGGCCTTGTAGCCACCTACTACACGGGGGTATCGAATGCCTGCTTCTTCGCGTAGCCAGGTTTGTGCGATCTGGCTGCGTAGACCACCTCGGAAGCAATACAAATAGCCGTCGGGATGGGCTTGCGTAAATTGCGCCCAGGCCTGCAGGCGTTCTCTCTTGATCTGACCGCTGACCAGCTTGTTGCCCAGTGCAATAGCCGCTTCCTGGCCGTGTTGCTTGTAGCAGATACCCACTTGATGCCGTTCTTCATCGTTCATCAGCGGCAGGTTCAACGCGCCGGGAAAGGCACCTTTGTTGAACTCGATGGGAGCGCGAGCGTCCATCAAGGGCACATCGTTCAGGAACAGCTCGCGGTAGTGGTGGGTGTCAGGGCGCATCAAGCGATTTCGACGGCGTGGGTTTGGGCAGGGATGAACTCCCCAATGGCTTCCAGTTGCAGGCCTAGTTCGGCAGCCGTAGCCATAAATTCGGCAGTGGCAGAAGGTTCTACCGCGATCAGCAAACCGCCGCTGGTTTGCGGGTCGCACAGGATATTGATTTGTTCCTGGCTGATAGGGGCAATGCGGTGGCCGTAGCTGTCGAAGTTACGTTGCGTGCCGCCGGGCACACAGCCTTCCTGCAGATAGTGTTCAATGCCGGGCAGCATGGGCACTCGGTCCAGAGTCAGACGGGCGGTCAGGCCACTGCCGTCTGCCATTTCGATCAGGTGGCCCAGCAAACCAAAGCCGGTTACATCTGTCATGGCTTTGACGCCGGACAGTTGTGCAAAGCGGTTGCCAGGTTTGTTCAGCGTACACATCCAGTCGCGTGCCAGGTTTTGATCTTCGGGGCGCAGCTTGGCTTTTTTCTCGGCTGTGGTCAGCACGCCAATGCCCAACGGCTTGGTCAGATAGAGCTGGCAACCTTCGGTAGCCGTGTCGTTGCGCTTTAACTGGCCTTTATCAACCACGCCGGTGACGGCCAGACCAAAAATAGGTTCGGGTGCATCAATGGAATGGCCACCCGCCAGGGCGATGCCCGCGGCATCGCAAGCAGCGCGCCCGCCGCGTACGACTTCTCGGGCGACTTCGGGGGACAGCACATTGATGGGCCAGCCCAAGATGGCGATGGCCATGATGGGCTTGCCACCCATGGCGTAGATATCGCTGATGGCATTGGTCGCGGCAATGCGTCCAAAGTCATACGGATCGTCCACGATGGGCATGAAAAAGTCGGTCGTGGAAACCACGCCCGTTTCCTCATTCAAACCGTAGACAGCCGCGTCATCCCGTGAGGTATTGCCGACCCACAGATTCGGGTCCACGTTTTGGGCGCCGCTTCCCGCCAGGATAATGTCCAATACTTTGGGGGAAATCTTGCAGCCGCAGCCGGCTCCATGACTGTATTGGGTCAGACGAATAGGAGTATCCATATTGTTCGGGGGGAGGTTGTGATCAGAAGTCGTTATGGTAAATCGAGAAGGGCACTTAGGCGATGTCTGGACGTTATGGACAGGCCCCGGTTTGTTTGTTCAGAGTGGTTGTGCCTTGAAAGCGGGATGCGTTTATACCTGAAAATATCCCTGTTTTTTGCTGGATCACATTTTTAAAATAAATATTTTTCATTACAATAATAAGAATAATTCTTATTTGCATGAAGGGGAAGTAATGAAAGTAGTGGTTTGGGCTGGCGGGTATTCCATGGTGTTGGGGCTTTTGATGAGTGCGGCGCATGCTCAGGAAACACCTCAGGAAGTGTCCACCTTGTCGTCCATTAAAGTGCGGGCTCACAATGAGAAGTCAGAGGGGACAGGCAGCTATCAGCAGCAGGCAGTGCCCCAGATTTTGAAGTTGCCAATGACGCTACAGGAGCTGCCCCAGTCTGCAACGGTCATTACGCAGCAACGGATGGAAGATCAGGGCCTGGATACCTTGGGACAGGTCATAGAGCAAAGTCCTGGGGTCAGTCGCCGCCAATATGGAGATGACGGCGCAGGCTACACCTCATTTCAGGCCCGTGGCTTTAACATCACGAACTACGTTATTGATGGCGTGCCTACGACGGCTGCCGCCTTGCAAGGTTATGGCGGGGTGAGCGTCATGGATACGGCTATTTATGACAATGTCGCCATTGTGCGCGGCGCGACCGGCCTGCTCAGTGGGGCCGGAGAGCCGTCCGCATCCATCATGATGCAGCGCAAGCGGCCCACTGCAGAGTTTCAAGGGCAGGTTTCCGTGGGAGCTGGGACCTGGAACCGTTACCGTGGCATGGCCGATATTTCGGGCCCGCTCAATGACAGCGGTTCTGTGCGGGGACGTCTGGTTGCGGCCTATGATCAGTCCCGTTCCTGGAAGGATGGCTACAAGGGTAAACGGGATGTTTTCTATGGCGTGATCGAGGCGGATCTGGGGGCGCGAACGGTAGCCAGATTAGGTATTGAGCACATGGATAATCGTTACGACGGCTCCAGCATGCACGCATTCAGTGTCTCGGATACGGCCGGAAATCCGGTGGAGTGGGATCGCAGTGATTCGGCAACGGCGGCATGGGCTTACAGCAAACAGCGTCGAACGATGGCGTTCGCTCAACTTGAGCACGAATTCAACGATGATTGGTCCATTCAAATGGCGATGGGGCGTTCTTGGCTGAATAATGAGCAATTGTATGGCGTGGCCGCTCCGGCACCGACCCCGCAGGGACGTGGCTCCATGACGGCGGGCTTTAACGAAAAAACACCGACTCAAGATACGGCTGACATCACGATCAAAGGGCGTTTTCAGGCTTGGGGGCAAGGGCATGACATTATGCTGGGGGGCAATTACTACGAGCTTTCCCGGCATGACATGGCTTATGCGCGCCAGCGTATCCCTATTGCTCAGATCAAGGACTTTGACCGTAACTTACCGCGCCCGGACTTGAAAATTACGGGGCCGGATAATCAGCGCGCACGACAGTGGGGGGCGTATGCCGCAACACGCCTGCGCTTGACGGACAAGTTGGCGTTGATCGCGGGTGGACGAGTCACTAGCTGGAAGGATCACTCCAATACGACTTTGCGCAAAGACAATGGCGTGTTCACCCCGTACGCCGGTCTGGTCTACGACTGGAATGAGCAGTGGGCGACCTATGTCAGCTATACGCAAATTTTCAATCCTCAGTCCAGACAGGACAGAGACGGCAATTATCTGGATCCTGAACAAGGTACTAACTACGAGGTGGGGGTTAAATATCTGTTCCCTGGGGAGGCGGCATCCGCATCGTTGGCAGTGTTTCAGACTCGTAAGGATAATCTGGCAGTCGTCGATGGCAAGGAACTGACGCCTAGTGGGAATCAGGCGTACACCGCTGCCAGCAATACGCGTTCTGAGGGGGTTGAGTTCGAGATCAACGGCGAACTGGCCCCCGGCTGGCAAATGGGAGCGGGCTATACCCATTACCGCTTCCGTGGTGCTGACGGAGAAAAGATCAAGACGGATATTCCGGCTGACCAAGTCAAGCTGTTCACGACGTATCGTTTGCCTGGAGCATGGCATAAGTTAACGGTAGGTGGCTCTGTGCAATGGCAAAGCAAGATTTTTGATAATCAGTTAACCGGCGTAGCCCGTGAAACCAACACACAGAAAGCCTATGCGGTGGTGGATCTGATGGCGCGATATGCCTTTACGCCTCGGGCGGATTTAACCGTGAATTTCAATAATATTTTCGATAAAACCTATCGCCTGGCGTACAGCAGTCATACTTACGGTGCTCCACGTAATGTGATGGCGTCATTGCGCTATCGGTTTTGAGCTGACGGGTACTTCTTGCTTGGCTGGCGCCATTTAGGGAAAGGGCAGGGGGCGCACCACCTGGGCAAGCCGGTCAGTAGCGACCCATTGTGCAAACTGCTCGCCCAGGTGCTGGCTGTGTTCAACGGCGTGTTGCCAGGCCAGACGTCGGTCCGCATCAGACAGACGCTTGTAGTCGGAACGATCCGGGATTTTGTGGCCTTTCAGGCGCTGATAAAAGTGTGGGGTGGGGCATAACAGAATCAGATTATCCAGGCTATGGGGGCGGCGGGCCTTCTGCCAGCGTGGCAGGTATTTGTCGAACCAACTGGCGCTGATTTTTTGTGTGAAATGGGGAAACAAGGTCAGGCCAGGGCTGTCCAGATCCAGTGCGCAAAAGTTGTAGTCCACCAGTCCACCGTCCCGGTAGAGCCCGGCGGGCCAGTTATGGGCAGCATCAACACCGTCGATGACTAATGGAATGGCGGTGCTGGCAGCCAGGGTCTGGAACAGGTTGTGCTGATCCAGCGCCGCGTAGCGAGCCTGACTGTGATGTTTGCCGTGGATGGGCAAGGGGCTGCGGGTGTCGTGCACGATGACCCGTTCAAAGAACCAGCGCGGGATGGCTGGGTGTACATAGTTGCCGACCATGCAACCGAGCAGGGCTGCGCCAAGCTGTTTTTGATTGCGAGAGCTCGCCCAGCCTTTGCTGCGCGCCACGGTAATGGCGAAGCGATAGCGCGGGTGGTTCAGGATGGCCGCCTGCGAGTCGGCGTCCCCCAGGAACGTTTTCAGCATGGTCTGGGTAGACCGGGTAATGTCCGCTACTGTGGAGTTAGGTAGAAAGGGGCTGTGTATATAAAGCTGCGCGAAGTCCGCAAAAGCTTTGTGGGGGTCGTTCTGGGCTGCGCAGGCAAACCGCCAGGAGGCCACTGAGCTGCCAAATAACCATAGTGGCTCGTCATGTGTGTTGAGCCAGTCCCCAAACAGGTACTGATCCAGCCCAGTGAGTGCCAAGGCCTTTGGTCCGCCCGCGCTGCCAATTAATGTGCTGATATCTTTGGCATGCAAACCCTGGTTTTGAATGTGGCGATGGGCACGAGGCCCGGCGTAGATCGCGAGGTCAGGCTCGGTGGACGACAAGATCAGCTCCCGAATGTGATGGTTCTGTAGCCAGATGGATGGCTAACAAGGCTTTAGTCTAGCGTTGTTGGGGCGGGGCCGGGGAGAGCTGGGTCGAAGCGAGGGAAGAGCTAGCCCCTGCCACTCCAGTTGAGGAGGGCAGGGGCTCTAGCAAGAGGCCTTAGAAGCTGGCTGTCAAAGTTGCATAGTATTGACGGCCAGGCTCGTTATAGGTGTTGGCACCTTGGCCGCTACCGGAGTCCTCGCGGTACAGACGCTTGTCGAACAGGTTGTTGACGCCCAGGCGGATATTCGTGGACTTGGTCACTTGATAAGCACCGCTTAGGCCGAAGATGGCATACGAGCCACGTTCACGCAGACCATCGCCTGTCACGGCCGAGTTATTGGACAGGTTCTGCGAGCGAGGTTTTTGCTTGCCATACAGGGTGGCGGTTGCCAGCATGGACAGCTTGTCGTTCACGCGCCAATCCAGCGTGCTGTTCAGGGTGTAGCGTGGAATGACGGTCAAAGGCTGATTCGTTTCCTTGGACTTGTTGGTGATCATGTAAGTCAGGTTATTGCTCAGGCTCAGTGTCTCGCCGTTCTCACCCAGAATCGGGATGGTCAGATTGCCCTCCAGACCGCGGATGACCGCCTTGCCGGAGTTCACCCATTGGAAGGGACGCACCAGGGAGCCGCCGATGTTCACCGCATCCGGAATGGTTTGGTCGCCCATATCGGCCACAATCTTGTTGCTGTAGTCGTTTTGAAAGTACGTCAACCCTGCTGCCCAGCCGGCATTGTCGTAGGCCAGACCAATTTCCTTGTTGATGCTGCGCTCGGGCGACAGATTGTCGTTACCGAAGATGTAGCAAGGTCCACTCACACGTTGGCCTGTTACGGGGTCGAACGGGCAACCGTAGCCACGTGTCTGGTACAGGTAGTTGGGGTTGGACTGGTACAGGTTAGGCGCTTTGAACGCGCGGGCAATACCGCCTTTCAGGGTCAGATGGTCGGTCAGGAAGTAGGAGGCGTTCAGGCTGGGGCTCCAGTTGTCGCCAAACTTGCTGTGGTGGTCAAAGCGGACACCGGGAGTGATGGTCAGGGCTTCGGTCAGCTCGATATTGCCTTCCACATAGGCGGCAGTGGTGCGAGCCTTGCTCTTGGAGTCGGTGTTGCCATTGATGGTCTGGCCAGAGCGGGTAGCGTAATCATCATCCAGGCGTTGATCACGGTGTTCAAAGCCTATGGTCATCAGCACGTGCTTGTTGGCGATCTGTAAGGGCGTGTTGTATTCGCCTGACAGGTTCAACGAGCGCAGCTCTGATACGGAACCCGCGCCAGGGTTGGAAATACTGCCTTCGCCACCTCCGGCCAGCCCTTCATTCAAGCGGGAGTTGGTGGTGCCCTCATAGGCAACGGTGAGGCGCGAACGGCGGCCTTGGCCATAGTCTCCATAGTGGCTCAAGGAGCCAGCGCGGCGATACATGATGTTGGTTTCGGCACCGTCATCGGCCAGCGAAGCGATAGTGGCATTGCCATTGGTGAACAGACGTTCGCCGGCAAAAATATTACCCTGGCGACTAAACGAGCCTTCCAGTTCCAGGCGATGGTCGCGGTTGATATCTAGGCGGATCAAGCCGTTGATGTCCTTGTTGCGTACACCTTCGCGGCCTGCGGGTGGGACGTTTGTTTCGCTGACATCAATGCCAGAGGATTGGGCGTTCAAGGCAGGTTTGTCTGCATCGGTTTTGGCGATATTGCCGTAGACGCGGAAAGACAGTTTGTCGGCGATGGGGCCGGACAGGTTAAAGCCGGTGCGACGTGTGGAGCCGTAATCGCTGTCCTCGGGGATTAAGCCATAGGCGGTTACCGAGCCGGAGAAGGTATCGGTAGGCGCTTTTGTGATGATGTTCACCACACCACCGGCGGCCCCGGAGCCGTAGCGCGCGGCTGCTGGCCCACGCAAAACCTCAATGCGTTCGATGGCGTTGGCAGGTACCCAGTTGCTGTCGCCACGGGTATTGCGTTCCCCGTTGCGTCCCATGCGGATGGAGTCGCGCGAGCTGACGGGCTTGCCGTCAATCAGGATCAAGGTGTTTTCCGGGCCCATGCCGCGCAAGTCAATCTGGCGACTATTACCGTAGGTTCCAGATGGGCTGTTACCTGTCAGGTTCACGCCAGGCATGGTACGGATTAGCTCAGACAGATCGTTGGCGGGAGGGCGTTTTTCAATATCCTTGGCGGTGATAGTGGACACGCCTGGAGCCTGTTTGACAGCCTCTTCTGCCGAAGGCAGGACACGGATTTCCTCCAGCGAGGTGACCCCACCACGTACGTTGGAGGTTTGTGCTTGCGCATTGAAACTGGCTGCCAAAGCCGTGGCGAGCAGGCCCAATGCAAAGATCGGGCGGCGGGCCGGTGGCGTCAATACATTCATACTCTCTTTCCTGGTAGCTGATAAATATAATGAGAATTATTCGTAATCAATATTTTGTTTAAAAATGTGTTGGCTGTCGAGAAAGCAGACGAATGTGTGGTGTCTGAAACACGGACAGCACAGATAAGCCTTCAGTGGTGTTCTGGACAAGATTTGTTTTATAGGAAAACTTCTGGTTTTTTTCAGATGGCTGTCATACCTGGACAGCGCCACGAATCCCGAAAATACGCCTACTGCTTCCTTGCTTGGGTTCGATAAAAAAATCTTTTAAGACATTCATTTCTTTATTTGACACGATGGGTCATTTTTGATGAGAATGTGTCCTGAACAATTCAAACTTAAAAAGTTCAGGAGACATGTCATGAAAAGGATGCTTGGTTTAACGATGGCCGGGTGGGCGGCCTTGATGATGTTTGTGGGGTCGGCGCAGGCAACGACGTTTCCAGCTCAGCCAGTGCGTTTGATCGTGCCCTTTGGCGCAGGCGGTATCACAGATCTGGTGGCCCGCCTTCTTGCCCAGCAGTTGGGCAAGGAGTTGGATCAGACCGTGATTGTTGAAAACAAGGCGGGTGCCGGTGGCATGATTGCCGCCCAGGCCGCACAAAATGCCAAAGCGGACGGATACACCGTGTTCATGGGGACAGTAGGGACACAGGTGGTCAATCCCTTGCTTGTCTCCAAGATCAACTACGACCCACAGGCTTTTGTACCCATCGGTATGGTGACGGGGTCGCCGTATGTGCTGGCAGTTCGTTCGGACCTGGGTACAGAAACGTACGCCCAATTGGTCAGCCATGCCCGGCAGGAACCGGGGCTGCTGAACTTTGGGTCTGCAGGAGTCGGGAGTTCTCCGCATTTAGGGATCGAACTGTTCAAGCTAACCGAGAAACTGGATGTACGACATATCCCCTTCAAGAGCGGGGGGGAAGCGGTCAGCGCCGTGGTGGGTCGCCATGCTGACATGGTGATGGATGCCATTCCAGTGATCATGCCGCAAGTGAAGGCGGGCAAACTCCATGCACTGGTGCTGGCTGATAGTCAACGTTCCTCGGCCGCTCCGGAAGTCCCTTCCAGCGCAGAGTTGGGCGCCCCTGATTTGCGCATCAGCTCCTGGAACGTGTTGTTGGCTCCACCCGGTACGCCACCGGAGACCGTTGCTGTATTGAGGACGGCATTACAAAAGACACTGGCCGACCCGGAGTTCAAAGCTCATCTGGAGCAGCAAGGCAGCCAGGTCTACACCGGCACCCAGGACGAGTACCAAAACTTCATCAAGGCCGAGCGCAGCAAGTGGGAGCGTATTGTGCAGACCGCAGCAATCAGCCTGGAGTAAGGGGCAAATGATGAACCAACCGGCACTGGAGCTTATCGACACGATCTATACCGGCAATGGCTGGAAGGTGCGACTGCTGTGTGGCTATCTGGATATAACGCTACAGCGGCGCAGCCTGTCTATCGTGGAGGGGGATCTGGATACCGAGGCGTTCCGGCGTATCAATCCCTGGGGGCAGGTGCCGGTATTGCGGACTCGGGAAGGGCCCTGGCTGGCGGAATCGGCCGCTATCTTGTGGTATCTGGCACAGGGCACGGCGTTCTTGCCCGCCGATGCGCTCACCCAGGCACAGATTCTGCAGTGGCTGTCTTTTGAGCAGACGCAGCATATGACCAACCTTGCCCAGCCAAGACTGTGGGTGACATTGCGAGGCACGATGACGGTGGACGACCCTGCAGTGCTGGCGTGGCGTGAGCAGGGCAATAAGGCTCTGGCCCATATGGAGGCGCATCTGCAGTTACATCACTATTTTGTGGGAGACAGTCCCAGCATCGCGGATGTTGCCTTGTTTCCCTATACCTGCATGGCGCCGCAAGGGGGGTATGATCTGCGCGCTTATCCATCGGTCCGACTCTGGCTCGAGCGCATGCAGGCCCTGGCGGGCTATGTCCCGCTGTTGTGAGCAGGAACGTCATTTACAAAAGGAGTGGTTATGAGTGACACCATGAGCTTGTCTAAATCTGTGCTGATTGAACAAGCACAAAGCCGAATGCAGGCCGTGTTTGAAATCCCTGAACGCAGTGTCCCCGAGAAGCTCGCACTGACTTGCCGTATTCTCTTTGATGGTGGCCATGACTCTGGGCTGGCAGGCCAGATTACCGCACGCGGGGAACAGGAGGGCACGTACTTTACCCAGCAACTGGGCTTGGGTTTTGACGAGATCACCTCGACGAACGTTTTGCTGGTAGACGAGGATCTGACCGTGTTGAAGGGGTATGGCATGCCGAATCCGGCAAACCGCTTTCACTCCTGGGTGTATCGTGCCCGACCCGATGTGAACTGCATCATTCATACGCATCCTTTGCATGTGGCCGCCCTGTCCATGCTGGAGGTTCCGTTAGAGGTCTCTCATATGGACAACTGCCCCTTGTATGAGGACTGTGCGTTCCTGAAAGATTGGCCTGGTGTGCCCGTTGGCAATGAAGAAGGGCAGATCATTGCCGAGGCTTTGGGTGATAAACGCGCTATTTTGTTGTCACACCATGGCATGTTGGTGGCGGCGGCCTCCGTAGAAGAGGCT
The DNA here is from genome assembly GCF_041521385.1 of Alcaligenes faecalis. Classification (NCBI taxonomy): domain Bacteria; kingdom Pseudomonadati; phylum Pseudomonadota; class Betaproteobacteria; order Burkholderiales; family Alcaligenaceae; genus Alcaligenes; species Alcaligenes faecalis. Next base: position 1,906,605 of record NZ_CP168006.1, on the reverse strand, counting down.
TGTGTTCTGGCATTGCAATTTGAGCGTACAGCGCGCATGCAACTGTTGGCGATGTCGGCCGGACAGATCAAGCCTATTGCACCGGAATTGGGCCGGGAGGCGCATGACTGGATTTTGAGGCCACGTCGTTCCGAGATCGGCTTTGAATACTATGCCCGAAAGGCCTTGAAACGCCATGCGGATGTTTTTGAGTAGAATAAGAGGCTGCTTTTTTATATGCGCTCCGAGCCTGGCCTCGGGCGCCGCACCTCTTTTTAGCCCACATGACCCATCTTCCCTTTCGCTTGCGCGCTCTGCGTCGCCAACATGGCTTGTCGCTGGAGCAATTGGCCCAGCGTACTGGTCTGACTAAAAGTTATTTGTCCAAGCTGGAGCGAGCTGTCAGCGCGCCCTCTATCTCTACCGTGGTCAAGCTGGCTCAGGCTTATGGCATGGGAGTGTCGCAACTGATTGGAGAGGGGGAGTTGGATCAAGACGAAAGTGTGTGTGTCGTGCGTCGGCACGATCGTATGCCCTTGCCCAGCGTGGCCGGCCACAGCGCGTACCGTTACGAAAGCATGGCCGGGCGACGACGTTTTCGCTTGATGGATCCCTTTATCATTTACCCTCCACACGACCACCAGCAGCCTGCACCGACCTTCCCGCACGGGGGGGAAGAGTTTTTGTTTGTGATTCAAGGACAAGTGCAGGTCACCATTGCCGAACACAGCATGACCTTGGAGGTGGGTGATTCCGTTTATTTTGACTCGGAGCTACCCCATAGTGTGCTTAGCTTGGGGGATCAACAGGCGCAGGTACTGGCGGTGACTTGCTCAGACGCAGGGCCGACAGCAGGGCGTCGTTCCACGCCTGAGAGGTAGGCTGGCCAACACACACACAGGCGTCTCAGTAGTGCCTGTGGCGTTGGGGGCGCTTAAGAAACTGGCGGAAAGCAGCAGGAGTCGAACCTACCTGGGAACGTCTGACGCCCCCAACCGGGTTTGAAGCCCGGCCGTGCCACCGGGCACGGATGCTTTCCATCGAGGCCCTATCATACGTTAGGGCTGAGTACGCTTCAACGATCAGGGTGCTGCATGCCCTGACTCCCGCATGACGCTCCGGGTTCAATGTGCAGCCGACCAGGCTTCCCCCCGTAATACATGGCGATCACGTACCCGTCGTGTATAGCCGACGCGATCAAAGAATTCCAGAATCTGAATGGCCCGTTTGCGGCCCAATCCCGTGGCATCGCGAAACTGCGCGGCACTGAGGCCTTGGCCGCTGTGCAGCTCCTTGACGATATCAGCCAGGATGGCAATCTGGCGGCGGTGATAAAAGAGATCATGCACGATCTGAAACAGCTCCCCTTGGCGTACCAGTCGGCGCAGCACATGGCGGGTCTGGTCTTCCGGGGTTTCGGTCTCTTTGGCCAGATCGCGTGTCCAAGGTGGGTCAAAACGACCGGCTTCGATCAAGGGCAGCAAGGTACTGGCCAAAGCCTGGTCTTCCGGACTCAGGGTAACGCGGTGTCCAGGTGTGTGCAGCCAGGCCCCCTGACGTGCCAGACGCTGGGCGGCTAGCATATGTTCAGTCAGTAGTTGCCAGACGGTGTCGGGCATGGTGGGGGCGGCCATGCGTCGCAGACGGCTGATGGACAGGCCAGGCTCGTCGGGACTGCGTTCGTGGAACTGCAGCATGACGCTTTCGACGTGTTGGGTCAGGGCCTCCAGGCGTGCATCACTGATCAAAATAGACGGGCTTTGTGGGCGAGAACCCGTGTGCCAGCGTGCATTGGCCGGGGCGATCAAACCTTGTTGAGATCCTCCCGACAGACGCAGCAGCGTTGCCTCGTCCAGCCCGTAGGGCGCGTGGGCCAGCAGGCCCTCCAGTGGTCCACCATGCGCCCATTGTGCCAAGGCGTCCAGCCAGGCCAGGCGCGTTGTAGAGCGTCGTTTGCGGTCCGGTGCATTCGGGTCCAGCACAATCCCGCCGCCGACCGTTTCGCTAGCCTGGGCGTTGCGCACAATAAATCGCTCGCCCGTCATGGTGCAGATGGGACGGTCAAAGACCAATTGGACCTTGCCGGTCTGGCCGGGCTGCAAGGACTCGCCATCCAAAGGCACGGCATGGGCCGTCAGGTGTGCGGCCCCCATGTGGACATGCCAGGGCGACCAGGTGCGCAAGGCGGGGATATCTTTGTCCAGCAGGCTCAGTTCCACGTCGATACGCGTGGAGGGGATGAAGCATCGCGCGTCGGCCAGCCAGTCGCCGCGCTCGATATCCTGCACATCCATCCCGCCCAGGTTCAGGGCACAACGCTGGCCGGCTCGGGCCTGGCGCGAGGCCTGGTTCTGGGCATGGATACTGCGTACTCGCACTGGCGTGCCACGCGGCATCAGGCGCAAGTCTATCGCCGGGCCGTCCAGATCCAGCACCCCGTCGTGTACCGTGCCGGTCACGACCGTGCCATGGCCTTGCAGGGTGAAAACACGATCAATGGCCAGCCGGAAATAGCCTTGGCCATTCTGTGTGGCGGATTGCAGGGCTTGTGTATGCAGATGCTGGCGTAACGCTTCCAGACCGGGTCGGTCGTTGGACAGGGCATCGACGACGAAGACGGGCGCATGGTCCAGAAAGGTTCCTTGGACAAGGGTTTGCAGCTCGGCTTTGACGGATTCAATCCGGGCCACATCCGCGCGATCCGCCTTGCTCAGAACGATGGCGCCGGCCTGTAACCCGAGTAGTTGCAGCACCGCCAAATGCTCGCGGGTTTGCGGCATGACGCCGTCATCTGCGGCCACGATCAGCAGGCCAAAATCAATGCCGGTGGCCCCTGCAACCATGGTGTGTACCAGACGCTCGTGGCCGGGAACATCAATAAATCCCAGAATCTGTCCGTCGGGTAAGGGCGTATAGGCATAGCCCAACTGGATGGAGATGCCGCGCTTTTTTTCCTCTTCCAGACGGTCGGTATCCACGCCAGTCAAGGCGCGGATCAAGGTGGTTTTGCCGTGATCGATATGTCCTGCGGTGCCAACAATCATGCTTGCTCGGGAGTCAGTTGTGCGCTGAAGGTGGCTTCAAAGGGCTCTTCCAGACAACGCAGGTCCAGCCAAAAGGCATCTTGCGCAATACGCCCGATGACGGGCTGGGGTAAAGTGCGCAGGCGTTTTTCCAGTGCAGTCAGATGGCGGCCCGGACGGCCTGTGCCTGGGTAGGCAAAGCGTAGGCCAAAGCTGGGCAGCACATCCTCGGGCAGAGCACCGCTGCCAATCTGGCTCAGCATGGCAGTGGGCTCGACAACAAATTGTGTCCCTACCCATTGCTGCAAGACAGGTGCCAAACGCAGTGCCTGGGCACGCATTTCAGCCGCTGGCCGAGTCAGCAGACGCAGGGTGGTCAGGTGTTCGGGCAGGCGTTCTGGCGAACGGTACAAGGCCAGTACCGGTTCCAGCGCGGCCAAGGTAATTTTGCCCACGCGCAGAGCGCGTTTGAGCGGGTTTTTCTTGATCTTGGCGATCAGGTCTGCCCGGCCTACGATCAGACCCGCCTGGGGGCCACCCAGCAGCTTGTCGCCGCTGAAGGTCACGATATCGGCACCGGCTTCGATGGTCTCGCGCACGGTGGGTTCAGGGGGCAGACCCCATTGGCTCAGGTCCACCAAGGTGCCGCTGCCCAGATCCACGCTGGTGGGCAGGCCGTGTTTTTTGGCTATCTGTGCAACTTCTTCGACTGAAACGCTTTTGGTGAAGCCTTTGACGGCGTAATTGCTGCAATGCACCTTCATCAACATGGCGGTGCGCTCGTTGATGGCGTTTTCGTAGTCAGCCGCGTGGGTACGGTTGGTGGTGCCTACTTCATGCAGGCGGGCACCTGCCCGTTTCATGATGTCGGGGATACGGAAGGCGCCGCCAATTTCAACCAGCTCACCGCGCGACACCACGGTTTCCCGTCGGGGGCTCAGGGTGCTGAGCATCAGCAGCACGGCGGCGGCATTATTGTTTACGACCGTGGCGGCTTCGGCGCCCGTCAATTCGCAGAGCAAGGGGTTGATCAGGTCATCGCGGTCGCCTCGGCCTCCGGTGTGCAGATCGAATTCCAGATTGGCGGGGGAGCGCATGGCCTGGACGACAGCCTGGATGGCGTCATCCGGTAGCATCGCACGCCCAAGATTGGTGTGCAGCACGGTGCCGGTCAGATTGAAGACCGGGCGCAGTTGTAGCTTGGATTCTTCTTGCAGCTTGGCCTGCAATGCTTGAGTGAGCTGGGCGGGCTCCAGATCCTGAGGGCGTAGTGCTCCCTTTAACACGGCCTCCCGCAGTGCCTGCAAATGGACGCGGGCGTGCTGACTGACGCGTGTGTGACCGAACTGGCTGAGCAAGGGCTGGAACTCTGGCGAGCGCAGCAGGCGGTCCAGGGAAGGGATGTGGGCGGGGGAGAGTTCAGGAGTAGGGCTCATCATTCAAAGGCAGGCATTTGAGTCTATGGGCGGGGTCCATCAGCTACGCCTTGTGCGCAAAGCGACAAGGCGTAGGGGAATCTTAGCTTAAGACTGCTGCCAAAGAAGTGGATTGCCGCTGGCGCGGGAATAGCCTTCTTCGCCCATCAGAACGTCCAGAGCCAGGCTGGCCAGGTCGTCCGCAACCGGGTCTATGCCCAACTGCTTTTCCTGATAGAAGATTTTGCGGTAGGTGTGGCAGTTGTCGCAGGACTCGGCCTTGATCCCTTCCGGGCCATCTTCAATGGCGTGATAAGCCACGCTTTTGGTGCTTTCGCAGTGCGAGCAGGTGACACGCACCAGATGCCATTCCACGCTGCAACGGGGGCAGCACATGTAGCGGCAGCCATCTTCACGACCACCGACACGCACCACGCTGGATACGGGCAGGCTGCCGCAGGATGGGCATACGCCAAAGGGGCTGGTTACAGACAGTTGGCCCTCGGTCAGCGAACAGGCCAGGTGCGTCCAGTAGACCTGCAAGGCGGCCATGACAAAAGGTGCGGCGGCACCATCTTGTTCTGGCAATTGCTCGGCCAGAATCGCGTCAGCCAGATCTTCCAGCTTTTGTGGGTCAGACTCGGCTTTGTTAAGCAGGCCCTGGCAAACCTCTTGGGCAGCCGCAGGCACATCCGAGGTCTGGATCATGTGATGGAGCAAGCTGCTCAGAATACTGAGCCACTGCGGATCGCGCTTCCAGCCCGAGGCCAGCAAGGGCGGCATGCCGTGTTGTTGTGCCGTTTCCAGCACATCAGCAGGCAGTTCGGCGGGGACAAGCGCAGTGAGTTGCTTGTGCTGCCCGTCCACCAGATGCGCCAGCAAGAGCAGATAGGCTCCAACGGGATTGTCGGCAGCCAATTGACGCAGACGCGCCGCCCGGTCTGCAAAGACGCTGGCTCGCACAGGCAGGCGCAGTCGGGGGATGGAGGTGTGGTCCAGACTTTCGATTTCGCCGCGCGGAAGGATGCGTTGCAAGACAGACTCCTGAAAACAAGACTGCCATGCCCGAAATGGCGCATGGCAGCCGGGTTGCTGATAAAACAGAGCCCCGCTTATTCGGCAGGACGGTTAGGACCTTTTTCCATTTCTTCACGGAACCAGGCGCGGTGGTGTTTCCAAGCCCAGGCACGGGTCACTGTGCCTTGGGTCATGGCTTTGACCGAACCCTTTACCCAGATACCGGCGTAGATGTGCACGATAATCGCGCAAATCATCAGCAGGGCGCAGACCGCATGCAGCACGGAGGCCAAGCGGATGGCCCAGATGGGGAAGAAGGCGGAAAAGTATTCGCGCCACATCACCACACCCGTTGCCAGTAAGCCGATCATGAAGATCACCAGCGCAAAAAACAGGATTTTTTGCCCGGCGTTATAGCGGCCTACTTCGGGGATACGCTCGTCCTTGGCGTTGAGCACGTCCTTGAAGTGACGCAGCCAGGCCGCATCACCCTTGGAGAACATATTGTGCCGTACCATGCGTGCCGCAAACAGGAAAAAGCACACAAACATCACCACGCCAATAAACGGGTGAAGAATGCGTGTCCACGGGCCCCCGCCAAACAGATTGGTCAGCCAGAACATGGACGGATGAAACAGCGCCAGCCCGGACAAAGTCAGCAGCACAAAGCTTATGGCAATAATCCAGTGATTAATGCGCTGACTGGCGGTGTAACGCTGAATCAGGCCTTTGCGGTTGTGATCAGTCATGGTGAGCCTCCTGGATCTTGCGGGCGTCCTCGTCGGCGCGGCGCTCGTCTTCCTCGTCAGTCTCGTTCGGGCCGGTTCGGATGTAGTGGAAGAAACCAACCAGAGCGGTCAGTGCCATCGCTGCAACCCCCAGCGGTTTGGCTACTCCCTTCCAGAGCGAGACCATCGGACTGATTTGCGGGTCTTTGGGCAGGTCGCTGTACAGCTCGGGCTTGTCGGCGTGATGCAGCACATACATGACGTGGGTGCCGCCCACTCCAGCCGGGTCGTACAGACCGGCGTTTTCAAAGCCGCGCGATTTCAGGTCCTCAATACGCTCTTCAGCATGATGCTGCATGTCTTCTTTCGTACCGAAAACAATCGCGCCGGTAGGACAGGTCTTGGCACAGGCCGGTTCCTGTCCGACCGCCACACGGTCCGAACACAAGGTGCACTTGTAGGCTTTCTTGTCCTTTTCCGAAATGCGGGGCACATCGAAAGGACAGCCGGTCACGCAGTAGCCGCAGCCAATGCAGTTTTCTTCGTGGAAATCCACAATGCCGTTGGTGTACTGCACGATGGCGCCCGGCGAGGGACAGGCCTTCAGGCAGCCTGGGTCCTCGCAGTGCATACAGCCGTCTTTGCGAATCAGCCATTCCAGGTCGCCAGCGGGGTTTTCATACTCCGCAAAGCGCATGATGGTCCAGGACTTGTCGGTCAGGTCGGCCGGGTTGTCATACACCCCGACGTTGTGGCCGATTTCGTCGCGCGTATCGTTCCATTCCATGCAGGCGACCTGACAGGCCTTACAGCCAATGCACTTACTGGTGTCGATCAGCTTGGCCACCTCCCCGCCCACGGGCTCGCGCACGCTGGGCGATGGGGTGGTGGTTGCAGAGCGCCGTTTGATATCGAGTGATTGCAAGGCCATGGCTTACTCCTTAACCTTTTCAAGTTGAACCAAAAAGGCCTTGGTCTCCGGCGTTTGCGAGTTGCCGTCCCCTACGGGCGGTGTCAGCGCATTGATCAGGAAACCAGGTCGGGCCAGACCTACAAAACCCCAGTGCAGCGGGATCCCCACTTGGTGGACCGTTTTGCCATCCACGTTCAGGGCCTTGATGCGCTTGGTCACGACTGCCACGGCCTTGATGTAGCCCCGGTTGGAGGACACCTTGACGCGGTCGCCCTGGACAATGCCCACTTCCTTGGCCAGTTCCTCGCCAATTTCCACAAACTGTTCGGGCTGCACGATGGCGTTCAGCTTCACGTGCTTGGTCCAGTAGTGGAAGTGCTCGGTCAGGCGGTAGGTGGTACCCACGTAGGGGAACTTGTCTACCGTACCCATGGCCGCCAGGTCGTCCTTGAAGATACGCGCCGCCGGGTTGGTCATGGCACGAGGCTCGTCAGGACTGAGCGGGTTGTAGCTCAAGGGGCTTTCAAAGGGCTCGTAGTGCTCGGGGAACGGGCCTTCTGCCATGCCTTTGCGGGCAAAGAAGCGGGCCACCCCTTCGGGGTTCATGATGAACGGGCCCATGCCATCAGCGGGATTTTCATCGGCCTTGTAGTCAGGGACGTCCGCACCACCCCAGCGTTTTCCATCCCAGTGAATCAGGTTGCGGCGAGGGTCAAAAGGCTTGCCGTTCAGGTCACAGGACGCACGGTTGTAGAGCACGCGGCGGTTCGCTGGCCAGGCCCAGGCCCAGTTCAGCGTCTGGCCGATGCCGGTTGGATCGCTATTGTCGCGGCGAGCCATCAGGTTGCCTTGCTGCGTCCAGGCACCGGCATAGATCCAGCAACCACTGAGCGTGGTGCCGTCGTCGCGCAATTGGGCAAAGCCATCGAGCTGTTCGCCTGCCTTACGTATGATCTTGGTCGGATCTTTGGGATCGACCAGATCGACCAGTGCCCGCCCCGAGTATTCCTTGGCCAGTTCAGCAGCGGTTGGATCGTGCGGGTTGGAGTACGGCCAGGACAGGTTCAGGATTGGGTCAGGGAAGGCGCCGCCTTCTTTCTGGTACAGCGAGCGAATATGCGTGAACAGCGTGCTCATGATCTCAATGTCGCTCTTGGCCTCCCCCGGAGGGTTGGCGGCCTTCCAGTGCCATTGCAACCAGCGGCCCGAGTTCACCAGTGCGCCTTCTTCCTCGGCGAAACAGGTGGTGGGCAGACGGAACACTTCGGTCTGGATGGAAGCGGAATCGACATCATTGTGTTCGCCATAGTTTTTCCAGAACTCTGACGTTTCCGTGACCAGCGGGTCCATGATGACCATGTACTTGAGCTTGGAGAAACCACGCAGTAGTTTGGCCTTGTACGGAGCCGCCGCCAGGGGGTTGAAGCCCTGACAGATGTAGCCCGTCATCTTGCCTTCGTCCATCAGCTCGAACACCTGCAGCATGTCGTAGAGCTTGTCCAGCTTGGGCAGGTAGTCGTAGGCCCAGTTGTTCTCGGCCTGGGCAGCATCACCAAACCAGGCTTTCATCAGGCTGACGTGGAACTTCTTGTAGTTGCGCCAGTAGCTCAACTGGTTCGGGCGGAGCGGTTGGTGGGCGCGTGCACCAATGTAGCCGTCAAACTCTTGCTCGGCCTGGTTGGGCAAGGTCAGATAGCCCGGTAGCAGGTTGGACATCAAACCCAGGTCGGTCAGCCCCTGAATGTTGGAGTGTCCGCGCAGTGCGTTCATGCCACCACCGGCAATACCGATATTACCCAGCAGCAACTGGACCATGGCGCCGGTGCGGATGATTTGCGACCCAATCGTGTGTTGCGTCCAGCCCAGTGCATACAGAATGGTGCCCGCGCGACCCGGTTCCGCGGTCGAGGCCAGCATTTCACAGACTTTCAGGAACTTGTCCTTGGGCGTGCCACAGACGCGTTCCACCATCTCGGGCGTGTAGCGCTCGTAGTGCTTGCGCAGCAGTTGGTACACCGAGCGTGGGTGTTGCAAGGTGGGGTCGGTTTTGACGTAACCGTCCTCGCCCAGCTCGTAGTCCCAGGAGGACTTGTCGTAGCTGCGTTTTTCTTCGTTGTAGCCCGAATACAGCCCTTGCTCGAAGTCAAAGTCTTCGCGCACGATAAAGGGCATATCGGTGTAGTTGCGCACGTATTCGTGCTGGATTTTGTCGTTATCCAGCAGGTATTTGATGACGCCACCCAGGAAGGTGATGTCGGTACCAGTACGTATAGGCGCGTAATAGTCCGCCACGGATGCCGAACGCGTAAAGCGTGGATCCACAACGATCAGTTTTGCATTGTTGTGTGCTTTGGCCTCGGTTACCCATTTGAAACCACAGGGGTGCGCCTCGGCTGCGTTGCCGCCCATAATCAGCACAATATCCGCGTTCTTGATGTCGACCCAATGGTTCGTCATCGCTCCACGGCCAAACGTCGGGGCAAGACCTGCCACCGTCGGGCCGTGTCAGACACGTGCTTGGTTATCGAACGCCAGAACACCCATGCTGCGGATGACTTTATGGGTGACATAGCCCACTTCGTTACTGCTGGCCGAAGCTGCCAGCATGCCCGTGGTCAGCCAGCGGTTCACGACGGTGCCGTCTTCAGTTGTAGTCTGGAAGTTGGCGTCGCGGTCTTCTTTCATCAGCTTGGCAATACGCGAGAAAGCGTCTTCCCAGGAGATGCGCTCCCATTTGTCCGAGCCGGCGGCGCGGTATTCGGGGTATTTGAGTCGGTTGGGGCTCTTGATGAAATCCACCAAGCCTGCGCCCTTGGGACAGAGTGTGCCACGGTTGACCGGGTGGTCTGCGTCGCCTTCGATGTGAACCACACTGGGCTCGGCATTCATGGCACCGTCACCACGGGAGTACAACAGCACTCCACAGGCTACAGAACAGTAAGGACAGGTATTTCGCGTCTCTGTCATGCGGGTCAGTTTGTACTGCCTGACTTCCGCCATGGCGGGGGTGGGCGCAGCGCCCAGCAAAACCATGCTGGAACTGGCCAGCGAGGCCCCCGTCACTTTGAAGAACTGACGCCGATTCATGTTCACCATGCGGCTCTCCAATAGGATTGTGTTTTCGTGTTTGAAATCTGAAGGGGCTTGCCTTGTGAGCGACACCCCTGTTTTATAGTTGAACAGTATAAGCGTTGAACGTAAGGTTCCGGCCTGATGGGCGTGTCTAATTGAGCAAGAGTAATCTTGATTCTATTGAGGTTTTCACGCGGGAGCCGCAAGTGTAGTCGGTGATGCGGGTATTCACCTATTATTTGTAAGGGATTTTTTCAATTTAGCGGGCGTGTTTGAAGAATTCGATCTGAAAGCGACCGGGCAGCTCAAACTCCACATGATGCAGGACTTGGGGTTCAATGACTACGCATTGTCCGGTAGTCAGGACCACTTCGGTAAAGGGCTCCTGATCCAGCGTGAAGCGTAGTACGCCGGATTGAACCCGCAGCAGGCCCCAGGTGCCGACCTTGGTGTTGTGGGCACGGCGCAGGGCCTCGGGCAAATTGTCCGGCGTGAAAACGGGGGATTGGCTGTAGCGTTCCAGCCCTTCGGGCAGGGTGTCGGGCAGGCGCGTTTGATGGCTTTGCGCCTGATAGGTTTGCCAAAGTTTGGCGGCAATGCGGTCTGCCATCGCGTCTGCCTTTTCTTGCAGGGCGGGTTTACCCAGATTGGCCGTGGTTTGGTGGAAAATTTCCAGCCAGCGTTCAAACAAGGGCCAGGATAACTCGGGCAGGGCCGCATGGCGCGCAATCGGGGCGCCCTTGAAGCGGCGTGTGCCCAGCAAAATGGCCGACCAGAAGTCGCACAGCATATCCAGATGCTCGTCCCAGTCCTGCACATGGTGCTCAAAAATCGGGCCTAGCTGTGTATCTTGCCGCACCTGCGCGTAGAACTGGGTCACTAATTGGCGGATGTCGGCTTCGGTGTCATCGGTCTGCGGCAGCGTGGGTGTCATGGGTATCAGGCAGGGAAGCTAAAAGTCGGCATTCTGGGTCTGCTTGAAAGGTCTTCCAATGACAAAAGTCATGATTGCCTAGAGGTGGAGCACTTCCGGCTTCAGGCGGCGATGCCCTCGCTCAGTTGTTCACACCGCGTTTCAAAAAAGCAGGTGGCCTGTGGTCCAGCTTCTGCGGCTGCTGGATGCGTTGGGACAATCCTTTCTTGGTGGCTTTGATATCACCTAAAAGGAGCGTTGTGCAGGGCTGGCTAAGCGTAGAAGATGGGCCTGGTCGCGTACCTGCCAGTCGCTGCGTTTGCCACTGACATAGCCACGCGCCTGCCAATCCGTAAACAAACGGCTCAAGGTTTCAGCCCGTATACCCAAATGGGCGGCCAGTTGTCGCTGGTTCATGGGAAGCTGAATGTTTTCCCCTTGGCGGGCTTGCAGGTTCAGCAAGTAGTTCGCCAGGCGCTCGGCCGCCGAGCTGGCGGAAATCCAGTCCACTTTATTGACCTGTGCATACAGGGCACTGCTCAGGCCGGCCATCATGTTCATGGCCAGGTCGGGCCAGCGGCGGCAGGCTGCTTGCAAACTGCTGCGTGAGAGCTTGTAAACATGCACGGCTCCTTTGGCGCGGGCGCACATGGGGTAGCGGCCATGGGGCATGAACATGGCCGCTTCCGCCACCAGTTGACCGGAATCGAACACGTGAAAAACACGCTCGTCGCCATTTTGGCTGTAGCGCAGGATTTCTACCTGGCCGCTGTCGACCAGCAAGCAATAGCGGGCCTCGTCTCCTTCATCGAACAGGATCTGCCCCGAATAGGCGTGTTGCGCCAAGGCGTCACGGCACACATGTTGGATGACCTCAATGGGCAGACCTTGCAGGAGACGATGGCGGGCCAGCAATTCAAACAAAGCGGGGCACGGGCCGGGCATGTTGACTTTTGTCATTTGGGCGCTTGGATGAAGATGGGAGAATTCCCATTTGATAATAGTTCTCATTATACGAATCTCCATGCCATATATCTATCAAGGGTTTTGCCGCTGGGCTGCTTCCCAGGCAAAAAGCACGCGTTCCGACAGAGGGCAGCAGGCCATAAAAAAAATTGGCAGTGGGATATTTGTCCCTAAAGCCTTGGGGCGCGTTCTGTCTGGTTTGCTTTTGGCCTCGCTTGTCACAGGTGCCCAGGCTGCGCCCCGTTACGAGTCCCTGACGCTGGCTGGCCCAGGTGCGGTGGTGTCCTATCCCTTGATGCATATGGCCAAGACCCAGGCCTTGAGTCAATACACGGACAAGCTGGAATTTCGTCTGTGGCAAAACCCGGATCAGTTGCGTGTTTTACTGGCCAAAAAAGAAGTGGATTACAGTGCTGCGCCCAGCAATTTGTCCGCCTTGATGTTCAACAAGGGGCAAGCCGTCAAGCAATTGAATATTTCGGTCTGGGGGATTTTGTGGCTGGTCAGCCGAGATCCTGCCGTCAAGAGTTTTAGCGATCTGGCCGGTAAAGAACTGCTGGTGCCATTCCAGCGTGACCTCCCTGCTGTCTTGCTGGATACCTTGCTAGCTAAACAAGCCGAGCCGGGCAAGCAAGCTGTGCGTTTGCGTCGTACCCGCGATGCGCAAGACGCCATCGCCTTGATGTTGACTGGGCAGGGCGATCAAGCCTTGCTGGTTGAGCCCACCGCGTCTTTGCTGTTGTGGCAGGCAGGGCAGAAGAAGGTGGTGCTGCATCGTGGCCAAAGTCTGGAGCAAGCCTGGGCGGAAGTGTTCCCTTCGCAACAGGCACTGCCCCAAGCGGGCGTGATGGCGAACGTCACCGTAGCTCACGATACCGAGCTGAATCAGGCCGTAGAGCGGGCGTATGCCGAGTCGGCCCGCTGGTGCAGCCAGCAGCCGCAAGCGTGTGCCCAAATGGTTCATGGCTATTTGCCGCAGTTCCCGGTTCCAGCCATTCAAACCGCCATTGAAAAGACACGCCTGGACAGTCGCCCGGCCAGTGAAATTCGCCCTCAACTGGAAGCTTTGTATCAATTGCTGGCGGATTCGCATCCCCAAGCCTTGGGGGGTGGTTTGCCTGCTGCCGGGTTTTATGGGCCATGAAAACCAAGCCTCATTTAACAGCTCGTAGCTCTCGTGTCTGGGGCCTGGTGGGTGTGGTGCTGATCCTGCTGTGCTGGCAGATCAGCGCCATGCTTCTGGGGCCTTTACTGATGGCCTCGCCCATGGAAACTGCCCGCGCTATTCCACGTTTGATGATGTCCGGCCACTTTCTGAATGATGCAGGAGCCAGTTTGCTGCGCGTGGCGGTCGGCGTCAGCGTCGGCTGCTCCATCGGTTTCACGCTGGGCATTTTGGCGGCGCACAGCCCGCGGCTGCGCGGCTTGCTGGAACCTTTGCGCTGGCTGCTGATGGCGATCCCACCTGTAGTGGTTGTCGTGCTGGCCATGCTCTGGTTTGGTCTGGGTTCGGGCATGGTGATTTTCATGACGGTGCTGATGATGGTGCCGGGCATGTACGTGAACACCGTCAAAGGCATGTTGCAGGTAGATCGCGACCTGATCGAGATGAGCCACGTTTACCGCTTTGGCTGGTGGCGTCGTCTGCGCCACCTGTATCTGCCTTCTCTGACGGCCCCTTTGACGGCTGCCTTGCTGATCGCCTGCTGTGGCGGTGTGCGTCTGGTGGTGATGGCCGAAGTGTTGGGCGCAGAAAGTGGCGCAGGCTATGCCCTGGCCAATGCGCGCAGCACCTTTGACAGTGCTGAGCTGTATGCCTGGGTGGTGCTGATTCTGGGCTTGGTCGCTGCGATTGAATTTGTCTTGCTGCAACCCTTGCAGCGTCGTCTGGGGCAGTGGCGGGAGGACAGCCATGCTTGAGTTAAGCCATGTCCAGGTGCTGTTCGGACAAAAGCCGGTTTTGCAGGATTTAAGTTTCACCTTGAAGGCTGGGCAGCGTCTGGGCGTTCTGGGGCCTAGCGGTGAAGGCAAAAGCACCTTGCTGCGTTTGGTGGCCGGGCTCATCAAGCCCGATCGCGGCCAGATCTGGAACAAGTTTCGTCATCCCGTGCTGGTGTTTCAGCAGCCTCGCTTGCTCCCCTGGCGCAGCGTGCTGGACAACGTGCAGATTCCGCTGCGCGCGCAAGGTCTGTCCGCTACGCAAGCCAAAGAACGTGCCATGTACTGGCTGGGGCAGGTAGAGCTGGCCGATGTTGCCCAGTTCTGGCCCGGTGAGTTGTCCGGTGGCATGGCGCAGCGGGTGGCACTGGCCCGCGCCTTTGCCTTGCAGCCGGACCTGCTGCTGCTGGACGAACCTTTTAGCGCGCTGGATCCGGCCTTGCGTAACAGCCTGGCTCAAGTCTGCCTGCGCTGTCTGGAAGAAACCGGAGCGGCGCTGCTGTACGTCAGCCATCAACCTCGTGAATTGATGCAGGTTGCTGATTCCTGCCTGCTGCTGCAAAAGGGGCAAGGTCAGTTGTTTCAGCCTGTAGCCCCGGCGGATACCGCTGCCCGCGAGCGTCTGGCCGATTCTTTGTATGCCCAACTTTTGTCTCAGGAGGCTTTGACGCCATGACCGCCTATCCCGTGATCCTGCTGTTTCATCTGTTTGCCGCCCTTTTTTTTATCGGCACGGTGTTTTTTGAAGTCCTGATGCTGGAAGGGATACGCAAGCACGTTCCGCGAGAGGCCATGCGCACCTTGGAGATTGCCATTGGTGACCGTGCCCGCCGCATCATGCCCTGGGTTTTGCTGGTTCTGTACAGTGCGGGGATAGGTTTGGCCTGGCATCACCGTGCGGCGCTTGCCCACCCTTTCGATAACACTTTGGGCCTGTTTCTGACGATCAAGATTCTGTTGGCACTCAGCGTTTTTGGCCATTTTCTGACGGCTATGACTTTGCGGCGCACCGGACGCATGAAGTCCATCCATTTCAAGCGCATTCACCTAAGCGTGTTCTGTCACATGGTCGGGATCGTGATCCTGGCCAAGACCATGTTTTATCTGCACTGGTAATTTCACTTTCTATCGAGAATACGATGTCACACGTTCCTGTATTGCGTCGGCTGACGGTCAGCCTGGCGCTGGGAGGGCTGTGGTCGGGCGCCGTCTGGGCCGACCCGTCTACCCCCACCCTGTCTCCCATTGTCATCAAGGCGCCTGTCGGGCAAAGCGTGCTGCAGGCTGACCTGCGACAAGAGAAAGCCCGCCTGGACGCCGTGCCCGGTGGCACCAACTTGATTCAGCCGCAGGAAGAAGTGCGTCTGGTGACCTTGCGCGATGCCCTGGATTATCAACCCGGTCTGGTGGTGCAGGATTTCTTTGGCGGGATTGATCAGCCACGGCTCAATATCCGGGGTTCGGGCATTCAAAGCAATCCGGTCAATCGAGGTGTCTTGCTGCTGCAGGATGGCCTGCCTTTGAACGAGGCGGACGGCTCCTTTGTGATTGGCTTTCTGGAACCGCGCAACAGCTCCTTGATCAGCGTGCGGCGTGGTGCGAATGCCTTGTCCGCCAGTGCGACCACTTTAGGTGGAGAATTGGATTTTCGCTCCATGAACGGTACACAAGGCGATACCATCAGCGTGGAAGGCGGCAGCTTTGGGCGTCTGGGTTTGTATGCGGCCAAGGGGTTTCAGACGGACGAGTTTGATGGGCGCTTGGCAGTCAGCCATGACAAGGCCGATGGCTATCGTCATCATTCGGATTCCGAGCGCACGAATGTGCAGGGCAATATCGGTTTCAAGCGCGGACAGTTCGAGAATCGTACCTACCTGTCCTATGTGGATTTGAAGTTTGATATTCCCAATGTGGTCCCGCGTGAGCGCCTCTACAGCGATCCGCGCAGTGTGATGGGAGACTACGGCACACCGCAGGATAGGGCGGTGAATGTGTATAAGCGTGACCCGAGTCGCAAGGCTACTCAGTTCCGTCTGGCGAATCGCAGCTACTGGGGCACCGAGGATTTCAACCAGACCGTGGGTCTGTATTGGCAGACGGTGGACGATACCTTTACGAATCCGCAGGTGTCTTCGCCCACCAAGGGGCATACCTATGGGGCGCAGTGGCAAGTTGCGGGCCGCGCGGGCTCTCTGGACTATCGCGTGGCTTTGGACTGGGCGCGCAGTGATATGGATCGTGAGCTGTACGCGGTCAACCCGGCCAATGGCAGCCGTGCGCTGTTCTTTGGGGACTATCGTCTGCGGGCTGAAAACCGCAATGCGCTATTGGGTTTGAGCTGGAAGCTTACACCCCAGTGGACGGTGGTGGGGGATGTGAAGTACAGCCAGGCGATTCGTGATGCGCGCAATCGTTTGGGTGGCGATACCTTGAACCAGAAATGGTCCTATGCCAGCCCGAAATTGGGTGTGGTGTGGCAGCCGTCCGAGGATTTACGGGTGTTTGCCAATGTCAGCCGCAGTCATGAAGCGCCTACGTATTGGGAGATCATCAGCGCGCAAGTGCCGCAGCCCATGAATGTGCGCTCGGCAGTGACAGGGCTGACAGAATTGAATGTGCAAAAGGCCACCACCTTTGAGCTGGGTGGAGCCGGGCGTTTGGGCAGTGGCGAGTCGGCGGTGGACTGGTCCTTGGCCGTGTATCGCAGCAATGTGAAAGATGAGCTGATGGCTGTCAGCGATGCGACGGGAACGTCCTCAGTCACCTTCAACTATGGCGATCGTACGCGTCACCAGGGGGTGGAAGCGGGCTTGAGCGGTTCTTTGCCTGCGCCGGCGGCGGGACGCTGGGACTATCGTCTGTCTTACACCTACAGTGATTTCCGTTTCCGTGGCGGCGAGTATGAAGGCAATCGTATTGCCGGGGTGCCCAAGCATTTGCTGGGTGCAGAACTGATGTATCGACGTGGTGGCTGGCGGTTTGGGCCGAACGTGCGCTGGCTGGCTTCGGATACGCCGACCAATCATCAAAATGTGGAAGGCACGCATCAAAATGCCTATGCCATTTGGGGTTTCAAGGTCGCTTATCAGCATGACAAGCATTGGAGTGCTTATCTGATGGCAGATAACATTTTTGATAAGACTTATGCCAGCAGTTATGTGATTCGTCGCTCGGCGTCGGAGGCGATGCCGACTTATCTGGCGGGTAATGGCAGGAGTTTCTTTGGTGGGGTGAAATATAACTTTTGATCGTTTTGATGCCTGCAGGTTGTAGTTGGGGGTTGGAATAAGGACTAAGGCAGAAAGCATCTCAATGAAGACGCCCCTCTGGCCTGCGCCGGGGCCTTGGGGCTTGAGCTCTTGCCGGTGCTGCGCACCGGTCCCCTTGGCCAGAGATCAGGCAGGGCGCACCCAGAACTCACCCGGTACTTGGTCCCCCGTACATGGACGCCCCTGTTTTGCCAAGCACTCACTTCATGTTGGACAGTGGGTCGAGATTGCACCCGTACATTCGGACTTGATTGCCGCGTCAGCGGCGGTCCCTGATGGGTTTTGCTGGTTGGTGCCTCAATCGGACCAGCGCACTGCGTTGTGCCTGGGGGACATCGGGTTTAACCAACCACGGTCTGACCTATCTTGCCATCATGTCGTGCTTGCCTGAGCAATCGGGGGAAGGGTTAATAGTGGTTTTTAAAGGGGAGCTCAGTTCAGCCTGACTATGAGCCGTCAGGCGTATAGTCAGGCTGGAAGGTTCGTTGATTGGCCAGTAACGCCCAGACGATACGNTTGTTGTTGTTGTTGTTGTTGTTGTTGTTGTTGTTGTTGTTGTTGTTGTTGTTGTTGTTGTTGTTGTTGTTGTTGTTGTTGTTGTTGATATGCGCAGTGCTGTGTTTTGGACGAGTGCCTCTGAACGTGTTCAGAGGCATTTTTTATGGTCTGTGCAGGCGTGTTGCTTGATCAGGATAAGCCAATAGGGTGGGCTGGGGACAGTTTCAGAATTATCTGACAGAACAGGGTGGAACGGCTCGGTAAGTTCATGGTTCACCGTCACCTCTTACATCCCTAGGTCTGTCAGCCATGATGAATACATACTTGTTGAGCACTGAAGATATTGATCCCCGTACGCTACCTGAGCAGGCCATGCTGTATACCCATCTGTTGACACGGGATGCCATGCATGACGAGTGCGTGCGCAAGCTGATGGCCGCGCCGCGTTTTGTGCGCTCGGAAAGGGGTATCCCCTACGCAGTACTTAAGGATATGCACAAGCATCGCTGGACGCTTATTCGTGCCTGGCGGGAATATCTGGAGATCAAGCGTGAGCGTTTGGCCTCTCGATTAGGTATGAGTACGGCGGAGTACGAGGTGCTGGAAAAAGGCTTGGTGCCGCTCAGTCTGGCGATGTTGGCGCAACTGGCTCAAGGAATGGGTTTGGATGAGGCACAGTTGCAGATTGCTGCCCCAGAGGCCGTTTTGCGGTCACGCGTTTTGCAAGAAGGGCGGTCGGTCTCGAGCCTTTAGCAATGACTGCTGGATTGGCTGCCTGGGCTGATGGAACAAAGGCAGCCTGCCCAGGTGCGGCGCTTCGGGCAGGCTGTGTCTGAAAAAGTATCCTAGTCTTGCGGGCAAGAGTCTTCGGTTTGCAGTTTCACTACCTGTTTGGCACGGGTGTCGACATGCAGTGAGAAGATGTCAGGACGCGAGTAGTGGCCGTAAACATCAAAGTCCAGATTGGCTTGTTTGAGCAGATCCATATCTAGATCGGCATACAGTTCGGTTTCTTCGTCGAACACCGGACCGGCCAGCACGTCGCCGGTAGGGCTGACGATCATGCTGCCACCACGCATCACGTAGCTGTCTGGAGCAAATTCGCCGGGCAGGGCAAACTCTTTCTGGAAGGACTCGGGGTAGTCGTTCAGGCGGATGGCCTGGCAAGCGGACAGTACAAATACGCGACCTTCAACGGCGATGTGAATCATGGACGAGGCCCAGGTAGGGCGGTCGTCTGCCGTGGGGGCGCAGTATAGTTCGGTGCCTTGAGCGTACATGGTCTGACGCAGGGCTGGCATGTAGTTTTCCCAGCAGATCACGTTACCGATACGGCCCATAGGGGTGTTGACGGTGCCCAGGGTGGAGCCATCGCCAAAGCCCCATACCAGACGTTCCTGACCGGTCGGCATCAGTTTGCGGTGGATGCCCACCACACCTTTGCCGGGAGCCAGCGTCAGTGCGGTGCAATACAAGGTGCGGCCCATTTTTTCGATCACACCCATCACGGTGTAGACACCAGTTTGAGTAACGGCATCGGCCAGGGCTTCCAGTTCGGGGCCTCCCAGAATGACAGCACCTTCCACATACATCTGGTACAGGGCACGGCCCTCGGGGCGGCGGTTGCCGATCACGCTGCCAAAGCTGATGCCTTTGGGATAACCACCCAGAAAGGCTTCAGGAAAGACCGCCAGGGTGGCGCCGTTGGCCGATACCCGCTGCAAGATGGCAGCGGCTTTTTCGACACTGCTGGCAGAGTCAAACGGGATGGACGCCGCTTGTATAACAGCAACTTTGCTCATAACGAGCTCTCCTTTAAAAATCAGCCTGCGGACAAGTCCACGTTTTTGGTTTCAGGCAGGCGGGTATACAGGATCAGGAAACACAGCAGGGATACGGCAGCCAGGTACCAGGCGGGTACGTTAGGGTTGCCGGTGTACTGGATCAGGGCAGCAGCAATGAAGGGGCCAGGGCCGGCCAGCAGTGCTGACGAGACGTTGTGACCCAAGGCCGCGCCAGTGGAGCGGATCGAGGCTGGGAATACCTCCACCAGCAGTACCACGTTCATGACGGCAGAAATGGCGACTAGAAAAGCCAGGATAGTCAGGCTCAGCAGGATCAGAGCCGGTTTGCCGGTGTTCATCATGAGAAAAACGGGGTAAGCCATGATGGTCAGGCCGGCGGCGGCGAACAAGGCCAGTTTGCGACGACCGTAGTGGTCCGAGAAACGGCCCACCAGCGGGTGCAAAATGCAATACACCACCAACGCGGCGCTGCACAGCCACAGAGCGTTTGTCTTGTTCATGCCCAGAATGGAAACCAGGTGGTTATTGGCGTAGGTGATGAAGTAGTACAGCGACACCAGAAACAGCGCGGAGAATGCAAAGGACAGCACAAAGGCGTTGAACTTGTCCTTGGGCGAGACGCGCGCCAGGGTGTTGTTGGCTTTCTTTTCCTGCAGCTCGTGGTAGACCGGGGTGTCGTTCAGTTTGCGGCGGATAAATACGGCAATGAAGGTCATCACGATGGACAGCACGAAAGGCACACGCCAGCCCCAGTTGTAGACCTGGGCTTCGGTCAAGGTTGTGTTGATGGCGGCCGCCGTGGCGGTTCCTGTCAGAAAAGCAATGCCGGCTGTAAAGGTCACCACGCTGGCGGCGCTGGCGCGACGGTTGGCGGGGGCGCTTTCCACCAGAAAAATACCGGCAGCCGACCATTCACCGCCTACCATCATCCCTTGTAGAAAGCGCAGAATGACCAACAGGGTGGGAGCGGCAATGCCGATGGTGGCATAGCCGGGTAGCAGGCCGATCAAGGTGGTAAAGACACCCATGCCAAAGACAGTAATCATCAGCACGGTCTTGCGACCAAAGCGGTCGCCAATGGGCCCCAGAATCAGGGCGCCAAAGGGGCGCGAGACAAAGCCCACTGCAAACACGGCCAAGGACGACAAGAGGGAAACGCCCGTGGCGTCAGATGGGAAGTAAATGCTGCCGATAACGGCGGCAAAGTAGCCGTAAATTGCGAAATCAAACCATTCCATAAAGTTGCCGATACCGACGGCAACAACTTGTTTTCGACTCAGGGTCGGCTGGCCTGGGGGGGCCGCATTGGCGTGTGAAGGGGCGATGGTGGCAGTGCCCATAGAGGTCTCCTCAAGCGGGGAAGGTAAATACCTGACCCTTATTGTGGTTGTGGTTAATTTTTAGTCTAATCAAGCTAAATAATCATTCAAACTAATTAGAAAAATGGCTTTCATTAATATTGCTAATATCAGGCGCGTGGATTTGAACCTGCTGCTGGTGTTTCAATGCTTGATGAACGAGCGCAGCGTCACCAAAGCCGCCAATGCCTTGTTTCTGACCCAGGGGGCGGTTAGTGCGTCCTTGCGCAAGTTGCGGGTGGTGTTCAATGACGAGTTATTTACGCGTGGATCGCACGGAATGACGCCGACGCATCGCGCCTTGGAGATTGCCCCGCAGATATCGGAAGCCTTGAAAAGCATCTCGGCGCTGGTTACCTCTGATCAAGAATTCGATCCACGCCGCTCCAGTCGGGTTTTTCGTATCGCCTTGTCTGATGATCTGGAAAATATGCTGGCCAAACGCATGATTCGCATGGCCGATGAGCAAGGCTGGACGATCGGTTTTTCTTTCTATCAAACCAATAGCTATGTGTGGCCGCAAAGCATGCAAGAGCACGGGGCGGATCTGGCGATCTGCTCCAGCCCCAAATTGCTAAGCACCATGCA
This sequence comes from Alcaligenes faecalis, assembly GCF_041521385.1. Lineage (NCBI taxonomy): Bacteria > Pseudomonadati > Pseudomonadota > Betaproteobacteria > Burkholderiales > Alcaligenaceae > Alcaligenes > Alcaligenes faecalis. Next base: position 1,885,123 of record NZ_CP168006.1, on the reverse strand, counting down.
CAAGTCCCAAGTGCTGTTTCCGGCCTCGTATATCTGCATATACGATAAGGAGTCTATCCAGTTTTCGGCACCTATCAGCAAGCCGGAGTATCTGCATGCGCATCATGGACGTGTGTCTTTTGATGGTTTGCGGGGGTTTGTTGATGAGCTATTTGATGCCGAGCGTCTGCAGCGCAAGGTCAAGGCCTCGTTCACTCACTTTTCCGGTGCGATCAACGCAATCATTGGCAGCCCTTTGGTGCTGACCATGCCTGATTATGCCGCCCGCTCTTTTGCCGAGTGCAATAGCCGTCTGGCCGTATCCCCGGTGCCCTTGCGTGTCCCGTCGTTTGTGGTGTCCATGATTTGGGATATCAATAAAGAACACGATGAAGAAAGTCGCTGGCTACGTCGGTTTGTGCTGGAGCTGACCGAGCCGGTTAGCGCGTAAAGCGCGGTTGACAAGCTCCGGCGGCGTACTATTGCTCCTGTTCTGTTTTCTTTTCTACCATCCGCCATGCGAATTTTATTGATTGAAGACGAGCCTGATTTGGCCCTGTGGCTGACCCGCAGCCTGCAAAAGAAAGGGTTTTCGGTTGAGTGGTCCAACGACGGGATGGTGGCCTATCACCGTTTGCAGATCGAGGAGTTTGATGCGCTGGTTCTGGACCTGGGCCTGCCGGGTATGGATGGGCGCGCCTTGCTGGCACGTTTGCGCTCGGAGGATGACCGCACTCCCGTGTTGATTTTGACAGCGCGTGATTCCTTGCAGGAGCGGGTAGAGGCGCTGGAGTGCGGAGCAGATGATTTCCTGCCCAAGCCGTTTCGTATCGAAGAGCTGGTGGCCCGCCTCAACGCCTTGATTCGTCGTAGCCGTGGCAAGGACAAGCCTCGCATGGCATGTGCCAGCCTGGTCTATGACTTGTCCACGCAGCGTTTTACGCTGGACGGTGTGCTGTTGTCCGTGTCGCCGCGCGAGGCCGAGGTATTGCGTATTCTGGTGCAGCGTAGTGGCGAGCCCGTGAACAAGCAGTTCATTTTGGACCGGCTTAACGAAAAAGATGAAGACGAAATCAATATCGAGGCCATCGAAGTGCTGGTACATCGTTTGCGCAAGAAGCTGCAGGCCTCGGATGTTCACATCATTACCTTGCGCGGCGTAGGCTATTGCCTGGAGCCGGTCAGCGAAGAGGAACCGTAAGTCCATGCCTTTGCAGGAGCCGCTATGGCCTTGAGCAGTCTGCGTCGCACCTTGTTGGTCATGCTGATTCCGGCGGCTTTGCTGACATCGGCCGTGTCCCTGTTCATTTCCAGCATGACGCTGAAGGATCAGGTGAATGCGGCGTTCGATCGGGCCCTGGCGGGGGCGTTGAAATCCATGTCAGCCAATGTGCTGACCATTAGCGGTGGACTGGCCATGGAGCAGTCCTACTACATGATGGAGTTCATGGAATACACCATCAGCAGTCAGGTGTATTTCCGGGTGGCCACCGAAGATGGTTTGTCGGAAATTGGTTATACCGGTATGCCGTTGCCGCGGGGCAGGCTGGTGAGTAATCAGCCTGTTTTTTATGACGCCCACTATTTGGGAGAGCCTTTGCGTATTGCGGCGGTGGCGCTGGAGTCAGGGGGACGGCTGCAGACGTATCAGGATAGTCGGGTCTTGATCCAGGCTGGCGAGAACGTAAGCGAGCGCGACGAGTTCATCCGTAAAGTCATTGTGCAGAACCTGATTCAGGATGTGGCGGTTCTCAGCCTGTTTACGGTGCTGATTTTGGTGGGAACCTTGCTGGCTTTGCGCCCTTTGCGCAAGTTAAGCGCAGAGGTACGGTATCGTTCTCCCGATAATCTGGAGCCCATCAGCGAGGCCAGTCTGCCCCGAGAAGTGCGTCCTTTGGTGCAGACCATTAATTTGCACATGGATCGCTATGCGCGTAAATCACGCGAGCAGCAGCAATTTCTGGATGATGCGTCCCATCAGTTGAAAACGCCGTTGGCCGTCTTGCTGACTCAGGTGGATTTTGCCTTGACCGTGGCCAAGACAGATGAAATGAAAGAGGTGCTGGAGGCGATTCAGTCGCGTTTGAATAATACGGCCCAGATGACGCATCAAATGGTGGCCCTGTCGCGGGTGCGCGATGCGGCTGATCAGTTGCGCAGCCGTGCTGCTTTGGGAACGGTGGATCTGTGTCAGCAGGCCGGGCAGGTGGTTGACGAGTTGTGGGGCCTGGCCCGATCGCGTCGTCAGGATCTGGGACTGGATGTCCCTTCAAAACCGGTGCGAGTGGCGGGAGAGGCTTGGCTGTTGCAGCAGGCCTTGAGCAATATCGTCAGCAATGCCATCAAGTACTGTCCACGGGCCGCTCGCATTACTGTGTCTGTCTGGCAAGAGGGCGGAATGTGTTATCTGCAAGTGGAGGATGACGGCCCGGGCATGAGTGCAGACGATATGGCCAAGGCGGGCCATCGCTTCCGGCGGGGAGAGGCTGGCAAGGCCTTGCAAGGCTCGGGGTTGGGCCTGGCAATTGTGCAGGCTATTGCTCAAATTCATGGTGCTCGCATGAGCTTGCAGCCTGGACCGCAGCAGCGCGGCCTGATCGTGCGTTTGGCGTTTGAGGCGCTCAAACAGTGATCTTTTAATCTAGGGTATACCCTTGAGATTGGCGGTTTTTGGGGTAATTGAAAGCTAGGCGAAAGCTTCGCTCCGGTAAGGTCGCAACCATTACAACGACGACGATCATCCAGGAGGCGATCCAATGACTATTCACACGAAACTACGGGTGCTGTTTGCGAGCAGCATTCTGGGTCTGAGCAGCTTGAGCGGTGTCCATGCCCAGCAACCTTCCAAACCTGAATGTATTGCTCCGGCCCAACCCGGTGGCGGCTTTGATTTGACCTGCCGTGTGGCCGTCAATGGTTTTCTGGAAACCAAGCTGCTGGAAAATGCCATGCGTACCGTGTATATGCCTGGAGGTGTGGGAGCGGTCGCGTATAACCACATCGTGGCGCAGCGTCCGGGTGATGGCAATGCGATTGCGGCCTTCTCCGGTGGCTCTTTGCTCAATCTGGCGCAGGGCAAGTTTGGCAAATATTCGGTGGATGATGTGCGCTGGCTGGCGTCGATAGGCAGTGATTACGGTGTTGCTATCGTACGTAATGATTCACCCTACCAGGATCTGAAGTCCTTGATGGAGGCATTCAAGGCTGATCCGAGCAAGATCGTGTTGGGGGCCGGTGGGTCCGTTGGTGGTCAGGACTGGATGAAAGCGGCCTTGACGGCGCGTGCGGCTGATGTGGATTTCCGAAAAATGCGTTTTGTCGCGTTTGAAGGGGGTGGCGAAGCCATGACGGCGTTGCGCGGTGGTCACGTTCAGGCCTATATGGGTGATGCTGCTGAGGCACATACGATGCTGGAAGGTGGGGCCCCTATCCGCGTATTGGCCGTGTTCAATGATAAGCGACTGGACGGCGCCCTGGCGGATATTCCTACCGCCAAAGAGCAGGGTTTTGATATTGAATGGCCGATTATCCGTGGTTTTTACATGGGGCCCGAAGTCTCTGACGAACAATATCAGTGGTGGGTTCAAGTCTTTGATCGTCTGATGAAGACCCCTGAATTTGCTCACTTGCAAACACAGCAGGGTTTGTTCTCGTTCAATATGACCGGTTCCGAGCTGGACGCGTATGTAAAACAGCGAGTGGTTCAGTATCGGGACTTGGCTGATTCTTTTGGCCTGATCAAGAAGTAAATCTTTACGGTGTTCCCCAGCTTTTTTGAATCGGGAACACCGCCTTTGTGCCCCGCCGTGCATGGCGGGTGAATCCGGAGATTCCATCATGACGCTAAATGATCGCGTGCTAGGCGTGGGCGCGTTGGTGCTTGCCGCCTTGATCACCGCCTTTGGCTACGACCTAGAGCCCCCCTTTTCCTATGAGCCGGTTGGGCCCAAAGCCTTTCCCTTGCTGCTGGCATTGATTATTGCCTTGTGCGGTTTGCGCTTGATGATCAAGGGTGGTGGGCAAGTGGCTGCCAATCCACCCGGTGCCAACGGCCGCATTTTGATGATGGTGGCGTATTTGGCGGCTTATGCCTGGCTCTTTCAATGGTTGGGCTTCATTGTCGCCACCACGATTATGGCGGCACTGGTTGGGCGCCTGTTTGGCGGCTCCTGGAGGCAGGCCCTTATGGGCGGGCTGGTGATGGGCGTAGGCCTGTTCTTGTTGTTTGACCTGGGCCTGGATGTCGTTCTGCCATCCGGCATCCTGGGAGAGTGGTTATGAGCTCTATTCTTGAATATTTAAGTGTCGGCTTTGGTGTCGCCTTCTCCGCCCAGAACCTGCTGGTGGCCGCTATTGGTGCTTTTATTGGCACCATTGTGGGGGTTTTGCCGGGGCTGGGGCCTATCAACGGCGTCGCCATGCTGGTGCCGATTGCGTTTGCCATGAAATTGCCGCCCGAATCTGCCTTGATTTTACTGGCGGCCGTGTATGTGGGGGCAGAATACGGTGGGCGCATTACCTCCATCTTGATCAATGTGCCGGGCGAAGCGGCCGCTGTCATGACGACATTGGATGGCTATCCGTTGGCACGTAAAGGCATGGCCAGCGTGGCCTTGTCCTTGTCTGCTTTTGCTTCTTTTATCGGTTCCACCATCGCTATTTGCGGGATTGTGCTGCTGGCTCCCCTATTGGCGGGTTGGGCGGTTGCCTTCGGCCCTGCCGAGTACTTTGTGCTGATGGTCTTTGCCTTCTGTGCCTTGACGAGTTTGTTGGGCGATGAACCCGTTAAAGGTATCCTGGCAGCCATGGTGGGTTTGTTCATCTCGACGATTGGGGTGGATGCGAATTCCGGGGTGTATCGATACAGTTTTGACATTCCGAACCTGGCAGACGGTATTGATTTTGTGGTTGTTGTGATCGGTTTGTTTGCGGTGGCCGAGATGTTGCAGATGCTGGAGAATCTGCTGGGTGGGGTGTCAATTGAAGTGCCTAAAAGCAAGCGTAAGCTCTTTAATTTTCAAGAGTTGGGTATGACCTGGTGGAGCACCATACGCGGTGGTGTGATGGGCTTCTTTATCGGTATCTTGCCCGGTGCCGGGGCCAGTGTGGCTTCAGCGGTAACCTATGCTAACGAGAAAAAATACATCGAAGGCAAAGACCCCAATGCCATGTTTGGACAGGGCGATCTGCGAGGCCTGGCTGCGCCCGAAGCGGCCAATAACAGTGCGGCAACCGGTTCCTTTATTCCCATGTTGACGTTGGGTGTGCCCGGCTCGGGGACGACAGCGGTCATGATGGGCGCTCTGACGCTGTACAACATCACGCCGGGGCCAGTGCTGTTTGAGTCGCAGCCACAGATTGTCTGGGGCTTGATTGCCTCCTTGATGGTGGCCAACGTCATGTTGTTCTTGATGAACGTGCCTATGGTGCGGGTGTTTGCCGCTATGCTGGCTATTCCGCCACGCTTGTTGGTGCCGGGTATTCTGGCGATCAGCTATATCGGTGTTTATGCCATCAATGGCACGACGTTTGATCTGCAACTGGTCGTTGGTATCGGTGTCCTGGGTTATTTTCTGCGCAAGATGAATGTGCCGATGGCGCCCATGGTGCTGGGCGTGGTTCTGGGCAATATGATGGAGCAGAATTTGCGTCGTGCGCTCTCGATTACGAATGGCGAAATCGGCATTCTGTTCGAGAGCACTATTTCAATTGCCTTATGGATCGCTGCTGTTCTAGTGAGCGTAGGTCCGATCGTGTTGCGTCATCTTGCCGCCCGCAAGCAAGGGCACGACAAGCCATAAGGAAGTGACCCCCACTTGTCTGGTGGGGGATTTTGAGAGGAAGCGCCAGGCTGCGGCCTGGCCTTGTCGTGTTTGTTATGGCTAACTGGTTTCGAATTGTTCTGGGTTTTGGCGTGGCCTTGTTAGGTGCGCTGGCAGCTACTTGGCTGAGCATGCCTTTGCCCTGGATGCTGGGTGCCCTGATCTTGACAGCGGCCACCAAAATGGCCGGCAGTCCCGGTGCGTGCATGCCGCTGGCGCGGAATGCAGGGCAGTGGGTGATTGGGGCATCCCTGGGGCTGTACTTCACCCCTGCCATGGTGCACCTGATTGGCAGCAATGCCGTGTTCATTGTGATGGGTATGGTGTTTGCGCTGGTCTTGTGCTGTATCGGCACTTTCATGTTGACCCGCTTTGCCGGTACGGACCTGCGTACGGCCTGGTTTGCCAGCGCGGTAGGCGGTGCCAGCGAGATGACCGGGCTGGCAGAACGCTACGGCGCACGTCCGGATCTGGTCGCCTCTGCACATGGCCTGCGGGTGTTGATGGTGGTGGTGATTATTCCCTTCGCATTCGAGGCTCTGGGCTTTTCGGGTGAACAGCTTGGGGCTGTGCTGAGACCCGACTTTTTGAACCTGCCCGGTCTGGCTCTGTTGGTGTTATTGAGCAGTGCTGCAGGGTTGGCCTTTCAAGTGTTCCGTCTGCCCAATCCCTGGGTGTTGGGGCCTTTGCTGGTGGTGGCCATCCTGACGTATAAGGATATTATTTTGTCGGGCTTGCCGGTAGAGATTTCCAACCTGGGGCAGTTGTGTATCGGCTGGGCCTTGGGCGACAAGTTCGGCCCGGATTTCTTCCGTCGGGCGCCCCGTTATCTCGGTGTTGCCGCCGTCAGCACTGTCATCAACCTGGCCTTGGCCTTTGGCTTTGCCTATGGCTTGTATCGATTGTCTGATATTCCTTACCCCACGCTGGTGCTGGGTGTCAGTCCCGGAGGGATTGCGGAGATGGCCATCACCGCCAAAGTCCTGCAGTTGGGTGCGCCCATGGTGACCTCATTCCAAGTTGCCCGCATGGTGTGTGTGCTGGTGCTGACCGGACCTTTGTATACGCGTATTGCCCGGTTTCTGGAAGGTCGTTGATCAAGGCGGCAACTCCTGCGTACCAGAGCGCCAGCAAAAGCCCGGCGCAAGGCCGGGCGTCAGGTTTTAGTCACGCAGCAGGGGCTATATGTAGCGATCTGGTTTGGAGGCAGGGCTGATTTTGCCGTGCTCCCCCAGTTCTGTCAGTTGCTCGCCCGTCAGGGTTGCCTTGAGCATCTTGCCTGCCTGAGCCAGTTTGCCTTCGCGCACGCTCCAGTACTCGGCACTGTCTATCTGTACGCAGACCAGAGCAACATCCGCATCGGTGATGCCTTCTTCAAACCAGGCCTCGACCAGCGTGTTCCAGAATCGCTCCTTTTGATTCATGGAGTCCACAACGCTGGCCATGCCCGAGACCGACACATAGGTGTCAGTCTTGGGGTTGGCATAGCTGACGTTGACATGCGGGTTGGCGATCAGATTGTGGACCACCTGGCTGGACCTGGCCATGAAGAACCAGAGCTTGTCGTGCTCAAAGTCCTCCTGTTCCGAACTCATTTTGGCCTGTTGCGTGGTCATGGGCCAGGCATGAAGCTGGCCGCCTTGTGCGTGGGTGACGAACATCGCAAAGCGAATGTCCTTGATCATCTCTTGCAGTTGTTCAAAGGAAGATTCAATCGTTTCGTTCATGGCATCTCCTTGAAAAAGTTAAAGGGATGAAGGCGCCTACTTGATCACTCCGCAGGCAAAGCGTCCGGCACCGCCGCCCAGTGGTGCAGGGTGGTCGGAGTGGTTGTCACCGCCTTCGTGGATCATCAGGGCTCGGCCCTTGATCTGATCCAGTGACTTCAGGCGCGGGGCCAGAACGGGGGTGCTGGCGCTGCCGTCAGCCTGGACATACAGGGCGGGCAAATCACCCAGGTGGCCATTGCCCCATGGGAAACCGTGCTTGCCGGTCTTGTTGGGATCCAGATGGCCGCCAGCCGCCCCAGCAGGCGTTACCTTGCCGTCTTTCTCGCTGGGGGCGCAGCTGGGGTTCTCATGCACATGGAAACCATGCACACCGGGTTTGAGGTTCTTCAGATCTGGCGTGAAGACCAAACCGTGTTCCGTCTGCCGAACGCTGATTTGGCCGATTTGCTCGCCAGCACCACTTTCGGTAGCCAGATTCATGGGAATAATGACGTCCGCCAGTGAAGGGGCCGACAAGGCAAGGGTGGCGCTGACGGTGGCCAAGGTCATTGCGCATCGTGCTTTGAAGGAAGAAAAACGCATAAGGCTGATTCCTTTACTGGATAAACAAGAGTTAGGACAGCCTAGCATTGCGAGCACGAGATGCCGTTAAGAGACGTTTCTCTTTGTCAGTAAGAGGCGGATTCATACCGCAGGGACTTTTCTATATCTAAATGAGAATTATTGTTAATATGCTCGCTTCATTCGACATTCGTCTCTTGCATTTGCCATGTCCCGCCGACCTTCGCCCAAGAAAGGCTGGCTCGCTCATTACAGCGGGCTGATCGGCTCGTGGGCGAAGCGCAGTTCTTTGCCGCAGGACGCGGAAGATGCCGCGCAGGACTCCATTGAAGGCTTGTTGCGCGGTGAACATGCTGCGGCACTGAATCAAAAAGCCTATCTGTATCGCAGTGCGCAAAACCAATTGATCAGTGAAATCCGCCGCCAGTCGCGCCATGAGGTGGTGCCCTTGCACGATTTGCGCGAGGAGGAGCATCCGGTAGACCCTGGCCCGGAAAGTGATCTGCGCATGGAGCAGCTTAGCCAGGCGTTGCGGGAGGCTTTGCAGGAGCTGCCCTTGAAGTGCCAGCAAGTGTTTTTGTGGAACAAAATAGAGGGCTATACGCAAAAGGAAATTGCAGAGAAGCTGGATCTGACGCCCAGCTCGGTGGAAAAATACATGAAGCGGGCATTACGGCATCTTCAGAAAAAGTTACAAAACTATGCCCCTCATTGATTCCGGATTTCCTTATGCATAAACGTCTTATCAGTGAAGGGCACGGTTTTTTGCCCTGTGTCCCTGGCGACGCGAGCCATGCCTAAAAACGACAAGCCCACCCCCTCTCATCTGCCCCAAGAGCAAGCGCTGGACTGGTTTTCCAGAGAGCAGCTCGGTGAGCTGACGCCGCAGGAACAGCGTGAGCGGGATGCGTGGTTGGCGCAGGATCCGGCTAATGAGCGGGAGTACCGTTCCTTGCAGCAGGTCTGGCAGGTGGCGGATCATCTGCCCATGGACGAGATGCGGGAGATCATGAATCGTCCGGCGCAAGAGGTGCCCAACTTTGCGCGGCGGCGCTGGGTGATGGGTACAGGGGCGACGTTTGCCGCGGTGGCTGCCGGGGCCTGGTTCAGTCGTTCGATGTGGGCCGAGACACCAGTGTTTACCCAGCGCCTGTTGACGGCACGCGGCGAGCGCAAGCAGTTTGAATTGCCGGATGGTTCGCGTCTGGATTTGAATACGGACACGGAAGTGAACATCGCGTTTTACGCGTCGCGCCGTAGCGTGGAGTTGCTGCGGGGCGAGGCCCTGCTTGCCGTACAGTCCGACAAGAATCGACCCTTCTCCGTAGACGCGGGTCAAGCGCAGGTGCTGGTTACCGGCACGCAGTTCAATGTGCGTCGAGAGGCTGAAGGTGTCACCGTGGCGGTGCGCGAGGGATCGGTGCAGCTTTCTACCGGTCCGTGGTGGCGCAGGGACCGGGCGATGTTATTGGCCGGGCAAGTATCCGGCGCGGTAAACAACAAGGTGACGCCTTTGGAGCAGGAGCGTGTGGAAGCGATTACGGCCTGGCAAGAGGGGCGCATCGTGTTCCGCGATGTGCCTTTGACGACGTTGGCAGAAGAGCTGAGCCGCTATCTGGATCACCCTTTGCGGGTGGCAGACTCACAGATCGCCAAGCTGCGCATATCGGGCACATTGAGTATTGAGGAGCCAGCAGCGGCGCTGGATATCCTGCCGGATATTGCGCCAGTCCTGGTGGCGCGACAGGCGGATGGTAGCGCTTTGCTGATGGCGCCTTAAAGTTTCGGTTCGTTTTATGCTTGACTGCAAGCCACAAGCCACAAGCCACAAGCCACAAGCCACAAGCCACAAGCCACAAGCCACAAGCCACAAGCCACAAGCCACAAGCCACAAGCCACAAGCCACGAACCGTGAAGTGCGGACAGTGAACAGCGATTCGAAGACGAATCATGTTGTGCTGTCGAGTCCTGTCGCCAAGCAAATCATGCATCATTGATGATACATTTTGTATCAAAAAGAGCAGTGAGAATCATTCCGGAAAATTTTTCGCTACGGCGTCTTACTTATGGGGGCCTGCTTTCCAGACCGGAAGCAGACTAGCCCATAGCCTTGGCCAAGGGTGTCTGCGCACCGTGCGCGTACTTATTTTTTGGAACTCTGTTCATGCTGGACACGCAAGCTATACCCTCCGCCGCCGCGCGTCGGGGTACGACATCGATTGGTCTTAACGCCCTCGCTCTTTCTCTTTTTCTGGCTATTGGTCTGCATGCACCCCACGCTTGGGCGCAGGAAACGCCGGTGGCGATCAGCATTGCCGCGCAACCCTTGGAGGCCGCGCTGGAAAAACTGGGAGCACAGGCCGGCTTGCAGATTTTCTATCTGCCTGAGGCGGTTAAGGGGATGACGGCTCCCTCTGTGTCCGGCAGTTTGACGGCGGATCAAGCCTTAAGCCGCTTGCTGGCAGGTACAGGCCTGGAGTTCCGGCGTAAGGGCAAGAACGTGTCCCTGACCCGCCCGGTTCAAGGCGAGGCGACTCAGCTGGCTCCGGTTCGTGTGGTGGGGCGTGATCTGTCTACTGAAGGCTCGGGCTCCTATGCCGTGCAGGCGACTACGGCAGCAACAGGTTTGCGCCTGTCACCACGCGAGACCCCGCAGTCCGTCAGTGTGATCACACGCCAGCAGATGGAAGACATGAATCTGACCACACTGGGTGAGAGTTTCAAGACCGTGACGGGGATTGCGACTTCCATGTCGGATATTGACCGTACCGACATCCATTCGCGTGGTTTCTATGTCGACACTTACCAATACGATGGGGTGTCCATTGCCACGCAGAACGACTTTTTCGGGACGTCCAACTTTGATCCCATTCTGTACGACCGCATCGAGATTGTGCGTGGTGCGACTGGTTTGATGACGGGGGCGGGTAATCCAGGCGCCTCGGTGAATATCGTGCGCAAACGCGCGACCAGTGATGTGTTTACCGGCACCGCTTCTGTTGGCATAGGGTCCTGGGACCAGCATCGAGGCACGATTGATCTATCCACGCCCTTGAACAAGGACGGTACAGTGCGTGCTCGCGTGGCAGGGATGATGGAGGAGCGCGACTCGTATATCGACCGTTATCACACGCGTAATCGTGCCTGGTTGGCAACCGCGGAAGCGGATCTGACGGCAGACACCACTGTGCGGGTGGGGGTGGAGCACCAGGCCAAGCGTCCGACAGGGGTGACCTGGGGCGGTCTGCCTACCTTGGATAACAAGGGCGGGGATCTGGATTGGCGTCGCTCGTTCAGTGTTGGAGCAGATTGGACGCGCTGGGATACGACCAGCAATACCTTCTACGCGGGCATCGACCATCGCTTTTCCAATGGCTGGTCCTTGAAAGCCAATGTCAGCCGTCTGGAAAGCGAGTACGACTCCAAGCTGGTGTATTTGATGGGCCACCCTGATCCAGTCACCGGCCTGGGCATGACTTCCTTGCTGAATAACTCGCATCAGGAGTTCGATCAGAACAGCGCGTCGTTGGAACTGAGCGGGCCATTTGAGGCCTTTGGGCAGGAGCACGAGGCATTGGTGGGGGTAATGGGCAGCAAGTCCAACTACCGCTACGGCAATCATGCTCCACAAGGCAATACGCCAGTAGGCAATGTCTTTGAATGGGACGGCTCCTATCCCGAGCCGGTATGGGGGAGTTTCCAGCTGCTGGGTGAGCAGGAAACGCGCCAGAATGCGGTCTATGGTGCTCTGCGCTTGTCCTTGAGCGATTCCCTGAAGCTGATCGTGGGTGGCCGACAAACCAACTGGAAGCGCGAGTCCGGCGATGACACCATGAACCATCACGTATTCACGCCTTACGCTGGTCTGCTGTACGACTTCACCGAGAACGTCACGGCCTATCTCAGCTACACCGATATCTTCCAGCCACAGACCTATCGTGACGCCAGTGGTGGCTATCTGGACCCGGTGCAGGGCAAGAGCTACGAGCTGGGCCTGAAGTCCGAACACTTTGACGGCAAGCTCAACACGTCGCTGGCACTGTTTCGCATCGAGCAGGACAATGTGGCCGAAAAAGACGGCGACAGGACGGTACCCGGTTCTAGCGATTTTGCTTATCGCGGGGCCAAGGGCGTGACCAGCGAGGGCTTCGAGCTGCAGGCTTCAGGTGAAATCCAGCCAGGCTGGCAGGTGTCCGCAGGTTTTTCCCGTAATCTGGTGCGTAATGCCGAAGGCGGTCCCTTCAAAACCTCTGAACCGCAGAATCTGGCTAATCTGCAGACCTCCTATCTTGTGCCGGGCACTGAAGGCAAGCTGACGATAGGTGGCGGTGTGCAATGGCGCAGTCATGTTTATGTGGATAGAACCGTGGCGCCAAACCTTAGCGCCCGACGCGAGCAAGGCTCCGTGTTGCTGGCCAACGTGATGGCGCATTACCGTTTCTCGCCCAGCTTGTCGGCGCAGTTGAATGTGAACAATTTGTTCGACAAGAAGTATGTGGATCTGACGGAGGATTCCCAGGGCTTTTATGGTGCGCCCCAGAAAATCATGCTGACGATGAAGTACCAGTTCTAAAACAAAAGCCCTGCTTGGGTGCCAGGGCTTGATATGGGTATCGGTGTTGTGAAGCAGGGGCCTGCGGGATCAGGCCTCTTCGTCCACCTCTTCTACGGACAGCAGTTCCTGATGGTCGAAGTACAGGTTGGAGCTGATGACGGGGGAGGCCGCATTGGCCTGTGCGCTGAGTTCCAGACAATCGCCGGACAGGTACAGGTCCGTCAGCAGGGCGGGCTTGCCGTTCATCCAGATTTTCCCGCTGACATCCTGATAACGCTGCTTGAGCTGCAAGCGGTAGTCTGTTCCGTCCAGGCCTTCCCACTCCCATTCGCCTGCCACCTGCGCCGGCACAATCCATTTGTAGATTTTGATGCCGCCCACATGCAGGATTTCATCGGCTTCCCAATCGCCCATATCAAAGGCGTGCGACACAATCCGCGCACCGGGTCGCAGCTCCTGCAACAGGCGCGGGCGCAGGATGGCATTGATGGTGTCCATCAAGTACAAGGTCACGATGGTGGCCTGGCTGAAGTCTGCGGTAAACAGATCCTCTTCCACAAAGTCCACCAGATACTCCACGCCTGCATGGCCTGCTTGCTCCATGGCGTCGGCAACACGCAGCGGGTCCAGCTCTACGCCTATGCTGGTGCAGCGGTATTTTTTGGCGGCGGCGATGACAATGCGTCCATCGCCACAACCCAGGTCATACAGGATGTCCTTGCGCCCGGTCCGGGCCAGTTGCAGCATGGTGTCGATGACGCGGTCGTCACTGGGGACGAAGGGGACGTCCAGAAAGATGTCAGGTTCCACGATGGAATGGTCGTTGAGGTCGTTAATCAGGTCTTTGAACAATAGCGGTCCTTATCAGCGGCGTTAAGCGGAAATTCGTTTAAATTCGGCTATCTATAGTTTAAACAACAGCAAAATACGCCAAAATTAGCTTTTTGTGTGAATATGGACGATCATCAGTCTATGTCAGACTTATATGGCTCGACCTCATCCACGCCCGCCAAGTTAAAAACCCGTCTCCAGCATATACGAATCTCGCCTACAGAATCGTTACGTATTCGTTCCTTGGCCGATCACATGCAATATGCCGACCCGTTGGGACACGCCCAGTCTCTGGGAATAGGCCCGGCTGTCTGGCCTTTGTTTGGTCTTGTGTGGCCATCCAGCATTCAACTGGCGCGCAAACTGAAAAACCGCCCCATTCGGGCGGATGAAAGCATTCTGGAGTTGGGCTGCGGCTTGGGCCTGACCAGTCTGGTGATGCATAAACGGGGTGCGCAAATTCACGCCAGCGATTGCCACCCCATGGTGCCGCATTTTCTGAAGCTGAATCAGGCTTTGAATGGCTTGTCCGATCTGCCCTATGTTCATGCGCAGTGGGGGGAGGAATCCTGCCCTGCTTTGCTGGCGTCCCTGGGACTGAAGCCTGCCCGGCAACGCTACGACCTGATCGTGGGCAGCGACTTGCTGTATGAAGGTAATACGCCTGCCCAATTGGCCCAGTTGGTGGACCAGCGTGCGAAGAAGCAGGCCGAGGTCTGGGTGGTAGACCCGGACCGTGGGTATCGCAATAAATTTACTCAGGAAATGGGACGCTACGGCTTTGAGCTGGTGCGGCAAGTGTGTTTACGCGACCGGCCTATCTTCATGCCCGAAGGCAAGGAGTTGTCTTACAAGGGGCGCTGTTTGCAGTATCAACGAGGTTGAATCATTGGCCGGCGGTGGATTGTTGACGTGGATTGTCAGTGGAATCTAAATGTTCCAGATGGTCTTACGTAAAATGGTGTTGATACCCATCATCGTTCTGCCGTTGTTCTCAATGAGAAAAATCCCGCGCTTTAGACGAATGTTCGCACGACGCTGGTCAGTTAATTTGCGAAGTCTTATCTTGTGGTTGTGCCTGTCTTTCGTCCTTTTGGTTTTGTTCAGCAGCTTGCATGCCGCCTATCGGGTGCAACAGGGGCTTTTGCTCGAGCAAAGTGTACGAGTCAATCAGGCTTATGCGGAAAGGTTGGCACACGCCAGTGACGATTTTCTTCGGTCATCGGCTGCGGTGCTGAAAAGTGCTGCTTTGGATATCACGGCAGGGCAACTTGATGCAGCCGTTATACGGGAAGAGTTCAGGCAAGTGATGGAGGTCACCAAGGCGTTCGATGCGCTTGTCTTGGTTGATGTGTCAGGCTCCGTGTTGGCAGCCAGCCCAAACTCTGCTTTGTTGGATGTGACATTGCCCTTGTGGCCGGAGCGGTTCCAGGGCAAGGCTTGGTCAGAGCCGATGGTTACAGGAGCATTTCAGGCGGGAGAGGGGCGATGGATGACAATGGTTGCCACTCCGGTTTTCGCACCGAATGGGGCCTACGCGGGCTTTATGGGTGGAGGGATGTACTTGCAAAGCCGCAGTGCATTGCAGGAGTCGCTGGATAAATTGAGCTATGAGGAAGGAACTTATTTTCGCATCGTCGATGGCTCGCAGGCCATTATTTATCATCCGGAGCAAAGTCAGATAGGGTCCAGAGCCCTGGACGTGGTAGCGGTGATCGAGCAGTCACTGATTAACAGCAGGCAAGCATCGCCTGAGCCGGATGTGGTCAAACGGGATCAGGAACTGGTCAGTGTGGCAGCGATTCCGACCGCTGGTTGGGTTGTTATTGCGCAGCGTCCCACAGAGCGAGTGCTCGCCAATACGGGTGAGCTGCTGTTGCGTACATTTTTGCTTTCCTTGCCAGTCTTTGCTGTGAGCCTGCTGGCAATTTGGTACTTCTCCGGGCTGATTGCCAATCCGTTGCGCCAGTTGGCAATTGCGGCTGCCAATCTGGATAATCACGCTGATTTTCGACGTATTCGGTTTGTTAGGGGGTGGTATGTGGAGGCCGCTCTGATTCGACAGGGCTTGATGCACAGCTTTTCTGCGATAGGTAGTCGGATTCGCAAGCTGTATCAGCAGGGGGCAACCGATCCCCTGACAGGGACGATGAATCGGCGCGGTCTGGATGCTGCCCTGGAGGAAATGACAGAGGCTGAGCAATCCGTAGCGGTGGTGATGATTGATATTGATCATTTCAAAACGGTCAATGATCGGTTCGGTCATGCGGCTGGGGATGAGGTGCTTAAGGCGATTGCAGAGTTGATCATGGCTCAGGTACGTCGGGAAGACGTTGTGGCTCGCCTGGGAGGCGAAGAGTTTGTGCTTGTGTTGCCAGAGGTGGGTCTTGACGCGGCGGGCGAGTTTGCAGAGCGTTTGCGCCTTGCGGTAGCGAATACCGCCTTTGAGGCAGTGGAGAGCGTGACCGTGTCTTTGGGCGTGGCCTGCTACCCAGCGCATGGCAATGATCTTTACGAAACCCTGGCTCTGGCTGATGCGGCCTTGTACCGGGCCAAGGCGGATGGCCGCAATCGCGTCCATCTGGCCGAGTAAAGGACTGCTTGGCACCTCACCAAGTCTACGGGCCTTATTGAAGGTGCGATCAGCCGTACCTGGTCAGTGCCCATTCCTCGTTGATGGGATAGGGCTTCCCGATGTGGCCATAGAAAGCAAAAAGCCCAGTCGTTTGACTGGGCTTTTTGTGTGAATTCTTTGGTGGCCTGGGGCGGAATCGAACCACCGACACAAGGATTTTCAATCCTCTGCTCTACCGACTGAGCTACCAGGCCAACGTGTACTGCTCGGTAAAAATAGAACTATACCACGGTTTTTGATTTGTGCGCATAGTACAACAAAAATTTTATGCATCTTTTCGACTTCAAATTTGTCGTATCCCTAGGGGGAGGCCCTTTTCAGGGAAAAGAAGGCTGCACAAAGGAGGGCAATTGTAATCACAAAACGGCAATTCAAGTAACATTTTTGGCAAAACGGCGGCTTGCGGCGTAAAATCACTTAAATTTCATGCGTTTTGCGTCCGCAAAAACTGCCTGTCTTGGTCTTTTTCAAGGCTATAGCCTGTACTGCTCATGTCTGTAGATGTTCTAACCTTCGGTCTGAATCATGTGTCCGCGCCGGTCGCCGTGCGCGAGCGCGTAACGTTTCCGATCGATGTGTTAAAGCCTGCGCTTGATACCTTGCGTGCCACTTTTGGCACCGGTGTCCGTGAAGCAGCCATCCTGTCTACCTGTAATCGCACCGAGATTTACTGTGCGGCCGAGCCTCATGTTGCAGAACGTTTGCCCGAATGGATGGCAGACTTCAACAGCCTGCGCTCTGCCGAGTTGACCCCTCATTTGTATCGCTACAACCAGAACGAGGCCGTGCGCCATGCGTTCCGTGTTGCCAGCGGTTTGGACTCCATGGTCTTGGGAGAGCCCCAGATTCTGGGGCAGATGAAAGATGCCGTGCGTGCCGCCAACGAAGCCGGTTCGCTAGGCACTTTGCTACATCAATTGTTCCAGCGCACCTTCTCGGTGGCCAAGGAAGTCCGTACGCAAACCGCGATTGGCGCCCATTCGGTGTCCATGGCGGCGGCGGCAGTTCGTTTGGCCGAGCGTGTGTTTGGTGATCTTGGTCAGGCCAAGGTGCTGTTTATTGGGGCTGGCGAAATGATCGAGTTGTGCGCTACGCACTTTGCCGCAGTGAACCCCTGTAGCATCGTGGTCGCCAACCGTACTCAGGAACGTGCTGAAAACCTGGCGTCTCGCTTTATGGGCAGCACCATGAAGCTGGCGGATGTACCCGAGCGTCTGGCGGACTTTGATGTGGTGGTGTCCTGTACGGCCAGCACTTTGCCCATTTTGGGTTTGGGTATGGTGGAGCGTGCAGTACGTTCACGCCGTCACCGCCCTGTGGTCATGGTCGATCTGGCCGTGCCACGCGACATTGAAACCGAAGTGGGCCGTCTGGACGATGTGTACCTGTACACCGTCGATGATCTGGGCCGCTTTGTGCAACGGGGTGCCGATGCACGTCAGGCCGCCGTGGTTCAGGCCGAAGCCATTATCGACACCCAGGTGCAGCACTATATGCACTGGCTTGGCACTCGTGCGATTGTGCCCGCTATTTTAAATGTGCAGCAATCGGTCGAAAAAGTACGCCAGCACGAACTGGAGCGTGCGCGTCGCATGCTGGCTCGTGGTGGTGATCCGGCAGAGGTCATTGAAATGCTGGCACATGGCCTGACTCAAAAGTATATGCATGGCCCCATGGCCGAATTGACGCGCAGCGAAGGTGCAGAGCGTGCGCAACTGCTGGATCTTTTGCCTCGCCTGTTACCCTCGACTACCCGTCGGCGTTAGCGTCTGAACTGCTGTCTGTCCACCGACTTTTCTGCGGTGCAGCCTGATTGCTTTGCACTGCGCCCAGACCTTCTGATTTTCCCTTTAGGCTGTTCCCTATGAAAGACTCTATGCGCAGTCGGCTTGAGCAATTGTCTCGCCGTCTGCATGAAGTTGATGCCATGCTGGCCGAGCCAGAAATTGCCAGCAATATGGATGAGTTTCGCAAACTGTCGCGCGAGCGTGCCGAGCTGGACCCTGTCGTTACGGCTTTCAAGAGCTATGAAGCGGCCGAGGGCGATTTGCAGGCGGCCCAGGACATGATGTCCGACCCTGAATTGAAGGAAATGGGCGAGGAAGAATACAAGCTGGGCAAAGAGCGTATCGCCCAATTGGAGGACGAGCTGCAAATCCTCTTGTTGCCCCGTGATCCGGACGATACCCGCAACGTGTTCATTGAGATCCGTGCTGGTGCCGGTGGTGACGAAAGTGCCTTGTTTGCCGGGGATTTGCTGCGTATGTACATGCGTTACGCCGAAAACTGCGGCTGGCGCACGGAAATCATGTCCGCCAGCGATTCGGAAGTGGGTGGCTACAAAGAAGTCATCGTGCGTATTGAAGGCCAGGATGTATATGGTCGTCTGAAGTTCGAATCTGGTGCGCACCGTGTGCAGCGCGTTCCCGAGACGGAAGCCCAGGGCCGTATCCATACCTCTACGTGTACGGTGGCCGTGTTGCCCGAAGCCGAAGGCTTGGCAGAGATCACGATCAACCCCGCTGACTTGCGTGTGGACACCTTCCGCGCCAGTGGTGCTGGTGGTCAGCACGTGAACAAGACGGACTCCGCTGTTCGTCTGACCCACTTGCCTACGGGTTTGGTGGTGGAGTGTCAGGACGACCGTTCCCAGCATCGTAACCGTGAAAAAGCCTTGCAGGTGCTGGCCGCGCGTCTGAAAGACAAGCAGCAGCGCGAGCAATCCGACAAAGAAGCCGCCGAGCGTAAAAGCCTGGTCGGTACGGGCGACCGCTCCGAGCGCATCCGCACCTACAACTTCCCGCAAGGTCGCATGACGGATCACCGTATCAACCTGACCTTGTACAAGCTGGGCTACATCATGGACGGTGATCTGGACGAGCTGATCAAGGCCTTGCTGTCCGAGCATCAGGCCGGTTTGCTGGCTGATCTGGCACAGGCGTGAGCATGAGCCTATCTGGTGAGCAGGCTGCGCCCCAAGCGGCTACGCCTGCTGATTCTCCCCGTACCTTGCGAGCCTTGCAGCCGCTAAGCCCCTTGCCGCGCCTGGAGCGTGACATGCTGTGGATGCAGGTGCTGGGCGTCGGTCGTTCCTGGTTGATTGCGCACGACACGGACGAGTTACCGCTGGGCAAGATCCAAGCCTATCAAGCCCTGGAAGCCCGCCGTGTGGCGGGTGAGCCCATGGCGTATATCGTCGGTGTCCGTGAATTCATGGGCCATGAGTTTTTGGTATCGCCCTCGGTGCTGATTCCGCGCCCTGATACGGAAACCCTGGTTGAGTGTGCGCTGGAGCGCGTGCAGAACATTCCATCTCCCCGCATTCTGGATATGGGCTGTGGCAGCGGCGCCATTGCAGTTTCTCTGGCGCTGGCACGCCCCGATGCCCATGTGGTGGCCAGTGACATCAGCACGTTGGTCTTGGCGCAAGCGGGGCTAAATGCTCAGCGTTTGTGTGGGAAAGTCGAGTTTTGCCTGGGGAGTTGGTACGATGCCGTGGCAGGCCAGGAACCTTTTGACCTGATCGTGTCCAACCCTCCATACATTGCAGTGGATGATGAACATCTGGCGCAGGGCGATGTGCGGTTCGAGCCGCGTCAGGCACTGACAGATGGCTCTGACGGCTTGACGGATTTGCGTACAATAGTTCAGGGAGCCGGGCCGTATCTACACCCCGGTGCAAGTCTTCTCATGGAGCACGGCTGGGATCAGGCCGACCATGTGCAAAATATGCTGCGGCAGGCAGGGTTCAAGCAGGTCTTTAGTTATGAAGATCTGGCAGGAATCCGGCGGGTCACAGGTGGACAGTGTTAATTCTTTTCTTAAGAGAACATCATGAGTGAAGTTCAAGATTTCATCCGCGAAACCGTCACGGAAAACCCTGTTGTGCTGTTTATGAAGGGCACAGCTCAAGCTCCTCAGTGCGGTTTCTCCGCTCGTACCGTGCAGATCCTGCGCGCTGTTGGCTTGAGCCAGGTGGTGGTGGTCAACGTGCTGGACGACGCCGAAGTGCGTCAGGGCATCAAGGATTTCTCCAGCTGGCCCACTATTCCCCAGTTGTACATCAAGGGCGAATTCGTCGGCGGTTCGGACATCGTGTCTGAAATGTACGAAAACGGCGAACTGGAAACCATGCTGCGCGAGGCTGGGGCTCTGGAGTGAGCACCAAGCGACGCCTGGTCATAGGTATGACCGGGGCCACAGGTGCGGTCTACACCGTGCGTCTGCTGCAAGTGCTGCAGTCCTGTCCGGATGTGGAAACCCATTTGGTGATCTCGCCTTCCGGGGTGCTGAACATCAAATATGAGCTGGATATCGGCAGGCACGAGATCCAGGCTTTGGCCGATCAGGTGCACAGCTTCCGCGATGTGGGCGCAACCTTGGCCAGTGGCAGTTTTCCTACCGCCGGCATGGTGATTGTGCCCTGTTCGATGCGTACCTTGGCCGCTGTGGCGCATGGCCTGTCCGATAACCTGATTACCCGGGCGGCCGACGTTACCTTGAAGGAGCGTCGCCGTCTGGTGATGATGGTGCGTGAAACGCCATTCAATCTGGCGCATTTGCGTAATATGACGGCCGTGACGGAAATGGGCGGGATTATCTTCCCGCCTATGCCCGCGTTTTACCTGCGTCCCAAAAGCATAGCCGATATTGTCGATCACACAGTGATGCGGGTGCTTGAATTGTTCGATATTCAGGTGCCCGGTGAACGCTGGGATGGTTCGCAAAAGCCGAGCTAAGGCCTGATAGCCATTCGGTGGGTGCAAAAAAGCCCCGATATAAATCTCCAAAACCTGGACATCAGTCTAGAGACGGGCGGTTTATATCGGGGCTTTTCATTGTTTGACGCAGGTGTGTTTGCAAGCAGCAAACACGACGCTACGTTGTGTGCCAGGTTTATTGACCGGAACGACGCTTGCTCATGAACACAATCTGCTGTTCGCCAGATGTTGCTGGCTGTGCGGGTGTGAAGGCGTCCTGACGCGCAGTAGGCACTGAGTTATCGGCGTCTTCCTCAAAGCCTGCAGCCAGCAAGCTCTCGGGCAGGTGATCATCAAAATAATCCTGATCAAAACCTTTATCACCTTCCGGGTCCGCCTGTCCTGTCACCTTCAGGTCTGCAAAGTTATGCAGCTTGGGGTCCATCAGGTGCGAAGGCACGACGCGGGTCAGGGCGCCAAACACGTTCCAGGAACGGTGCGGGAATTTTTTGTCCCAGTCCGCAATCATGCGGTTGATTTCCTGGCGTTTCAGGTTTTCCTGCGAGCCGCACAGGTTACAGGGGATGATGGGGAATTCTTTCAGCTTGGCGTAGGCGATCAGGTCTTTCTCGGGCACGTAGGCCAGAGGGCGGATCACAATATGTTCGCCGTTGTCCGACATCAGCTTGGGTGGCATGCCCTTCATACGGCCACCGTAAAACAGGTTCAGGAAGAAGGTCGCCAGAATGTCGTCACGGTGGTGGCCCAGGGCGATCTTGGTGGCACCCAGCTCCTTGGCGACACGGTACAGGATCCCGCGACGCAGGCGCGAGCACAGAGAGCACATGGTCTTGCCTTCGGCAATCACGCGCGTCACTACCGAATATGTGTCCTGCGTTTCGATGTGATAGGGCACGCCCAGCTTTTCCAGATACTCGGGCAGGATGTGGTCAGGGAAGCCGGGCTGCTTCTGGTCAAGGTTCACGGCCACGATGTCGAACTTGATCGGCGCGCGCTTTTGCAATGTCATCAGCACGTCCAGCAGGCCGTAGGAGTCCTTGCCGCCGGACAGGCAGACCATGATCTTGTCGCCTTCCTCGATCATGTTGAAGTCGCCGATGGCGCGGCCCACTTCACGCATGATGCGTTTGCTCAGCTTGTTGTCATTGACGCGTTGCTTGCGTTCAGCCTTGCTGGCAAACACGGGGGTCTCGGTTTCGGAAGGAGGAAGGGTGCTGGTGTCTTGGGACATAAGGAAAAGCGGAAAGAAGTGTCGTCGTGGCCCCGGCAGGGACGCGGGGCGGGGCTTTAGCGGCTGCGTTCGATCTCGATGCCGACGGCATCACAATCGGTAAAGGCCTCGGGTTTGCTGGCCCGGATTTTAACGCGTTCCACGGCCGGGAAATCATTCTGGATGCGATCAGCGAGGCGTTCCACCAGCGTTTCCAGCAGATGGGTGTGCTCGGTCGTGCTGACTTCAATCAACGCTTCGCGCAACTGGCGGTAGTCCAGTACGGTACTGATGTCATTGTCCTGAACGTCCTGCGTAATGGTGGTGTCGAATTCAGCATCAATATGCAGGGGCTGGCGTTGAGTCAGCTCGTGATCCAGCATGCCGATAGAGGCTTGCACCACCAGATTGTTGATAAATATACGGCGTGTTGTCATGGCAAAAACAAAGTATCAGGCCCGCTGGGTGTGGCGGGCCTGTGAGGGTCAATCAGGACTGGCGGCTCAGGACGCATTCGTCCAACGCAGGGCGTGCCAGTTGCAGCGTGAAGCAGTGTAGTTCATCGCGGCGGAAGGCGTGGACCTGAACGGTCTGGCCGGGCTCGTACGCAGCCAGCAGGCGCTCCAGGCTGGTCGTGTCGCTGACACGCAAGCCGTCAATCGCGACCAGGGCGTCACCCGCAGACAGGCCGGCTTGATGCGCTGCACCATCGGTAAACACAGTGGCCAACTGGCATTGACCCGCGCTTTGGCGCAAGCGGGCGTTCAGGCTGGGTAGCTTGGAGGAGGCTTGCCATTCCAGCTTCAAGCCTTGCTCGGCCAGCCAGGTTTTCAAGGGCAGGTCTTCGCAACCTTCAACATAGCGGGCAATGAAGTCCGTGGCGTCGTAGCCGGTTGCTTCCAGAATCAAGGCAGGCATGGCGTCTTCAGGAATGCCTTGTGGCTTGCCTTGATAGAAGTCGCGGCCATAGCGTTCCCACATCAGCAGCATCACCTCATCCAGGCCCTTGGCCTGCTGGGTATGGTTGCGAATGCACAGGTCCAGGCCCAGGGCAATCAGGGCACCCTTGCTGTAATAGCTGACCAGCGCGTTGGGGGAGTTCTCGTCCTGCTTGTAAAAGCGCGTCCAGGCATCAAAAGAGCTTTGTGCGGCGGACTGCTTGAAGCGGCCAGGGCCACGCTCGACGGCGTTGATGTTTTTGGCCAGCAGCTTTAGGTAGTCGGCTTCGTTCAGCACGCCCGAACGCAGCAGCATCAAATCGTCGTAGTAAGACGTGAAGCCCTCAAACACCCATAGCAATCGGGTGTGGTTTTCGCGGCTCAAGTCATAGGGCGCAAATGCAGCAGGCTTGATGCGCTTGACGTTCCAGGTGTGGAAGTATTCATGGCTGACCAGACCCAAAAAGGTTTGGTAGCCTGCGCTTTTCACCGATTTGTCCTGGCCCTGGGTGGGCAGGTCGCGGCGCGAAGCCATCAGGGCGGTCGAGGCACGATGCTCCAGGCCGCCGTAACCGTCGTCGGTCACCATGGTCATGAACACGTAGCGCGAGCTGCTGTCCAGAAAGGGGGCGCGGCGGGTTTCGGGTTCAAAAAAAGCGATTTGTGCGGCGCAGATTTTCTCTACATCACGGGCGATGCGAGGCAAATCCAGATTGGGGATGACGCCAGTAAAGACCAGTTCGTGTTCGGCGCCGTGGACAAAGAAGCTGATGACCTGGGGAGTGCCCATTTCAATCGGGTGGTCGATCAGTTCGTCATAATTGCTGGCGCGATACAGGCCAAAACCATAACGTTCGGCCGCGCCCGGTATGCCGGTTGCTTCGGGCAGGCTGGTGTAGACCTGCCAATCCTCCATGTCCTTGTTGGATACCAGTTCCAGCAGGCAAGGCTGTTCGGTCTGGCCCTCAACGGCCAGCAGGGCACTGGTGCCATTAAAGAAAGCATGGGTCTGATCAATATGTGCGCCTCGTACGGACAGGTCCCAGGCATAGACCTGGTACTGCACGTTCAAGGGGCCTTCACAGGACTCGCACTGCCAGCGGTGATTGTCCAGCTTGTGGATGGCAACCGGCTTTTCGCCAGAGAAGGCAGTTATGCTTTCGATCTGACGCGAGAAGTCGCGGATCAGGTAGCTGCCAGGAATCCAGGCCGGAAGGCTCAAGATCTGGCCATCTGTTTGGGGGGAAGTGATCTGTATCTGGACAGTCAGGCGGTGGCCGGCGAGATCTGTCGGTTCGGCACGGTAAAGTACGGGTGTAGGTTCCATTCCCCTATTCTATTTAATTTTTCTGGGAGTCAGCATGAACGAACCCTTAGTCAAAGCAGAGGTGCATGGTCGTGTTGCTTTATTGACATTAAATCGACCCAAGGCTTTGAATGCGCTCAATAACGAGCTGATCGCCGAGTTGTATGCCCTGTTAAAGAAATACGATGCCGACAACGAAATCGGTTGTATTGTGCTGACCGGTAATGAAAAAGCCTTTGCGGCCGGTGCTGACATTGGCGCCATGAAAGACTGGACTTACCACGATGTCAGCTCCCAGGATTATTTGGGTGGTCAGTGGGAAGAGCTGCGCCGTTTCCGCAAACCCATCATCGCCGCTGTTGCGGGCTACGCCTTGGGTGGTGGCTGCGAGTTGGCCATGCTGTGCGACTTCATCATTGCGGCTGACTCCGCCCGTTTTGGTCAACCGGAAATCAAGCTGGGCGTGATTCCCGGTTTCGGTGGCACGCAGCGTCTGCCTCGTGCCGTGGGCAAGGCCAAAGCGATGGATTTGATTTTGACCGCGCGCATGATGAACGCCGAAGAGGCTGAGCGTTCCGGTCTGGTCGCCCGCGTGGTGCCTGCCGACAAACTGTTGGAAGAAGCACTTGAAGCCGCAACGGTTATTTCAAGCATGTCACTGCCGTCAGTTTTGATGGCCAAAGAATGCGTGAACCGCGCGTTTGAGTCGTCTCTGGAAGAGGGGTTGCTGTTTGAACGTCGCAACTTTCATGGCTTGTTTGCCACTGACGATCAAAAAGAAGGCATGCGTGCTTTCGTCGAGAAACGTCAGCCCGAATTCAAGCATCGCTAAGTTTCCCAATCGCTGATAAATCAGGGGGTGTGTTGTAAAATTGCTGCGCTGCAATGTTACAAAATAAGCGGACCCCTTGATGCCATTGGGATTGTGTATATCGGCCTTGTATTAAGTATCAAACAAGCAAGGCTGAATTTGCTTACAACAAAAAAAAGACGCTATACTTTATGGGTTTGACGACACCGGCTTTTTAAAAGGGGCCGATAATATTGCGCGGATGGATTGGCCAAGGCCTTTGCAGTACATCCACCCACACAACGTTATCTGACAGTTTCCTATTATGAATCAGCCGATTTATCAGCAAACAGGCACCACCGCCACGGTGCAGGCAGCAGGGGACAAAGCACCATTTCCCGAACCCGTCGTATTGACGCCCGAGCAACGTAGCCGCATGGCTCGCCGGGCAGGGCAAGGGATTGTGCGCACACTGCTTGCTCAGGCTTTTATGGGTCTGTTGGCGATTGGCCTGTCGGCATGGATTTCCGGCGCATATGCAGCAGCCTCGGCACTTATTGGTGCGGCTGCTTATTTTGTGCCTAACGCATTGTTCGCATTGCGTCTTTTGCTGGGTTTGATGGGCGGCGGCAACGCCGGCGCACTTTCCTTCTTTTGGGGGGAAGCCTTCAAACTTGGCTTTGCTGTATTGACACTGGCAACGGCTGCCATGGCAAATACAGGCTGGTTGGTTTGGCCTGCTTTGCTCTTTGGCTTGCTATGTGTCTTGAAGGGATATGTGCTGCTGCTGTTTTTTCGCAAGCTGCCATAACGAATTTTGTTTCACGGGCTTGTCCCATAACATATACATCACAGGGTAAATACAGATGGCTGCTGCTAGTGATATTTCGCCTCAGTCAGGGTACATCCAGCATCACCTGGTTCACTTGAATAACGTGGGTGAAAAACAGGATGTTCTGGCCAACTTCGGTGTCATTAACTACGACTCCATGTTCTGGTCTCTGCTGATGGGTCTGATTGTGGTTTTCTTTCTGTGGCGTGCCGCGTCGGCCGCAACAGCCGGTGTGCCAGGCCGCTTGCAGTCTTTCGTAGAAATGCTGGTCGATTGGGTTGAGGATCAGGCCAAATCGATTGTGCCCAATGCCGAGTCCCGGAAGTTTGTCTCGCCTCTGGCGCTGACCGTGTTTCTGTGGATCCTCATGATGAACGTGCTGGATTTGCTGCCGGTTGATGCCTTGCCATGGTTTTTCATTCAAAGCGGCCTGGGTACCGAGCCTAGCGACCCTCTGTATTACCACCGTATTTTGCCAACTGCTGATTTGAACGTGCCAATGGGCATGTCCATGGGTGTGCTGCTGCTGATGTTCTACTACGGCATCAAGATCAAGCATCCCGGCGGTTTTGTCAAAGAGCTGTTTACTGCACCATTCACCGCGACTGGCCTGATGGCTGTTGTGCTTGTGCCTTTCAACTTTTTACTCAATTGCATCGAATACGCGGCCAAGTCTGTGTCTTTAGGTATGCGGTTGTTTGGCAATATGTTTGCCGGTGAATTGGTTTTCATGTTGATCGCTCTGCTGGGTGGCGCATGGACAGGGTTTAATGGCGCCAGCCTGGGGTTGGGTATCGGTCACATTCTGGCCGGTTCTGTGTGGGCAATCTTCCATATCATGATTGTGTTGCTCCAGGCGTTCATCTTCATGATGCTTACCCTTGTCTATATCGGACAAGCACACGAAGGCCATTAATCCGATTCCGACTGGACAATGGTGTCTGGTTGGGGGGAGCAGGCTTAGCCTGCTAACGCTTTGATTTTTTTGAATTACACCTGATTTTTAACCAAGGAGTTGTCATGACCAACGTAGCTCTCGTTGCTCTTGCTTGCGGTATCATCATCGGTCTGGGCGCTTTTGGCGCTTGCATTGGTATCGCCCTGATGGGTGGTAAATATCTGGAAGCATCGGCTCGTCAGCCTGAACTGATGAACGCTCTGCAAACCAAGATGTTCCTGTTGGCCGGTCTGATCGATGCTGCTTTCCTGATCGGTGTCGGTATCGCCATGTTGTTTGCATTCGCCAACCCATTTGTTGGGTAAGAAGGCGAGTCCGCTGCCGTTTTTGGCAGATGGGCAGGCAGTCGTCGTTAGCGGTGTGTTGCTCGGTTTGATCATGCACCGCTTGTCGACTTGAACATACATGTGTCAGGACGCATACCGCATCCTACACACGTGGTATTGAAGGGATACGACCGTGAATTTAAACGCGACTCTCTTTTTTCAGATGATCGTGTTTTTCGTTTTGGCCTGGTTTACGATGAAATTCGTATGGCCGCCACTGACGAAAGCAATCGATGATCGTCGTCAGAAAATCGCTGATGGTTTGGCTGCTGCCGATAAAGGCAAGGCCGATCTGGCACAGGCCCAAGCGCGTATCAGTCTGATGGATGCGTCGGCCAAGTCCGAAAACCATCAACGCATTGTTGACGCTGAAAAACAAGCGACTGCTCTTTTGGAGCAAGCTCGTCGTGAAGCCGAAGCCGAAAAAGCCCGCATTATTGCGCAGGCCCAGCAAGACGCCAACCAGGAAGTGCAACGTGTACGTGAAGGTCTGCGTAGCGAAGTGGCTGCCTTGGCTGTCAAGGGTGCCGAGCAAATCTTGCGACGCGAAGTTGACGCGAATGCGCATGCCCAGCTGCTCGAGCAGCTCAAGGCAGAACTTTAACATCAAGGCAGGCCATGGCTGAACTATCGACTATTGCCAGACCTTACGCCGAAGCCCTGTTCGCCGCCTTGCGCGACGACAGCCAGGGTCTCGAATCGTGGTCGGCCCTGTTGTCCGAAATGGCTCAGGTGGCCGGTCTCCACGATGTGCGCGAGGCACTGAACGATCCGCGCCTGAATAATGGGCAGCGACTCGAACTCTTTACGGGCCTGGTTAAGTCACAGGTCACCGAAAAGGCTCGCAACTTTCTTCAATTGTTGGTGGATAACCAGCGCATCTTGCTGCTGCCACAAATTGCAGAACAGTTTGATCTATTGAAACACCAACTCGAAGGCACGGCGCAGGCACAGATTATCAGTGCTTTCCCGATGGCTGAGGCTCAGATTGCTGAGCTGACCGCTGGGCTGGAGAAAAAGTTTGGCCTGAAGCTAAAACCGACTGTGACCGTCGACACTGACCTTATCGGCGGTATTCGGGTGATTGTTGGTGACCAGGTGCTCGACACTTCCGTGCAGGCCCGGCTGGCCAGCATGCGCGATACGCTGACCGCATAGCGCGAGTCAGTAAACAGGATTTCAGGAGTCTGAACATGCAACTTAATCCGTCCGAGATCAGCGAACTGCTCAAGAGCCGCATCGAAGGCCTGGGCGCGTCGACTGACGTTCGTACACAAGGTACGGTCGTATCCGTGACCGACGGTATTACGCGCATCCACGGTTTGTCCGATGTGATGCAGGGCGAAATGCTCGAATTTCCGAACAACACGTTCGGTCTGGCCCTTAACCTCGAGCGCGACTCTGTCGGCGCCGTGATTCTGGGTGAATACACTGGTGTTTCCGAAGGCGACGCAGTCAAAACAACTGGCCGCATTCTGGAAGTACCCGTTGGCCCCGAACTGCTGGGTCGTGTGGTTGATACGCTGGGTATGCCTATCGACGGCAAGGGCCCGATCAACGCCAAGATGACAGACGTCATCGAGAAAGTGGCTCCTGGCGTTATTGCCCGTGAGTCCGTCTCCCAGCCCATGCAGACTGGCACGAAAGCCGTGGACTCCATGGTGCCAATCGGCCGTGGTCAGCGCGAACTGATCATTGGTGACCGTCAGACCGGTAAAACTGCCGTGGCTGTGGACACCATCATTGCTCAAAAGGGCAATGGCGTTAAATGTATCTACGTTGCCGTGGGCCAAAAAGCCTCCACGATCAACAACGTGGTGCGCAAGCTCGAAGAGCACGGTGCTCTGGAGTACACGATTATTGTGGCCGCCTCGGCTTCCGAGTCCGCTGCCATGCAATACCTGGCTCCTTACTCCGGTTGCACCATGGGTGAATACTTCCGTGATCGTGGCGAAGACGCCCTGATCATTTATGACGATTTGACCAAGCAAGCTTGGGCCTACCGTCAAGTATCCCTGTTGCTGCGTCGCCCACCAGGCCGTGAAGCCTACCCCGGTGACGTGTTCTACCTGCACTCCCGTCTGCTCGAGCGCGCTGCTCGCGTGAACGCCGAGTACGTAGAAAAATTCACTAACGGTGAAGTGAAAGGCAAGACCGGTTCGTTGACCGCACTGCCTATCATTGAAACGCAAGCCGGTGACGTTTCCGCTTTCGTTCCAACCAACGTGATTTCGATTACTGATGGTCAGATCTTCCTGGAGTCTGACTTGTTCAACGCAGGTGTTCGCCCTGCTATTAACGCCGGTATTTCGGTGTCCCGCGTGGGTGGCGCTGCTCAAACCAAGGTCATCAAGAAGCTGTCCGGCGGTATTCGTACCGACTTGGCTCAGTACCGTGAATTGGCTGCGTTTGCTCAGTTTGCTTCCGATCTGGACGACGCAACCCGTCGCCAGTTGGAGCGTGGTAAGCGCGTGGTCGAACTGCTCAAGCAGCCCCAGTATCAGCCTCTGGCTGTGTGGGAACTGGCCGTGAGCCTGTACGCTGTGAACAACGGTTACTTCGACGATCTGGAAGTCGCTCAGGTTCTGCCTTTCGAGAAAGGCCTGAAAGATCACCTGCGCAGCAAGTTCGCTGCCCTGGTTGAGCGTATCGAAAGCAAGAAGGAACTGGTTAAAGAAGACGAGGCTGAGTTGGTTGCAGCCATCCAGGACTTCAAAAAGCACGGCGCTTTCTAATCATTGTTGGCAGGCGCCGGAAACCCCGGCGTCATGATTAGCGGGAGTCGACAGCCTAGTCTGGCTCCCGATAATGCCCTTACAGGAAAGTGTGATGGCCGGAATCAAGGAAATTCGTACTAAGATCAAGAGCGTGCAAAACACGTCCAAGATCACCAAAGCCATGGAGATGGTGGCGGCATCCAAGATGCGCAAGGCGCAAGAGCGGATGCGTGCTGGCCGTCCCTATGCAGACAAGGTGCGCGAGATTGCTTCGCATCTGATGCAGGCGCACCCCGACTACACTCACCCCTACATGGTTGAGCCCGCCGAAGTCAAATCGGTCGGTATCGTGGTTGTCAGCACGGACAAAGGTCTGTGTGGCGGCTTGAACACCAATATTTTGCGTCTGGTTCTTGCGCGTGTTCGCGAGTTTGAAGACAAAGGTATTAGCGTTCAGACAACGGCTCTGGGTGGTAAAGCTGCTGGAACATTGGCGCGTGTGGGTGCCAATCTGGTTTCTCAGGAAGTGGGTTTGGGCGATGCGCCTAACCTGGAACGTCTGATTGGCGCTATCAAGGTGCAGATCGACGACTTCGTGGAAGGCCGTATTGATGCTGTTTATCTGGCGACCAGCCGCTTTGTCAATACGATGAAGCAGGACCCAACATTTATTCGCTTGTTGCCCCTTCCTTCCGGTCTGAAAGATCCTTTCCAGGCTGGTGATCAGGTAGAGGCTCAAGAAAGTGCTAACTCTTCCGAATACGGTTGGGATTACATCTACGAACCTGATGCCAAGTCGGTTATTGATGACTTGTTGCTGCGTTACGTAGAGGGTCTGGTGTATCAGGCCGTTGCCGAGAATATGGCCTCTGAGCAGTCTGCCCGTATGGTGGCCATGAAAGCCGCTTCGGACAACGCCAAGACCGTTATCGGTGATCTTCAGCTGGTCTATAACAAGACCCGCCAGGCAGCGATTACGAAAGAAATCTCTGAAATCGTGGGGGGTGCCGCCGCTGTGTAATCACGGCAAGGCACACCATCAAAGTTATATTGCAAGGACTCAACATGAGCAACGGTACCATCGTTCAGTGCATCGGCGCCGTGGTGGATATTCAGTTCCCCCGCGACAGCATCCCTAAAGTCTACGAAGCATTGACGCTCGTTGACGAAAGTTCGGCTTTCGCAGAAAAAGGCCTGACTTTTGAAGTACAGCAACAATTGGGTGACGGTGTAGTTCGCACCATCGCCATGGGTTCCAGCGACGGCCTGCGCCGTGGTATGGAAGTGGCCGGTTCGGGCGCTCCCATCTCCGTGCCAGTCGGTGTTGGCACCCTGGGCCGCATTATGGACGTTCTGGGTCGCCCGATCGACGAAGTCGGTCCTATCCAGTCCGACGAGCGTCGCGCCATTCACCAGGCTGCGCCTACGTTTGACGAACTGTCGCCTTCCGTAGAGCTGCTGGAAACCGGTATTAAAGTGATTGACCTGGTTTGCCCGTTCGCCAAGGGTGGTAAGGTTGGTCTGTTCGGTGGTGCCGGTGTGGGCAAGACCGTGAACATGCTGGAGCTGATCAACAACATCGCCAAGGCACACAGTGGTCTGTCCGTGTTTGCCGGTGTGGGTGAGCGTACCCGTGAAGGTAACGACTTCTACCACGAAATGGCTGATGCTGGCGTTATCCAGATGGATAACCTGAGCGATTCCAAGGTGGCTATGGTGTTCGGTCAGATGAACGAACCTCCAGGCAACCGTCTGCGTGTGGCACTGTCCGGCCTGACCATGGCTGAGAAGTTCCGTGACGAAGGCCGTGACATCCTGTTCTTTGTGGACAACATCTACCGCTACACGCTGGCCGGTACCGAAGTGTCTGCTCTGCTGGGTCGTATGCCTTCCGCAGTGGGTTACCAGCCTACGCTGGCCGAGGAAATGGGTAAGCTGCAAGAGCGTATTACCTCCACCAAGACCGGTTCGATTACGTCCATCCAGGCCGTTTACGTTCCAGCCGATGACTTGACTGACCCATCGCCTGCTACGACCTTCTTGCACTTGGACTCCACCGTTGTGTTGTCCCGTGATATTGCTGCTCTGGGTATTTACCCCGCTGTGGACCCTCTGGACTCCACCAGCCGTCAGTTGGATCCACAAGTTGTGGGTGAAGAGCATTACGCAGTGGCTCGCGGTGTTCAGCAGACGCTGCAGCGTTACAAGGAATTGCGCGACATTATCGCGATTCTGGGTATGGATGAGCTGTCTCCAGAAGACAAGCAGGCTGTTGCCCGCGCTCGTAAGATCCAGCGTTTCCTGTCTCAGCCTTTCCACGTGGCAGAAGTGTTTACCGGCTCGCCTGGTAAGTACGTTCCACTGGCTGAAACCCTGCGTGGCTTTAAGATGATCGTCGACGGCGAGTGTGATGCTCTGCCAGAACAGGCGTTCTACATGGTCGGTTCCATCGACGAGGCTTTCGAGAAAGCCAAGACTATTCAGTAAAAAGGATTGCTCATGGCTAAGCTTCATGTTGACGTGGTCAGTGCCGAAGAATCGATCTTTGCCGGTGAGGCAAAGTTCGTGGCGCTGCCCGGCGAGGCTGGAGAGCTGGGTATTTTGCCTGGTCACACTCCACTGATCTCGCGGATTCGTCCCGGCACGCTGAAGATCGTTATGGACGATGGCAGCGAAGAGCATATCTTTGTCGCTGGCGGCATACTCGAGGTTCAGCCTGGGAAAGTCACTGTATTGTCGGATACCGCGATTCGCGCACACGACTTGGATGAAGCAAAGGCTCTGGAAGCCCGCAAACATGCGGAAGAAGCCCTGCGCAACACCAAGGACAAAGCCGACATCGCTGTTGTGGAAGCCGAGTTGGCCATGCTGGCCGCTCAAGCCGCCGCAGCACGACGCCTGAGCAACGCGCGCAAGCACTAAGCTCAAGTCGGTAGCAAACGCAAAAAAGCCACCCTTGGGGGTGGCTTTTTTGCGTTTGCTGTAGACAGAAGGGTGGGGTTGAATATCTACTTTTTCTGACTGCAACTGCAACTGCAGTAATCAACTACCTGAGTGGCGACTATGTCAGAGGTATAGGTAGAGATTCCGACTGGCAGTGGGTGTCCCTGATGGGTCGAACTCGGCTACCACAGGGCAGAATAAGCACACCATCCGCTTTGGTTGTGGCACCCATGCGGCTTGGTTTGCTACATCTGTTTCAGGGCAAGCAGACTTTGCTCGATACCGTGTTGCCAGTCTTTTTCGATATGTTGTGCACCTAGCAGAGCATCCAGCCTGCCTTGTAGCAGACTAGACTGTGCTGGCCGCTTGGCAGGTGTCGGGTACTGGCTAGTAGCGATAGCGTTCAACCTTGGTGCCTGCGCAAGCAGTCCCAGTTTGACGGCCTGGGCAAAGATTTCCTGGGCGAAGCCATACCAACTGATAGAGGGTTGGCCTGCAAAATGGTAGATGCCGGATGGAGACTGCTGCTTGCCAGTGTCCTGTTTGGACTCACACAGCCGTTGTGCCAGTTGCAGTAATACTTGAGCAATATGTGGCGCGTAGCTGGGGCCACCAATCTGATCATCCACAATGTTCAGCTCGGTGTGCTCTTTGCCCAAGCGAAGCATGGTCTTCAGAAAGTTCTTTCCAAACTGACTGAACACCCAACTAGTGCGCAAAATGATGGCCGAGGGCAGGGCAGCCAGGACTGCTTGTTCCCCCGCCAATTTGCTTTGTCCGTAGACACTGGCAGGCTGCGTAGAGGCGTCTTCGGCATAGGGAGTCTCTGCCAGACCGTCAAAGACGTAGTCTGTAGAGACATGTACCAGCCCTATGCCACGTTCAGCGCAGGCAGCGGCCAGAAGGCCGGGGGCTATGCCGTTGATCAGGTGTGCTGTCTCTGGTTCGGACTCTGCCTGGTCGACAGCGGTGTAGGCAGCTGTGTTGATTAGGACTGTTGGCTTGTACTGATCTAATGCGCGTGCGATTGAGTCTGGTTGGGTGATATCCAGTTCATCTCGGCTGAGCAGACTTAGGTTGCTGTCCAAGGGTCCGAGCTTGTGTATCCATTGGAAGGATTGCCCTAGCTGGCCTTGAGCTCCTGTAACAAGAATGGGGGTGTGTGACATGGATACTCAAGTTCTTTGTTGTGTCGCCAACTGTTGAAGGCCTGGATATTGTGTGTCTTTTTCAGATAGCTTCGGGTTTTGGATTGGCCATGCTATTGCCACTTCAGGACAGTTCCATGCCAGTCCGGCCTCGTCCTGGGGGGAATAGTAATCGGTGCATTTATAGGTGAAGTCGGCAATCTCGGACAGAACACAGAATCCGTGTGCATAGCCTGGGGGAACCCATAGTTGGCGGTGATTACTGTCGCTAAGCTCTACCCCAACATAGGTGCCAAACGTAGGTGAGGAGGGGTTGATATCGACAGCGACATCGTAAACTGCACCCCGTGTCACGCTGACTAATTTGCCTTGCGGTCGGGTGCGCTGAAAATGCATCCCACGCAGAACACCTTGTTGTGAACGTGAATGATTATCTTGAACGAATGGCAGTGCAATGCCTGCTTGATCACGATATCGTTCGACACTGAATGTCTCCTTAAAGAACCCTCGTTCGTCGCCGAAGACACGTGGTTCGATGATCATGACTCCATTCAATACAGTTTCAATCACCTTCATGTTGCGCTCCAGCCAGTTTCAGCAGGTATTGGCCATAGCCCGTTTTAGCCAACGCCAGAGCTTGCTTGTGTAGCTGCTCACGACTTAGCCAGCCCTGATTGAAAGCAATTTCTTCCAGACAGGCGACTTTCAGACCTTGACGATGCTCAATCGTGCGCACGAAGGTGCCCGCTTCTTGCAGGCTTTCGTGAGTGCCTGTATCCAGCCAAGCAAAGCCCCTGCCTAAAAGGCTGACGTGTAATTCGCCGGACTCCAGGTAGGCATTGTTGACGTCGGTGATTTCCAGTTCGCCGCGGGCGGAAGGTCTGACTTGACGGGCGATGTCGACCACCCGGTTATCGTAAAAATACAGGCCAGTGACAGCAAAATTTGATTTGGGTTTGGAGGGCTTTTCCTCAATCGAAATCGCTTTACCTAGTGCGTCGAATTCGACAACGCCAAAGCGTTCTGGATCACTAACTTGATAGCCAAAGACTGTTGCGCCTGTTTTTCGTTCTGCAGCTTCGCGTAACATCTGGCTAAATCCGTATCCGTAGAAGATATTATCTCCGAGAATCAGACTGACATTGTCTTGGCCGATGAAGTCGGCGCCAATAATAAAGGCTTGGGCCAATCCATCCGGAGAGGGTTGTTCAGCGTAAGACAAAGACAAGCCGTAGCGAGAGCCATCTCCGAGTAGTTTGCGGAAACTGGGAAGATCTTCGGGGGTGGAGATAATCAAGATTTCTCTAATGCCTGCCAACATCAAAACCGATAAAGGATAGAAAATCATCGGTTTATCGTAGATGGGCAGCAGTTGTTTGGACACGCCCATGGTAATGGGGTGAAGGCGAGTCCCAGACCCGCCTGCCAGAATAATGCCTTTCATGCCTTGTTTCCTATACGATCCAGACGGTAGTCGCCGCTAAGCACTCGTTCCCACCAGCCCGTGTTTTCCAGATACCAGGCCACGGTCTTGCGCAGTCCTGTTTCAAATGTTTCTTTTGGGCGCCAGCCTAGCTCATTGGCAATTTTGCTTGCATCGATTGCGTAGCGTTTGTCGTGACCTGGGCGGTCTGTGACAAAAGTGATCAGATCGGCGTATTGTTTGACCCCCTCGGGTTTGCCAGGAGCTAATTTTTCTAGAATAGTACAGATGCTTTGTACGACTTCTAGGTTCTGCTTTTCGTTGTGGCCGCCAATATTATAGGTTTCACCCGCCTTGCCAGCTGTAGCAACCAGTACCAATGCACGTGCATGGTCTTCGACATATAGCCAATCCCGAATCTGATCGCCTTTGCCATAGATCGGCAAAGGCTTACCTTTCAGTGCATTCAAAATGACGTGGGGAATGAGCTTTTCCGGAAAATGGTATGGCCCATAGTTGTTGGAGCAGTTGGTAATCAGCACCGGTAGCCCATAGGTGCGGTGCCAGGCACGGACCAAGTGATCGGAGCTGGCTTTACTCGCAGAATAGGGTGAACTGGGCGCATATGGCGTTGTTTCAACAAACAATTGATCCGTTCCGTCCAGATCGCCATAAACCTCGTCGGTAGAAATATGATGGAAGCGGAACCTGGCTTGTTCCTCACCCTGCAAGCTTGACCAGTACTGTCGTGCGGCTTCCAGCAGGGTGTAGGTGCCCATGATATTGGTCTGAATAAATGCGGAGGGCCCATCGATAGAGCGATCCACATGAGACTCCGCGGCCAAGTGCATGATCACGTCGGGGCAAAACTGCGTGAGTAACTGACTCATCTGGGAGGCGTTACATATATCAGCATGAGCAAATTGGTATCGGGGATTGTGAGCTACCGGAGCAACAGACTCCAGATTCCCCGCGTAAGTCAGTTTGTCGACATTAAGGACGCTGTGATCCGTATCCAGGATCAAGTGGCGGATGACTGCCGAGCCGATGAAGCCCGCGCCGCCGGTGACTAGAATGCGCATGAAGAGATCTCGTTAGTGCGGTTAGACAAAAGATAAGACTCGGACAGTGAGAATTAGCGGTATCGTTTGGACAACAGGACAAGTGCCAGGCAATCTACACTGACTCGTATCGTCCATGCCAGTGCTGCGCCGATGACGCCCCACCGATTGATACTCAAATAGAGCAGCCCTAAATAAGGCATGATCTCGGCCAGGTGCAGCAAGGCGGTGACACGTGAGTGGCCAGCTGCTTGAATGACGGTGTATGGGATCTGCGCAACGGCATTAAAGAAAAAACCGACCAACAGAATCTGAAGTACCGGAACGGCATCTCCCAGAAAGTCCTGTCCTAACCATAAAAGTAGAATCCACTTTGCCAGTAAAATGCCTGTTAGTGAAATGGCACCACATACACCACATAGCAGCAGGTAGGATAACCGTGTTTCATTGCCAGTGCCGCTGCGTGCGCTGAGCACGGGGAAGATGACTCTGACCACTGACCCAGGTATGGCCAGTAGTCGGGTGATTGCTTCTGCTGGCCCAGTGTAAAAGGCCACGACTTTGGCTCCATTCATTGTAGAGAGCAGAAAACGATCAAAATATACCATTAGGGGGCTGATTAAATTGCTGACGGTTAGCCAGCCGCCGAAACGGAAAAGGGAAAACGCTGTTGCTGTTTTCCACTGCAACAAATACCTGCGAGATGAGCCGGGTAAGCTCCAGATATAGGCGATCAGGGCAGTTAGTAAACGGCCAAAGAAGAGCCCCCAGACAGCGTGGCTCAAATCAGCATGCATCCAGACGCCAATCAATGGAAAAATAGCGAGAAAGATTCCGCTGAGAGTTCTGAGCATATTAAGAAGGCGAAAATTGGACATGCCTTCCAAGTAGGAAAACCATACCGAGCTCAGTAGTACGAGGGGAATGGTCACGGCTAGTATGGAAAAAGCTCGCGCACTGTCTGTCTGGTACTCAGGGCTGATTGAAAGCAACTGAACCAGCGTGGTATTGAACCCAGTGATAAGTAGTAATGCTAGCAAGCTGCTTGCAGCGACAAGGATAGTCGAGGTACCCAGGATGCTATGGATGCCTGCTGGGTTGTCTTGCTCTATGGCAACGGAACGAATGACGGCACGACTGATACCGAGGTCAAACAGACTGGCGTAGCCAACGACTGCAAAAAACAAGGTGAAAATACCAAACTGCTCGACGCCTAATAGACGAGCAATAGCGCCCATTGCTGGAATGGCAATAATGAGTGGAGCAGCATATCCCGCTAAGTTCCAGAAAGAGTTTTTAATTAAACTCATTGTTTGGATAAGGACGCACGAGTGTTAGCGATGTTACTGAAGTTCATGAGACTCCAAAAAATAGAAAGAGCTAGAAGAAAAAATAATAATGTATTATTTCTTTCCATCATGTTTTGTGTGAGGTTGGATATTGAGTAAACCACAATAAGGATAGATCCATTAATGGCTGATTGTTGTTTTAATGGATTTTTGTGGAGAATATTTTTGGCAAAATAGAAAAAACAAAAAACAAATAAAGAAACCAAAAGAAATAAGCCGCTAATGCCAAAATGCAGCCATGTTTCAATATAGTTATTGTGTGAATTTGCTAGGCCGAGAATAATCGGAGCGTCGGCCCTGTTTAGTGTGAGCTGTTCCAGTGCTTTTTGATGTTCAGTATCGGACCAGCCCGCAATAGGGCGTTGCTTGATTAACTCCCAGTTAGCTTGCCATATTGCT
Organism: Alcaligenes faecalis; assembly: GCF_041521385.1. Lineage (NCBI taxonomy): Bacteria > Pseudomonadati > Pseudomonadota > Betaproteobacteria > Burkholderiales > Alcaligenaceae > Alcaligenes > Alcaligenes faecalis. Next base: position 1,846,889 of record NZ_CP168006.1, on the reverse strand, counting down.
AGGCGAGCGCCGATTGATGTATTAGCGTTGCCTTCCTGGAATTGAGTAATGTCTTGGGTAGCCAGTTTATATCGTTCTTGAACAAAGGGGCTTTGTGTCAGCAGGGCGCCGGCAAGGATGACCGCCAGCGCACCGCTTGTGATGCTGCGCACAGCATAGCGTTTGGGTGTGTATCCGATAAACAGTATGGCAAGGGCGAGGGGTAACGCAATCCATCCTCCTCGGCTACCAGAAGCCAGAGAGGCGAACAAGCCTGCGAGGGCTCCTAAGGCATAGAGAGCGGCAGGGCCTCGCTTGAACTCTTTGGTACGCCATTGGGCAAGTAAAGCCGTCATGCAAAACAGTCCAAGCAGGAGGGCAATATTGCCAAACTGAATGGCGCCGGTATAGCCATAAACCCTGCCATTGTGAAGTTCACCTCCTAATTGTGCGTAAACTAGCCATAGGGAGGACAGGCTGCCCAATGCAAAGGAGGCTGAGATCCAGTCAGGTTTGAGTGTTACCTTGCTCAAGGCATACAGGATGGGCAGTAGCAGCACGTAGCGGCTGATCAGGTCAAGCTGACGGACGGCATCACCGTGATAAAGCCACATGGCAAACCCGTTCAGGAAGATCAAGAGCAACAGTACAGGCAGCCCTTTGTTAAATGAACTTGCCGGGTTGGGTTGGAGGGAGCGTAGTAAGCACAATGCCAGCGAGCTGACTAACAATAGGCCTGCCGCAATGGCATATACGTTCCGAGTCGATAGAATACTGGCGAAAAACAGTGAAAAACCCAGGTTAATACCTAAATGTGCGTATGTGGCAAAATTGAAAGAAGGTCGTTGCATGGTGGGCTGTATTGTACGCGTAGGTTTATTGGGTGTTGACTATTGTTAAACGGTCTGAAAAAGGTTGCTGTAGGTTACAATTTACAAAGCTTAGCATCCACAGCAATCATGAAGATGAGATAACTTAGGAATTATTTTAATAGTAGTGATTCTCATTTATATAGATAAATATAAGCGTTTTCGCGATGCGCCCAATATTTAGTTGTAACACCCTATGCGTATAATGTTTTTTGACTCCAACTTGAAATATTGGACCACCGATTCAGAATGAGCCAGTTAAAAATTCGTCGATTTCAGCGTTTGCATGAGTTGCTGTTGCTGTCTCTGCCTATTTCCCTGTTATGTGGCTTGTTGGTGACGGTCGTTGCCCCCGCCTTAGGTTTGTGGGGAACGCGCGTTTTGCTCCATCCAGATGTGGGGCAGTTAACAGCATGGATATTAACCAGTTGTGCTTTTGTCGTCAGCAAGCTAAGTATTAATAAAAGTTCGTCTGACTATCCAGGGGCTCATAGTGCGTGGCTTATTGCGCCCACGGTGCTCTGTGTGTACATCCTGCTGTATGTGGTGACGTTTTTCTTTCGCTTTGATGCATCGCGGGCCCTGTTGCTAAGTAGCGGTGTCTTGTCCGTTTGCTGGCTGCATCTTGAGTATTTTTTGACTAGTCGATATCGCATTGTCAAATTAGCGGTGTTACCTGGTGGCGAGGCAGATTTCCTGACTGGGCTGCCAGGCTTGGACGTCCGTTATATTTCTGATTTTGATCTTACTGGGCGACGGTTTGATGGGGTTGTGGCAGATTTTTCGTGTCTGGATGCGAATGGCGAGCGTTTTCTAACTCGCTGTGCATTGCAACGGATTGCTGTATACAGTGCCCGACAGGTTTTTGAGTCGGTGACCGGACGCGTGCGGATTGATCGAATGTCTGAGAACAATATCGGCTCGTTGCTGCCCTCGCGTCAATATGAGATAAGCAAGACCGTTTTCGATTACACGATTGTCTTGTTGAGCTCTGTTATTGTAGTGCCCGTGTGCCTGCTAACGGCGTTGGCGATTCGACTGGAAAGCCCGGGCAAGGCGATCTACTCGCAAGTGCGAGTAGGGCAAGGTAACCGTCCTTTCACCATATACAAGCTGCGCAGCATGCGTTTTGATCGAGACGCATGTGAGCAGTTTGCAGGGGAAGATGATCCGCGTATTACGCGTGTAGGGCGGATTATTCGTAAATTGCGTATTGATGAGCTGCCGCAGTTCTATAACGTATTGCGCGGGGATATGAGTCTGATTGGTCCGCGGCCAGAGCAACCGTCTTTTGTGAGGGAGTTTGACGAACTGATTCCTTTTTATAGTTACCGTCATGTCGTCAAACCTGGTATTACGGGCTGGGCGCAGGTTCGACATGGGTATGTTTCCAATGCAGAAGATACCCGGGTCAAGATTCAGCACGATCTTTACTATATTAAGAACTGTTCGATCATGCTGGATCTCTACATTACCTTTCTGACACTAAAGACGATGGCTACAGGTTTTGGAGCACGTTAGGCTCTTGATGACAGGCGTTTCTTGACCCAGTTTTTTAGCGGTTGCAAAGTGCCGTGAATCAGATGGTAGAGGCGATGCAAGACGGGCCCCCAGCGCCTGTAGTGCTTGTTCAGATAGATTTTCATCCCGTCGCTATAACAACGGCCCCGGAATGACTCGTCTGTAAATGTACCACCTGACTCGTGCAAGTAACGTGCGGCAGGGACATGGATAGAAGCAATGCCTTGTTGCCTTGCCCGATACTGCAGGTCTGTTTCTTCAAAGTAGAGAAAGAAAGACTCGTCAAAGCCGTGAAGCTGCTGAAATTGCTCGCGACCGATTAGTAGTAAGGAGCCAGAAACATAGTCTACCTGGTGAGGTTCTGTGCGGGTGTACGAAGGAGTCAGTAGGCGCCCCAGCCCGAATGCTTTGAGAAGTAGTGTCCGTGGTGTGGGAAAGTGCTCGTAGGCATAACTTGGTTTGCCTTGGCTATCGACGGATAAGCCCCCTAGAATGGGCTGTGGCCCCGAACGGGGTACTGCCAAATACTGCTGAAAGATCTCGATCACATTGCAGAGTAACTGGGCATCAGGATTAAGCAGCAGGATTTGAGGGGCATCGGTGTGGCTTGCACCGATATTGCAGCCTTTTCCAAACCCGTTGTTTGCGCCCGTGCGCAGTAGTTGAATCTGCGGGTAGCGTTGCTCGATCTGATCACAGCTATTATCACTGGAGCCATTATCCACGACGGTAATGCGATAAGTATTGGGTGTACTGTGCCGCTCGATACTCGCTATGGTCTCCAGAATCTGGTGACCGCCGTTGTAATTGACGAGCAGTATGTCTACCCAGGCTGCGGTCTGTGATGAAACATTCATGGGATTAAAGTCTTTTGAGGATGGCTTTGCTGAGGTAATGCAGCATCAGATACGTGCTGTAAGGCGCAGACAGGCCCAGATGCTTGCGGTAGATTTCCCAAGTCCATTGAACCGATTTAAATTTGTTTGATGACAATGAGGTATGGCCTACTCGGTAGGCTGCCAAGGGTTCGGATACTGCGCAGACTGTGCCCGCTTTACGCGTGATTTCCAGCCACATGAGATAGTCTTCGTGGCGAATGGGCTGCTGATAAAATTTACCCAGTGCTTGGCAGTCGTACATTCCAGTCAGATTGCCGATGACATTGCCTTGAAGAAGCTGGTGATAGCTGGTGTATTGAGGGGGGGATGAGGTGCTCAGCCACTGTCCAGGCTCTCGGAATCGGTAATACGCGCTAGTGCAAACCAGTTTGCTGGTGACGTGCATTAGCTCGAGCTGTTTTTCCAGCTTTTCAGGTAGCCATAAGTCGTCTGAGTCCAGAAAAGCGATGTATTGTCCTTGGGCAAGTTCTATCCCGGCATTACGGGCCCGAGCAACACCCCCATTAGTTTCACACTGTATTAAACGGATTCTGGCATCTTCTTGGGCCAGATCCTGCATGACTTGACTCGTGTTGTCGGTCGAGCAGTCGTTAATGATCAAAAGCTCAAGATGAGGGTAGGTCTGCTCAAGTACAGAGCGAGCAGAATCGACCAGAGTAGCTTGAGCGTTGTAGGCCGGCATGATGACACTGACAAGAGGGGGGGCGGTTTGTGATGTCATGAATTTCGAATAGAGATACGGGATCTTCAAGTATGGCCTTATATGGCGTTTCTACATATGTTACCCGTACAGTCTTGGGTAAGGGATGATCCTGCTTATGACGTCACCTAGGTAAGGGCCGGCGGTAGGTCGCGTATCGGGGGAAGGAAATAGAAGTTCCTGGAAGCGCGTGGGTACAAGATTGATAAGTTCTACGCTTAATGTTCCCTCGCTTATGGGAGGGGGGAAGTAAGCTGATTCTATAATATGGCGTTCCATCTTTAAGTAATTTTTTTGATCATCTATATTATATTTTTAGGTTTTGAGAATTGTCAAAAATATCTGTTTTAATTCCAACGCATAAGCCGGGTGGATATATTTCTGCCTGCTTAAATAGCATTAATTGTCAAACTTTAGGAAAGGAGTCTTTTAAGGTTTATATTGCATTAAATGGATCTGAGGATTGTTTTTTTTTCTATTTGAAGGAAGTGTTAGAGAAGAGTTGTTTTGAATTTGAATTGTTCAATTTGCCAGAGTCAGGGGTGTCGATGGCAAGGAATTTTCTTATTGAAAACTCTAAAGAGGATTACATTGTTTTCATTGATGATGATGATGTAATCAGTGAAAATTATTTGGAAGGGCTTTTGGCTAAATCTTCTGATGAGGCTATGGGTATAGCTAACTCATATAATTTTGAATCTGACCTAGGTGATTTGAAGGAAAATTATATAGGTAAATGTTTCGAGAGACTGCCGGAGGTGACTTGTTCAAAGTACAAATCTAGGAAATATTTTTCCTCTCCATGTGCCAAATTAATACATAGAAATATGATAGGGGAAACTAGGTTTGATGAGAATCTTAAGATTGGGGAAGACTCTTTATTTATGGCAAAAATTTCAAATAAAATAAAAAGAGTTGTGAAGGCTGATCGAGATGTTTGTTATTATGTTTATGAGAGAATGGGTTCTGTTACCAGAAGGGGGGTAAAGAAAAAAAATGAAATTAATCGTATTCTTTATTTATTAAGAGAATATTTAAAAATGTTGTTTTCGATGGAATACAATTTATTGTTTATAGTTAGTAGGATCGTTGCGACATTAATTCATGGAAAAAAATTAATTATATAGTTTTTTATATGGAAGGTTGGGTTTTATTCGGGGCGATGGATTTCTATTTGCAGGGATTTTTTGATGACAAAATCTCGTTGAAATTTATCTAAAAGAAAAAATGGTTGGTATTGGTTCAAAAAATCCCGCTCGGGATTCTTATGTGCAAGGTAGAGCGAGAGGCTCATTGTAAATGCACAGGCTGCAATGAAAGCACCACGCAGGAATGGGGTTTTTTTGTAAAACACTATTCCGAATAAGAGTGGGTGAACCGCCAGTAGTGCCCAGCTTATTCTTGATATATGAATTCCAAAAGGAAGGGCTGCCGAGAAGAGTAGAATCCCAATGAAATAACAATGAAATAAGAAGATATGATTACTTTTTTCGAATATGTATTTTCTGTTTATCAAAAAGAAGATGTATATCAAGGAAAGTAAAGCATAAATCTTGAGGCCGCTGCTTGAGAGGTGCAAGGTAAAGTAGCTGGTGTATAGGCCTGTGTATTGCGAGACAGCGGTAATTAGCAATGGTCCTAATGTTAGAAAGCAAGCCCACACTAGCACATAGATGGGCCAAGAGTGCGGTTTGGATAACCAACGTCTTAGTATCACCAGAGGGAAGAGGACCAGGATTGATTTATGAAACAGAGCTGCAATTAGCAGCCAAGCCATAGAAATTAATGTGCGACGATGGATGTTGCTGGCAACATAAACAAAAATCGCGATAGCGATAAATTGACGAATCACTCCTAAGCTATCCAAAAACGCGATAGGTAGGCCTAGAAAGGCAAAAATACCTACCGGATGCCATTGGTAGAGCCGGCTGTAGCGATCGAACGCGAGATAGTAGAACGTTGCGATCAAGGCGCTGGATAGAATAAATAACAGAACAGGATCGGTGTGATGGCCAATATCCATCAGAGTACGGGATAAAGGCTCGAACCAGTTGTAGTCATCTTTTTGGCTAAGATCATAATAAACAGGGTAGTCATATCCTGCATTGAAGCGTATGCCAGAAAAAATGCACAGTATTAGCAGCGACAAGAAAACTTGGAGCCTGAGAGAGACTCCAAGTAGGTAGAGGTAAAGCAGTGCCAGAAAGAGAAAGAGGTAGTAGATCACAGTAAGTGTGTGAGGTTACTGAGTTAGAGTCGTTGATCTTTTTCTGAATAAATACGACAGTCTGGTCAAAATATAAAGACAGGCCATGCCGAAGCCACCTAGTAGGCCTATGGCCAGAGTTATTAACGTACGTGGTTTATAAGGTGTGCTTGGTTCAATAGCGGGCTGATCTATGGTCGCAACTTGCCCTGAAAGTTGAGCCACATCGATGCTGCTTAACAAGTCCAGCTTAGCTTTTAGCAGTGGCAGGGTAGGAATATAAGGATCATTATTCTGGCGCTCTTGGAGTGTATCTAGTTGTGCTTGCAAAGCTTTTGCACCGCGCAAGTACAAGTTGTCTCCTGCATAAGAAGTAATGAGATTACCCGTAGAGGAAGGCTGTTCCAGCCCAATGCTCAGGGCAATTTCATGGGCGTCCTTTATGCGCGAAATTTGTGCCTGTCGTTCTGTTTCAGCAAATAAGCGCAGAGCAGTGATTTGGGAACCGGTTGTCTTTTTCTCCAGATCTGCCGTGCTTTGCACTGTTTGCAGAACTTCAGCACGGCTCTTTTGCAACGCCATGGCAACGAACTGGTTTGTCCAGGTCTTGGCTAACTGGGGATCTCGATGACTTAGGGTGACCTCTGCTGTTGGTACACCATTCGGGTTGGAGTTTACGATATTGAGGTCTTGCGAAAATTGTTCTCGTAGTATTTCTCTTTCCTGGGCGGGTAAATCCGCGTTGTTCAGATGAGCGAGATAAACCGTTTCGAAAAAATCGTCGAGGGTCTTTGGGGAGTTCAGATGCCGGGTGAAAATTTGAAAAGCAGCTTCTGGAGTAAGTTCGGCAAGATGGTGTTTGCTCGCTTCTCGGATCTGCTCATTAAGAATGTCGTCTGTTTCAGGGCCCAGGGTGCGAATGGCGGTATTGAAATGGACCAGGTCAGTGGGGGTGGGTGGAGTTAAAGTGGAGTGCGCCCGAAAGCGGGGTTCTGCTATGAACAGGTAAGCAGCCGCGCATAATATGCCCGCCAACGATAGCAGGACAACAGGCAATTTGTTATCGCGTAGTGCATCCAGAACATCAAAGATCGTAGGGCCTTGTTCAACTGAAGAGGGGGGGATAGACGGACTAGTCAAGCGAAAGCTCCTCTGATGGGGAAAGCTATGCACCAATTTAGGCGCTCGGTCTTAGTATGCTCGTTATTGTATAGCGGGATGTGAGAAGGAATCCTACCAACCATACGGGGTTCGACCAGTAGTTACAGCTATGAGCAGAAGATCTTATATTTTCTGTGGTTATTAACAAATAAAGATACGTCTCCCCAACAGGTTTAAGCTTCAGTTTTCGCCTGTTTCACGAGATCCTTATGTTTTCCCGTTATTTAGCCCCTGGCCTTCTTGCTCTGTCTGTCTCCTTCTCTGCACAGGCTGCCGAGCAAGCTCTGGAGATCGGCTATTTACCCATCATGCCTGCGGCTCAATTGTTCGTGGGCTTAGGGTCTGGCGACTTATTGCCGCAGGGACAACCGGACCCCAAGCTGGTCCAGTTTCAAAGCGGCCCCGCGCTGACTCAAGCTCTGATCGCTGGTCAGTTGGACGTCGCCTATGTGGGGATTGGCCCCGCTTTGGTGGCCAAGGCTAAAGAGGCCGACGTCAAAGTGGTCGCGTCCAATATCGTGGAGCAGGTTAGTGTGGTGGCTATTGGCGATCTGGCCGCTTATCTGGATGCCGATAAGCCTGATTTCGCAGCCGCAGTGGCCAAGTTCACTCAGGAGAAGGGCCATAAGCCCAAGGTGGCCAGCTACCCCAAAGGGGCGGTGCCTGAGGCTGCCTTGCAGTATTGGCTGCGCAATATGCTGAAAGTCGACCCGGATGTGGTCGAGGTTATTTACCAAGGTGAGGCTCAGATTCAGCAGGCGCTCAGCAATCATGCTGTTGATGCCGCTGCCATCCTGGAGCCTACGGTCAGCCAGATTCTACAGCGTCAGCCTGATACCAAAATCGTGGCCCACGGCAGTCAGTTGTTTCCCAATGAGCCTGGCTCGGTGCTGTTGGTGCGTGAGGGTTTGATCAAGTCCCATCCTGATCTGGTTCAGCACTTGGTAAATGCTCACCTGCGTGCCACGGCCATGCTGCGCGACGAACCTGCCAAGGCAACGCCTTATGTGCAAAAGTATGTAGGCGGTGGTCGTTTACCTAAAGACATTGTGCAGGCCGCTATCGAGCGTTCGCGCGATCAATTTCAGCCAGACCCTCACAAGATTATTGACGGCACGGTTCAGTTGCAGGATTTCCAGGTTTCGTTAGGCACACTGGCGACCAAGCTGGATGATGTCCAAAGCCTGTTTGACGTTCGCTTTTATGAGAAGGCAGCACCGTAATGAGCGTTGCGAAACAAGCCAGTTTGCCCGCCGCGGCACCTGCACCTGCCGGTGCCTGGGTTGATGCCTTGTGGCGTCGCGGTCTGGAGCGGGTTGTCTACGGGATCGCCGGTTTGGCCTTGTTTATCGTGGTGTGGCGCCTGGCGTATGCCTATGGCTGGGCTCCGCGTGGTACTTTGCCTGATCCCTTGAGTCTGCCCTCGGCCTTGCTCCAGGAGATTGAGGCCGGTCGTCTCTGGCCTGCAGCTCAGTCCAGTCTGGTGCATTATTTCTGGGGCTTGGGCGTAGGCACTTTCTTGGGCATTGCTTTTGGTCTGGCGGCGGCAACGATCCATCGCTTTGATTTGTTGCAAGCTTATTTGGTTCGCTTGCTGCGTCCGATCCCGCCGCTGGCCTGGGTCGTATTTGCCATTGCCTGGTTCAAGGTCAGCCATACTGGTGCAGCCTTTGTGATTGCAATCGGTGTGTTCTGGCTGAACTACTTTGCGACTTACAGTGCCGTGCGCTCAGTCGATCCCCGTTATTACGAGCTGGCTGCCGCTTTTGGGCATAACTCCTATTTTGCTCGTGCCTGGACGGTGGTTTTGCCAGCGATCAGCCCCGGCTTGTTGAGCGGTGTGCGTGCCGGTATCGGCCAGGCCTGGATGACGCTGATTGCGGCTGAATTGCTGGGTGTGCCTGGCATGGGTCAGGAAATGAATGCCGCTGCGGGTGTGGGTGCTTACGATGCGGTTGTGGTCTACATGCTGATTATCTCGGTGGTTTACACCGTGTGCGACATGCTTTTTCTGGCTTTCAACAAATGGGTACTTCAGTGGCAGCCTTGATTCAGTTTCAGGGGTTTGGTTTTCAATACCCTGGTGCGCCTGCTCCTGTGATCCGCGATGTGAATCTGGACGTTCAGGCAGGACATTTTGTGGCGATTGTGGGCGGTTCAGGCGTCGGCAAAAGCACCTTGTTGCGCGCCGCGGCCGGTTTGAGCCAGCCCAGCTTTGGGCACCTGCGTTCCAAGCTGCAAGATAGTCCTGGCCGTCGGGCCAATGCCTTTGTGTTTCAGGACAGCCGTCTTTTGCCGTGGCGGCGTATCGCTTCCAACGTGGCCTATGGTTTGGAAGGTTTGGGCCTGTCGCGTCAAGAGCGCGCTCAGCGTGTGGACGCTGCCTTGAATCAGGTGGGTTTGACGCATTTGAAAGACCGCTGGCCGCATCAACTCTCGGGCGGTCAGGTGCAGCGAGTCGGGATTGCTCGTGCCTTGGCCGTACAGCCGGATTTGCTCTTGATGGATGAACCTTTCTCTGCGGTCGATGCCTTGACCCGTCAAGCCTTGCAGGATGAGCTGGTGCAAGTGTGGCAGCGCAGTTCGGCAGCGGTTCTGTTCGTGACGCATGATATTGATGAGGCCGTTTTTCTGGCCGATACCATTATCGTTTTGGGTGGCAGCCCGGCTGGTGTCAGTGCCCGGATTGAGGTGGACTTGCCACGCCCGCGAGATCGCACGGCGCCTCGCTTTGGGGAACTGGTGAAAGAGGTCGGTCAGGCCTTGTAATCTGCTTTGTGCGCCTTACACTGCTGGTTTGACGCCTAAGCAGATGGCAAGGAGAGGACATGAAGCACCCGGTAAACACATTCAAGCAGGCCTTGCAACAGGGCAAGTCCCAGATCGGTTTGTGGCATGGTTTGGCCAGCCCTTATGTGGCAGACCTGTGTGCGGGTCTGGGCTATGACTGGATCTTACTGGATGGCGAGCACGTTCCCAATACGGTGCAGACTTTACTGGCGCAGTTGCAGGCGGTCTCGGCTCATCCCATTGCGCCTATTGTGCGCCCTAGTTGGAATGACCCCGTGCAGATCAAGCTGCTGCTGGATATGGGGGCTCAGAATCTGTTGATTCCCATGGTGCAAAACGCCGAACAGGCCAAAGCGGCTGTTGCCGCGACACGTTATCCTCCGCACGGTATTCGAGGGGTGGGGGCGGCTTTGGCGCGTGCTGCTCGCTGGGGGGAGACCACGGACTATGTAGCGCGAGCCAATCAGGAAATGTGCGTGATCTGTCAGGTGGAAACGCGTGAGGCACTGGATAATCTGGACGAAATTCTGGCGGTAGAGGGCGTGGACGGTATTTTCATCGGACCGGCGGACTTGGCGGCCAGCATGGGGTATTTGACTGAACCAGGGCACCCGGACGTGTTGTCAGCGATCGAGGACGCGATTGTGCGTATCAGCAAGGCTGGCAAGGCCCCCGGAATTTTGCAGGCAAATGTCGAGGCAGCGCATCACTATTTGTCTTTGGGTGCCTTGTTTGTGGCCGTAGGGGTGGATGCAGTGTTGTTGCGACAGGCGGCAACGGCGTTGTTGGGTCAATTCAAGGATGAAGTTGAGGTGCCAGTTGCTCAGCCCGGCGCAGCTTATTGACGCTTGTTTGCTCGCCAGGCTTCTTGCGGATAGCTGCTCTGTCTCAGTTATTTTGCAAAGGCCGGGCCTGCTTATTAGACGATATGACCTTGGCCGTAGCACCGGCTAAGGTCGGCTTTCTTAAGCGCCGCTCTCGAGCAGGAAGCTCAGCAAGCTTTCTGCGCTCGGTTGCAGGTCACTGCGGCGGCGCACACTGATTAGAATTTCTCGCTGGCTCCACTTTTCGTCCAGCTCAATCACGCGGGTATTGGGAATCTGATAAATGCTGGCGCTCTTGCGCGGCAAGATGCCAATACCCATGCCAGCATTAATTAATAAGCACATGGCGTCGTAGCCAGAAACCTCAGTCCGGATGCGCACGGAACGGTTGGCTTCCATAGCGGTTTTGGTGATCTGGTAATGCAGTTGCGTACCAGTCAGCAGCGTAATTTGCTCATGCTCTAGTGTTTGCTCGAAGCGGATTTTTTCATGCTGAGCCAAGGGGTGTTGGATAGGCACCAGCACCACCAGTTTGTCACTGCGAAACGGGTAGGCTTCGATGTCGGCTGTGTAGGGCAGGCGGGTAAACACGCCCAGGTCGGCTTTCCCTTCCGCCAGGGCCCGAATAATGTCCAGGCTGGTCTGCTCTTCCAGTTGCAGGGGAATAGCGGGGTGCAAACGCCCAAACTCACCCAGCGGCTCGGCCAGAAACTGAGAAATAGCGGATGTATTGGCCAGGATATGTACCAGCCCCTGTTGGCCTTGTGAGAACGCTTGAAGGCGTGTCTCGATCTCTTGCGCGCTATTGAGTAAGGCGCGTGAACGGTACAGCAGCTCCAGGCCTGCTGCGGTCGGGCTGACGCCTTTGTTGGTGCGTAGCAGCAGTGTTGTATTCAGAGATTGCTCCAGATCTGCAATCCGACGGCTGACTGCCGCGGCAGCAATATGCTCACGCTCTGCCGCTTGGCTGATCGTGCCTTCTTCCAGTATTCGGACAAACAGTTTGAGGGTCAGCAGGTCCAGTTTCATGCAGGCATCATATCGCTTTTTTTTGCTGATCTGCAGATGGGGCGACCGTGACCGCGCAGAGAGCCATCGTCCTAGGCTATATGGCTACTTCGCGTAGCATCTACATCCATGCCCATATAGACATCGTGGCAAAGGGTGTCATCAGTCTGTATCGAGAACGAATGGCCATTTGTGGTTTGGCATTTGTTTATGATCTGGCACAACTGCGCTTTTTACCGCACGCTTTGATGACGTCCAAGCATAAAAAAACCCTGCCAACGCAAGGTTGGCAGGGCTGTGTACTGCTAAGCCGGTTTGATCAGGCTTGTGGCTTGGCACCCGACAGGATGTGGCCAGCGTTAGGAACGCGGGTTTCCAGACCCAGGGTTTTGAGCATTTGGTACACGGTGCAAACAGCGGCGGACAGAACGGGCTTGCCGATCTGGTCTTGGGCGCGCTGGATAGCAGGCAGGGAAGGCATCTGTACGCAAGCGGACAGGATGACCGCGTCCACGCCGTCATGGTTCAGGCGCTGGACGTGCTCCAGCAGGTTTTCTGGGTTCAGCAGGCCCACTTCCAGGTTGTCCGACACTTCCAGGCTGATGGAGTCTTGAACTTCGATGCCTTCAGCTTCGATGTAGTCGGCCACGCGCTTGGTCAGCGGTTTCATGTAAGGGGTGATGATGGAGACTTTCTTGTAGCCGAATTCTTTCAGCGTATCGACCAGGGCACCAGCCGAGCTCAGCACAGGAATTTCCACGCCGTTTTCTTTAACGGTGTTTTGCAGACGGGCTTGCGAGACGCGGTGGTAGCCGTCGCCTTGGGCCATGATGGCAACCAGGCAAGCGTAGGCCATCACGCTCATGCGGGCGTCGCTTAGTTCAACCGCGCAGCGGTCGCTGGCGATGTCCATGGCTTTCAGCTCTTCGGGGTTCACGTGCATCATGCGCATGCGTGAGGAGTGAAAGGTGAAACGCTCTTCAGGAAACTCGGCGTAACGAGCCTGCAACATGGCAGGAATCTCGGTTTCCATGGTGGTGTTGGAGCTGGGAACGATCTGACCGATGCGGTAGGTTTTCATAGGAATCTGTCTCTGAGGGTGGTTTTTAGATTGACGCCTTCATTCTAGGACCCGTTTTCTTCCTTGCAAATCAATCATCTGTCAACGTGCCATCGCCAACGGCGATGGCACGAGGGCAGGGATCAGGACAGTCCAGATTGCCATCGCCAGGCTTCGCCGCTCCCCGTTTGGAGATTGCCTCAGCAACCTTCAACTGCGTGGTGTACGGCCAAGAGGGGCCAGCGTGTACTTGCTTTTTTTAGTCTATGCGCTTCAAGGCCGTTTTGTAGTAGCCACCGCGTTTGGCGTAGACACTGGCGTTTTGGCGCAACTTGGCAATGTCTTCGTCGCTCAGGGTACGCACGGCTTTGGCGGGTGATCCGATGATCAGGCTGCGCTCGGGGAAGACTTTGCCTTCAGTGACCAGTGCGCCGGCACCAACCAGGCTATCGCGACCGATGACGGCACCGTTCAGCACGACGGCCTGGATGCCGATCAACGCGCCTTCACCGATGGTACAGCCGTGCAGCATGGCCTGGTGGCCGATGGTGACGTGGTCGCCAATATCCAGAGGGTAGCCGGGGTCGGTGTGCAGTACGGCACCTTCTTGCACGTTCGAGCCTATACCCACGGTAATGGTTTCGTTATCGCCACGGATAACGGCGCCGGGCCAGACACTGCTGTGCTCTTTCAATACGACCTTGCCAATCAGGGTGGCCTCTGTGGCAACAAAGCTGCTGTCGTCGATTTGTGGGCTGTGTTCGTCTAGTTGATAGATAGGCATAACAATGTGCAAAAATCAGAAGTCGAAGAGGGAGGCGGAATATAGCCAGCCTGGATAGGATTCACTGCGCTGGGTATAGGTGAGATTTGGGGCCGAAGAGCAAAGATCATAATGCCGAGCGTATTGGAACGCCGGCAGGATAGCGCCTGCAGACGCGTCATTAATGATCTGGCCAAGGCAGAAAAAGGGCTGATGGTTCAAGCGGGCTGCCAGATCCTGACCACGATAATAAATATAGCCCGGTACGTCACCCAGTATTTCTTTTGGGGCGGAGGGGGAGAACATATAGTCGTCGTTCATTTCCCCCGTTCGTATGAAAAAGTCATCTGAGAAAATATTTTCTTGATGGAAAAAATGGGTCAAGGCGGGCTTGTGGTCGCCAACAAGAAGGATGAGGGAGTCTGGGTGGTCGGCAAGGAGCTGGTTGGCAAATTCAGCCACATCACGCAGGCTTTGAGTCAGTTTTTCTTGATAATGTTGCTCGCCGTGATCTCCATCGCGTGGGTAGTAGGCTCCGTGTGTATAAACGGTTGTGATGAATTGAAAGTTTGGCCTGTCACTGTTTTGCCGTTCTTGAGTGGCAGCTTTGAAAAGAATCTCATCGTTGGCCCAGATCGGGCCGTCGTAATTCATGTCCTCAAGTGCAAGAAACCGTCGAAACCCAAGCTTTGGATTAATAATGTGCCGGTTCCAGAAGATTGCATTGTGATTGTGTAGTGAAACGCTGGCATAGCCGGTGTTTTCAAGACTACGGGGCCAGCTCCACGCCTGTGGGGAGAGCAGCTTCGTGTATTCCTGGTAAATAATTCCATTTAAGGCTCCATTGGCGGGCAACCCTGTCAGGAGCTCAAAAGCTGAGTTGACGGTTCCTCCTCCATATACGGGAGCAATGGCACGGAAGGCTTGAAACCCAATCTTTTTCAAAGGACTGAAAGCCTCTTTGAAATGCTGTTCATCATGCCAGCATGCTTCACAGAGAATCACAACGATGTTGGAAGGCTGAACGGATGTGTCAGTACTGGATGCTTTCAAAATATCAAACTGCTCCCGTTCTGCTGTTGAAGGCGGTGGGGGTATGCGGCGCTGGCTGGTTTGCACCAAATGGGTGAGCAGGCCGTTTTTTCTGATATTCCTGGGCCAGTCCCAGACGACGTAGTTGATGTCCTGGCGAGTCAGCTCAAACTGCGCTACGTGACTTAACGGCGTATCGATACGATTCAAGTAGGGGTGGAGGGATAGCAGGGAGAAAAGGACGACCAGCAGAATTCCAGCCTTTTTTAAGCGTGCAGTTCGATCAAGGCGCATCAGCAGCACAATCCCGGCGACTACCAGTAAGGCATAGATGATGTGGGATTGGCTGATGTAATGAGGTACAACTGACAGGTTGTCAGTGCGAGTGATATCCGTCCAGCTCAGGGGTTCGGTCGTCAGGGCTTGCTTGGTATTGCTGATTTCTGTCAGTACCAAGGAGGTCCCTGCAGTCAGGGCTCCGGCCACCGTACAGGGTAAAACTAACCGTAGCAGAAAATAGAGCGCAAACAGTGGGGTCAGAGAGAGCGCCAGCGCAAGCCATCGATATTGGCCCGCCTCATCCAGAAATAGGAAATCCAGATGGTTGTGTAAAAGGTAGTACTGGAAATATCCCAGCGCGATAACAACAGCCAGATCGATGAGTCTTGTTCTTGTCATGTCGCAAGCGAACAGCCCGGCTCGAGGGCCGGGCTGTTGTCAAATGAACTGAAGGACGTTTGAGCTTAGCTTGTTTCACCAAACAAGTCATATTCACTGGAATCCGTAATGCGCACGCGCACCATTTGGCCCGGTTCCAGTTTTTGTTCGCTGGTGATGAAGACGTTGCCGTCAATTTCGGGGGCGTCGGCGCTGGAGCGGCCAACGGCATCGCCGTCCTCATCAATCTCATCAATCAGCACGTCCATTTCGCGGCCCACTTTGGCGGCCAGGCGGGCGGTGGAGATGGCTTGTTGATGTTCCATGAAACGTTCCCAACGCTCTTGTTTGACTTCGTCGGGGACAATGCCGTCGAGCTTGTTGGCGGGGGCGCCTTCCACGGGGGAATACTGGAAACAGCCGACGCGATCCAACTGCGCCTCGGTCATCCAGTCCAGCAGGTATTGGAAGTCTTCCTCGGTCTCGCCGGGGAAGCCGACGATGAAGGTGGAGCGGATGGTCAGATCCGGGCAGTCCTGACGCCATTGCTTGATGCGCGACAGGGTGCGGTCTTCAAAGGCAGGGCGTTTCATGGCGCGCAACACGGAAGGGCTGGCGTGCTGGAAGGGAATATCCAGGTAGGGCAGCACTTTGCCCTCGGCCATCAGGGGAATGATGTTGTCTACATGAGGGTACGGGTAGACGTAATGCAGACGCACCCAGGCACCCAGTTCGGACAGGGCGGCGCTCAAGTCCAGCATGCTGCTCTTGACGGGGCGGCCATTCCAGAAGCCGGTACGTTGGCGGATATCTACGCCGTAGGCGCTGGTGTCCTGGGAGATCACCAGCAGCTCCTTGACGCCAGCCTTGACCAGACGTTCGGCCTCGCCAAGGACATCGCCGACAGGACGGCTGACGAGCTTGCCGCGCATGGACGGGATAATACAGAAACTGCAGCTGTGGTTACAGCCTTCGGAAATCTTCAGATAGGCGTAGTGACGTGGGGTCAGCTTGATGCCTTGTGGCGGCACCAGATCAATATAGGGATTGTGATCCAGCGAAGGTGGGGCGGCTTCACGTACGGCGCGCAGTACCTGTTCGTATTGCTGGGGGCCGCTGACGGACAGTACGGAAGGGTGTACGTCGCGAATCAGGCCTTCGTCCACACCCATGCAGCCGGTGACAATGACGCGGCCGTTCTCAGCCAGTGCCTCGCCGATCGCTTCCAGCGATTCGGCCTTGGCGCTGTCGATAAAGCCACAGGTATTGACCACCACTACATCTGCATTGTCGTAGCTGGGGGTGATCTGATAGCCGTCGGTGCGCAGTTGGGTAAGAATTCGTTCGGAATCAACCAGGGCCTTGGGACAACCCAGGCTTACGAATCCGACTTTTGGGGCGCTCATAGAGGGTCCTTCTGGAGCTTGAGGGCTCGAAATTGGGAAATAGGCTTGATTTTACCGTCCCATGCCCGGATGCGTGCGGATCTTGTGCGTTTGAGCCCGGTTTATGCGGCAAATAGTGCTACAGTCGCAGTCATATTTTTCTTTTCTAGCGGTTGTTCTGTGTCCGACACCCATCTTTCCCCCTCCTTGCCCCTGTCCGAAGTCATGCTGCTGAGTGCGCGCCATATTGAAGGCGTGCTGGCGGGCAAGTCCCTGACTGAAAGTTTGGCTGCAACGCCAGCGCCTGCCCGTGCGGCGGTGCAATCGGTCAGCTTCCATGTGTTGCGTCGTCTGGGCCATGCCCGTCAGATTCGTATTACGCTGGTGCCCCGTCAGCCCAGCAATACCTGGCTGGATGCCTTGCTGATGGTGTCGCTGGCTTTGCTGGATACGGCCATGCGTGTGCAAGAGGATGCCAAGACTTTTGAGGATCGCCCGGATGTGCCGGTCTATGCCGTGCATACGGTGGTGGATCAGGCCGTGCGTGCGGCTGATAGCCAGGCCGCGCTGCGTCTGTCCAAGGGTTTGGTGAATGGGGTGCTGCGTCGCTTTACGCGCGAACGCAAGATGATTTTGTCTCAGGTAGAAAGCCGCCCCGAAGCACGCTGGAATCACCCCGGCTGGTGGGTCAAGGAGTTGCGTCGTGCTTACCCGCGTGATTGGGAGGCGTTGTTGCAAGCGGCCAATCGCCCCGGTCCTTTGACCTTGCGTGTGAATCAGCGTCGCTGTTCAGTGGAGCGTTTGCAGGCGGTCCTGACCGAAGCCGGTATTGCCTCCAGTAGCCCCGGCGTGGGTGCTGTTACCTTGGACAAGGCCATGCCGGTTCAGGCGATTCCTGGTTTTGATCTGGGCTGGTGGTCGGTGCAGGACTGGTCGGCTCAGCAAGCTGGTTTGCTCTTGCCGGTCAAGGATGGCATGCGCGTGCTGGATGCGTGCGCGGCCCCAGGTGGCAAGACCGCTCATTTGCTGGAACAGGCGGATGTGTCCTTGCTGGCCCTGGACTCCGATGGCGAGCGTCTGGAACGTGTCGGCCACAACCTGCGTCGTCTTGGCCTGGAAAGCGATAAGGTTGAACTCAAACGGGGTGATGCGGCGCGTCCGGCCCCATGGTGGGATGGTCAGCCCTTTGATGCCATCCTGGCTGATGTGCCTTGTACCGCTTCAGGTATTGTGCGTCGTCACCCCGATATTCGCTGGTTGCGCCGCGAGTCAGATATTGCCGATACCGCGCGTTTGCAAAGCGCTATACTGGATGCCTTGTGGTCCACATTGCGGCCCGGCGGACATTTCCTGTATTCGACCTGCTCGATTTTTCCGGCAGAAGGGGAACAACAGGTCGAGGCGTTTTTGGCCCGCCACCCCGAAGCGCAGCTTCTGGATTCTCCCGGCCAGATTTTGCCCGGTGTTGCGGGACGATCACTGGCAGATGGCGACGGTTTTTTCTACGCCTTATTTACGCGCCCGGTTTGACTTGTCACAATTAGGGCTCTGACTTTGTCCTTTTTGCGGTTAATCACGATGTGGCGCGTTTTTCTGTCTTTTCTGCTGATTTTCAACTGCGCGCTAAGCTCGGCCAATACGATTGTGCCGGTCGCTACTTCGGGAGAGCGGGTTGTCAAGGTCGAGCCCCATATTCGGGACGAAAAACTCTATATCGACGCGGATGTTGAATTCGAGTTAAGTCCGGAGTTGCGCACTGCTGCCGAGAAAGGGGTGCCGCTGTATTTCACGGTTGAAGTGGAATTGGCCCAGCCACGCTGGTATTGGTTTGATAAAAACGTTGTTAAGGAACAACAAACCTGGCGGGTTGTGTACAACGCTCTGACCCGTCAGTGGCGTGTGGGCACCGGGGACCTGTCTTTACCCGAATCCTCCATGAATGACGCACTGGCCATGCTGCGGCACATTCGCGGCTGGGCCGTGGCGTATGTGGCAGATCTGGACCGCGACCAGCAATACCAAGGTCGTGTGCGTCTGCGCCTGGATACCTCTTTGCTGGCCCGTCCGTTTCAAGTGGACGCCATCAATAGTTCTGCCTGGACACTGGCTACTCCATGGAAAACCTTTTCCTTTTCCGTCTCCGTCGACGAGCCCCAACCTTGATTCGTTGGATCTTGCGCACCGCTCTGTTCGGAGCGGGGGTCAGCGCCTTGGCGCTGTTTTCGCTTCTTGTCTGGTCTACGGGCAACGCCTCGCGCTACGCACAGCAGTATGACTTGCTGTTGGTGCTTAACGGTGTATTGGCCGCCACGCTGATTTCCTGGGTGCTGTTGCTGACGATTCGTCTGTTCAGACAAATACGCCGACGTCAGTTTGGTGCCCGTATGACGGCGCGCTTTGCTTTTTATTTCACCTTGATCGGCATTATTCCGGGGGCGCTGATTTATCTGCTTTCGGTGCAGTTCATGTCACGTTCTATCGAGTCCTGGTTCAATGTACGGGTGGATTCGGCGCTGGAGTCGGGCTTGAGCCTGGGCCGCGCCGCCCTGGATTCGCAGTTGAACGAGCTGGAAGGTCGGGCAAATGAAATGGTGTCGGCACTGAACAAGGCAGATAGTGCGCAGTACAGCAGTTTGCTGATCTCCTTGCGTGAGAACAGCGGGGTGACGGAGGCAATGGTGTTTTCGGGCAATGGTCGTTTGATTGCCTTTTCCTCGGGCCGCTATGACACGCTGCTACCTGATATGCCGCCCTCCAGCGTGATGAATCAGCTGCGTATTGCAGGCCGCTATTCGGCTGCCGAGGTGGATGATGATGCCCCTGTTCACGATAACGGGCTCGATGAAGGCGGGGTACCTGCAGAGTCAACAGGCTTGCGCCTGCGCACGGTTCTGCCTTTGGCGGATCCCAATCGCTTTGCGGCGACCTTGAGTGGTACGGCAGACTCGCGCTGGCTGCAGGTCATTCAGCCTGTGCCGGACAAGATTGCACGCAATGCCAACCAGGTGCAGCAAGGGTTTCGGGATTATCAGGAGCTGGCCTTGTCTCGTCAGGGCTTGCGCAAGCTCTACGGTATTACGCTGACGCTGGCTTTGATCCTGGCTGTGTTTACGGCAGTGGCGGCCGCCTTGGCCTTGTCGCGCCGCCTGACGCGCCCATTATTGACGCTGGCCGCCGGGACGCAAGCGGTGGGGGTAGGGGACTACCGTGCTTTGCCTGAGCCACCTGCCAAGGATGAAGTCGGCCAACTGACGCGCTCTTTCAATGCCATGACCCGACAGTTGGATGAAGCGCGTCGCATGGTTGAGAAAAATCGCCTGCAGTTGGAACGCTCCAATATGTACTTGGAGTCGGTGCTCAGTAACCTGTCCAGTGGTGTGTTGGCTTTTGACGAGATGTTCCGTGTCACCATGTTCAACCAGGGCGCGCAGCGTATCTTGCAGGTGGATTTGCGCTCGATTAAAGGGCGTCCGTTGGAAACGCTGGAAGGGGCCGTGACTTTTGCTTCGGTGATACGAGAAGCCTTTTCCACGCATCAGGCCATGGGCTCGGATCACCCTTATTGGCAGCAGCAGTTTGAATTGGAAATGCAAGAAGGTAATGAAGCGCGTGATACTATCGTCACCGTTTTGGCTCGTGGTACCTTGTTGCGTGTGGATGGTCAACCAACCGGCTATCTGGTGGTGTTTGACGATATTACTGACGTGATTTCCGCCAGCCGTCTGGTGGCCTGGAGCGAGGTGGCCCGACGTCTGGCACACGAGATCAAGAACCCCTTGACGCCTATTCAGTTGTCTGCCGAACGTCTGGCCATGAAACTGGAGTCGCAGTTGGATGACGTCCATGCTGCCATGTTGCTGCGCTATACCAATACCATCGTCAATCAAGTTAGTTCGCTGAAAAAGATGGTGGAAGATTTCCGAGAGTATGCTCGTAAGCCCGCTACTCAGATGCAAGCTCTGAATCTGAACGAGCTGATTACTGAAGTGTTGACTTTATATGGTTGGGACCCGGAAGAAGGCATGGTCCGGGACGATGGTTATAGTGTGGCGATCGATGTGGAGCTGGACCCCGATTTGCCCATGGTGCAAGGGGATCCGACGCAACTGCGTCAGGTTATCCATAATCTGTTGGCCAATGCCCGTGAAGCGGCGGCTCAGGATCAATCACTTGACCAGGCGCATGTATTTGTTAAAACCATGATTGCGGGCGTAGAAGGTTCCGATTCTTCTGGTGCAGTCAGTTTTGTGGTGTCAGATAACGGACCTGGTTTTGATCCCCAGATGCTGGTGCGTGTTTTTGAGCCTTACGTAACCACCAAGCCCACCGGTACGGGTCTGGGACTTGCTATAGTTAAGAAAATCATCGAGGAGCACGGCGGCAGAATCGATGTTTCCAATCGTCGTGAGGGGGGGGCTCGCATTTCCATCCTCTTTACCCGGCTTGCTGGCCAGCATATTCGTCTGGACTCTGGGCGGCGAGCAAACGATAATGCGTAAAAAATCACGTAGGTGACGTTTTATGGCCAGAATTCTGGTAGTTGATGACGAAATCGGCATTCGGGAACTTTTGTCGGAAATTCTTTACGACGAAGGGCACACCGTGCAATTGGCAGAAAATGCCGCCCAGGCTCGCGAGGCACGCTTGCGGGGCCGTCCCGATCTGGTCTTGCTGGATATCTGGATGCCAGACACGGACGGTGTCAGCCTGCTCAAAGAGTGGGCCTCCCAAGGCTTGCTGGATATGCCTGTGGTCATGATGAGTGGCCATGCCACGGTGGATACCGCGGTGGAAGCCACCCGTATTGGGGCGGTGGATTTCCTGGAAAAACCCATCACCATGCAGCGACTGCTCAAGACCGTAGCCTCGGGGCTGGAGCGTACTGTTGCCCCCAAATCGCTGGCAGTCGCAGCTCGCCCGATGGCTCAAGGGGGTGATCGTCGTCCGGATGCAGCAGCAATGGCTCCCGGTCTGGCACCAGCCATGGCCGTCCCTGAAGTCGAGCAGGATGAGTCTCAGCTAGGCAGCATCTCTTTGGATCTGCCATTGCGCGAAGCGCGTGACGAGTTCGAGCGCATTTATTTTGAGTATCATCTGCGCCGTGAAAATCACAGTATGACACGCGTGTCGGAGCGTACCGGTCTGGAGCGCACCCACTTGTATCGCAAGCTTAAACAACTGGGTATAGACTCGTCGCGCAAGCGTAATCAGTCTTGATACCGACGTTATCAGACAGATGACCAGCAAGCTTCTGGCTAACCCTGGTGCTGCGGGTAAAAGTAGCCCAGAGGGTTGGGATTGAAGGCGGCCTTTTCAGGCCGCCTTGCCATTTAGAGCGCGGCGACAGATGCCGCAGGCAGAGCCTGCAACTTGCTCACGGTATCCAGGCACGTACGGGCCGCTTCCTGCCCCTTGATCACAAAGTGACGGTGGAAGTAATCGTGGTGTTCTTTGCCATCATGGAAATGGTGAGGAGTCAGCACGACTGAAAACACCGGCACGTTGGTGCTGAGCTGGACTTGCATCAAGCCTTGAATCACGGCGGTCGCTACAAAGTCGTGGCGATAGATACCGCCATCAACCACCAGACCGGCAGCCACAACAGCGGCATATTGACCCGATTGGGCCAGACGTTGCGCATGTAGCGGGATTTCAAAGGCGCCGCCCACTTCAAAGACCTCGATCTGGCTGCTGTCGTGGCCCATGGCTTTGACTTCGTCGATAAAACCCAGGCGGGCCTGATCCACAATGTCCTTGTGCCAGCACGCTTGAATAAAGGCGATACGGGGAGCCAGAAGATGGGCTGGGGTAATGCTGTTCATGTTGATTTCCTGTTTTATGACAACAAAAACAGGGCATGCAGGAAGCAGGATAGCTCAAGCCCATAGCAGGATGACTCCTGTACAGGTGCGTGAACCTATCCCGTTCTCTCTTTATCCGGACTATACCGTCGGCCCCGGAATCACACCGGATCTGCTGTCCCTGACCACAGGCCAGGCGCTCGCGGGCTAGGCTAGTGCCATTACCGCCGGTGGGGACTTGCACCCCGCCCTGAGAACAAGTTGGCCAGCTTGGCCAAGCACAAAAGTGTACCCCTAAACCTTTTTTTTGTCAGAGGCGGGCGCAGCCAGTGGCAGCAAGAGCCTTAGGGTGCAGGGTGCGCCGGGCAGGAACAAAGCCTGGCCACCGTGGCGCAGCAAAATCTGGCGCACAATCGTCAGCCCCAGGCCCGCTCCTTTGCTGGCGCTGTCTTGCTTGTGAAAACGCTCAAAGGCCAGATGAGCTGTTTGCGCATCCAGGGCTGTACCTTGATCGCTGATATCGATCGCACATTGGTCAGGTCGTGGGTTATGCAGATGCAAGCTGACCGCACCTTGGCCATGTGTCAGGGCATTGTCCAGGGCGTTGGCAATGGCCTCGGACAGATCGGCCTCGCAGGCTTGAACAGTATCTTGCGAACTACCATCGTGAAATTGAATCTCCCGATTGGCCTGTTCAAAAAGTGGCCATACGTCCCCCATCACACGGCGGCACAATGGTGCCAGGGCAGTGTGGTCTGTTAGTTCCGTGGCCTGCTCCTGCTTGCGGGCCAGGCTGAGCCATTGGCTGACCAGACGCTGCAAGTGGGTAATATCTTCGCGCAGCAAACTCCAGTCCTGATCGCTATGGTGTTCAGCCGTTTGCAGACGCAAGGACATGACCGCCAGGGGGGTACGCAGTTGATGAGCTGCATCTGCAACCAGTTGCTGCTCATGCTTATAGGCCTGCATCAGGCGGTCCAGACTTTGGTTGACGGCCTGTGCCAAGGGACGAATTTCTTTGGGCAGTTCGGTGACCGGCAAGCGCAGCTCGGGTTGAGCAGGGCCTAGCGTCGCAGCCAGATTTGCGGCCTGTCGTACCGGGCGCAAGGTCCAATGGATAAGCCAGGCGATCAGCAACAGGCCCACCGCACATACCGGCAACCACAAAAGCAGTGAGCGCCACATGCGGGTTTGCAACAAGGCTCCGATCAACTCACGTTCGCGCTGGTCTTGTTTGGCGACCATCAGGATTTCGCCACTGGGTAGCGTTACCGAAACCGACACCACATAGCCACTGCGATGTTTCAGTCTGAACAAGGCCAACTCATCCTCGGGCTGAGCCGGGCGCAGGCGTCGCGGGCTTGTCAAATTGGATGAGGCCTGGAGCAGCGCACCCTGGGCGCTATACAGTGAATAAGACATTTCCCCACCAGCGTATTGACGCGGCAAGCTATCCAATGATTTCGAGGGATTAAAGTCGCGGGCAATTTCCTCGGCCTGCAAAAACAGGCTGATGCGGCGCAACTCGTCTCGCGTATCGAACAAGGACAGGGCCAATGCGCAAAAACCCAAGGCCAGCATCAGCAAAAGGCTGATCAGCAATCGCCCGCGCAGACTGAAGGCGCGTCTGCTCACAGAACGCGCAAGCGGTAGCCCACACCGCGCACCGTGTCGATGCAAACCAGCGCATTTTGCTCGCGTAGCTTGCGGCGCAGTTTGGAGATCAATGCTTCGATGGCATTCAGACTGACATTGGCCTGGTTTTGATACAACTGCTCCAGCAAGTAGTCCTTGATCAGCAAGCGAGGGCTGGCCTGCATCAGTTCCAGCAAGAGTACACTTTCCCGCCTTGGCAGCATCAAGGCCTGGTCATTGACCCAGGCCTGTCGTACTTCAGGCTCGAAGCATAGGTTGGCAATCACCAGTTGCTGGTAACGGTGGGGGGCTGCTCGCCGCAAGATCGCACTTAATCGTGCCTCCAACTCGACCAGATCAAAGGGTTTGAGCAGGTAGTCATCCGCACCGCCTCGCAGTCCTTGCACACGGTTGTGGATGGCATCGCGCGCGCTCAAAATCAGGCAGGGAAGGCGTTGGCTGCGATCTGGATGATGCAACTGCGCCAGAATCTCCATGCCGTCCATATCGGGCAGGCCCAGATCCAGAATCAGGGCGTCAAAGCTGTGCTCTTGCAGCAGGGCAAGACCAATCCGTCCTGTGGTGGCGGTGCGAATCGCGTATCCCTGCCCTTGCAGATGGCTTGCCAACAGGCTCAACAAAGGCCGGTGGTCTTCAATAATCAGAATAGTTTTCATCAGACTATGGTCAGGAACCGGGCTCATGATAGTAGCAAATAGAAATGAGTTTGGTTCGTATTATAAGCAATGGAAAAAGCCGTGATGAAAATGAGAACGGGCCTGCGTTGGCCCTTGGCCACCTTATCCTTGGCGTGCATGTCCGCCTGGGCGCAGGAAAATAATGATGTTGAACAGCTCAGTGCCATCTCGGTGACGGCATCGGGCTTTGCTCAGGAGGTGGTGAGTGCACCGGCATCCATCACCGTGATCCCGCGCGAAGAGCTGGAGGGCAAACGCTTTGAGTCTTTGGCCGATGCCTTGCGCCAGGTGCCGGGCGTCAGCGTTTTAGGTGGCGACAAAGGGGCTATCTCGATCCGAGGCATGGAGTCTGAGCATGTGCTGGTTCTGATTGACGGTCGTCGTCAGGATATGCGCCAGATCACCATGAAGGGTGGGGTGTCAGAAGCTCTGGACATGAACTGGATTCCCCCGTTGGAAGCTATCGAACGTATCGAGGTGGTGCGGGGCCCCATGTCGACCTTGTACGGCTCCGAGGCTTTGGGTGGGGTCATCAATATCGTGACGCGTAAAGTGGCCGACAAATGGCATGGCTCCTTGACCGGTGGCTATACCTTGCAGGACAGCGGAAAGGCAGGCAATAGTGGCTCGGCTGATTTGTACCTGTCAGGCCCCATCGTGCCAGGGCGTTTGGGCTTGCAGTTCTGGGGTTATCACAAGCAGCGTCAGGAAGATCAGGTTCTGAATGGCTTTGCGCGTGCCAAACGTCAAAACGGTACGGTGCGCTTGTGGGCGACTCCCAATGACAATCATGAGTTCATGTTTGAAGCAGGCCGCACGACTCAGCACTTCTGGACTACACCGGGCAAGTCCCTGGCATTAACGGGCAAGGCTAACGAAAACGAGTACGTGCGCGATAGTTATACACTGGCGCATACTGGCCGCTGGGGCAGCTTTGATACCGAATTAAGCCTTAACCGTGAGCAGGCTTATCGCGATGGCCCAACTCAGACCGCTCGCCCTGATATCCGCAATACCGTGATCGATGGCAAGGTGACTTTACCGTTGGCCGATCATATGCTGGTAGGCGGTTTCCAATGGCGCAAAAGCGAGTTGAAGGCCGATGGCTACTACGCCAATCCGAATGGTGCAGGTGTGGATACTTCCGTGCGTGAGTACTCTTTGTTCCTGGAGGATGAGTGGAGTCTGAGTCCATCCTTCGCCCTGACCGGCGGCGTGCGTATGGACGATAACGAGTTCTTTGGCCGCCATTGGACACCTCGCTTGTACGGTGTCTGGAGTGCAACGGATGCCTGGACACTGAAAGGCGGGATCGCCAAGGGCTTCAAGTCCCCGACCATTATGCAAAGCAATCCGCAAATCGGATTGCCACAGCGTGGCGGTGCCTATACCTGGGGTAATCCGGATCTGGAACCGGAGGTCAGCACCAACGTAGAACTGGGCCTGTACTTTGATGATGGCGGTCCGTTGAGCGCGAACGCCACCTTGTTCCACACCCGTTACAAGAACAAGATCGCCAATACCGGCTCGCGTCAGCTGTACTATCCCGATGGTCGCCCTGTCCCTCCGGATCCGTATACCAACAGCATGTACAGCACCTACTTCAATATCACTGAAGCACGGGTACAGGGTCTGGAGTTGGGCTTGGCCTACCGCTTTAATGACCAATGGAAAGTGCGCGGCAGCTATACCTTCACGGACTCCAAGGTACGTAATGGCAGCGCCACGATTCTGGGCTTTGGCTACCCGCAGTCTGAAGGTCAACCCTTGGTGGCAACTCCACGCAATATGGGGAGTCTGACCGTGGATTGGACGCCGAATGAAGCGGTATCTGCTTTTTCGACCTTGAACGTGCGTGGTCGGGAAACCAATATCTCCTGGGGGCGAGGCGGTGCCGTCAGCGAGAGCATGGGGACAATTGCCACGGTGGATCTGGGCGCCAGTTGGCGCGCCAGAAAGGACCTGAGTTTGAGTGCCGCCATCTATAACCTGACCGATCGCCGTCGCGACTCGGGTACCAGCGGAGCCTATTCCTACGCGGAAGATGGCCGCCGCTTCTGGTTGCAGGCCGAATACCGTTTCTAAGCGCAGCGGTATTTATTCCTGGGATTTGGGGCGGCGGCTGATTGTGGAGATCGGTACGCTGACCTCGCCCTGGGTGCTGCGACGGCTACGGGCACGCCAGGCGTGCCCGTAGGCAATTTCCAGGCTGAGATGCAAAGTGCCATCCATATGGCGCTGTTTTTCCAGGGCGTTGAGCAGGCGTTGACGCCAGGGCAGGGTGCTTAGGCTCGCCTTGCGTTGCGGGTGCGGATTGCCGCCCAGCAGACGCAAATCATCCAGCAGTTTTTCAGCACTGCGATATGTCAAGGTCACGACTTCCTGATCCATGACAGGGTCAGCAAAGCCGTTTTCCAGAAGTAGATCGCCAAAGTCGTGCATGTCCACGAATTCCAGCGTTTTGGTGTCCAAATTGGCCTGTTCCATGGCGCTGCGCAGCTCGGCAAACGAGCCGGGGCCCAGGCAGGAGAACATGACCAGCGTTTCAGGTTTCAACAGGCGGTTCCATTCGGCCAGGACCCGATGTGGTTCCGGGTGCCAGTGCAAAGCCATATTTGACCAGACCAGCTCCTGGCTTTCTGCGGGCAGGCCGCTATTGGCCATATCCGCCTGAACCCAGTTGGCTGCTGGCGTGGGCTGATTACGCAGCTTTTGCCACAGGCTGGGTTTGGATTGGTAACGCTCGCGGGCGACCTCCAGCAGCTTGGCGCTGCGATCCAGGCCGGTGTAGTTCATGTCCGGGTAGCGGGAGCGCAGGGGCTCCAGTGCGTGGCTGGCGCCACAGCCGGCATCCAGAATATGGGTGGGCTGTAAGCGCACCAAGGCCAGTCGAGACAACATCCGTTGCGCGACTTCACCATAAAGAAACTGAGCGTGATCCAGTGGAGCGCGGCGATTGAATTGCTGCTCGACATGGGCGGAGTTGATGGGTAAAGAAGGTAACTGGGACATAGTTGCGCGGACGTTACTGGCCTGGATCTGTGGTATGTGCTGTGATCGGATCAGCTTGGCTCTGAAAGGTAATGATCTATTATGGCGCATCCCCTGTTCCGGCGCGAGTCGCCCCATCGTCTTGTAGGGATTCCACTGCTGGCACGACCGTGTGTGTTGTGTGGACTACGTTCGCAAAGCGGCTCGTTGTGCACCTTTTGCCGACATGCGCTGACAACACCCGCCCAGCAGTTGCGCTGTTCTCGTTGTGCCCTGGCCTTGCCGCCCTTGGCTTTACTGGCATGCCCGGATTGCGGCGCAGGGCAATTGTCTCTGCAAGCGACGGTTGCTGGATTCGACTATGAACATCCTGGCGATATGTTGATACATGCGTTTAAAATTTCCCGTCGGCTGGAAATGGCGGCAGTGTTGGCGGGACTGATGGTGCAGCAATGGCGTAGGCATGGGCCTGTGCTGAATGCTGCTTGCCGGGTCATACCCGTGCCTTCGCAGCGCAGCGCCTTGCTCCGTCGGGGCTTTAATCCGGCCGCAGTACTGGCCAGGCGCGTGGCGCATTCATTGGGTTTGTCCGCACGTTTGCATAGCGTTGTGGCGCCATCCCGGGATGGGCAGGCACAGAAGAACTTGGGGCGTCAGGCTCGCAGACAGGCCATGCGGGGTGCTTTTAGCGTGCGGGAGTCCTTGCTGGGCAGTGATGTGTTATTGGTCGATGATGTGTTGACCACTGGAGCCACGTTGGATGCCCTGGCGCGGGCCTGCCGTGTGGCAGGGGCGAGTTCTGTTTATGCCTTGGTCGCTGCACGGGCTCCCTGGAAATGGAAGGCATCTTAGCCTTGTATACTGCGTCGCCTGTTCGCGGTTTTTTCTGCACTTTTTAGGTTTTTCATGTTTCATATCGTCCTGGTTTCACCCGAGATCCCTCCCAACACGGGTAACGTCATTCGACTGGCGGCCAATACGGGCTGTGTCCTGCATTTGGTGCGGCCCCTGGGCTTTGAGCTGGAAGACAGTAAGCTGCGCCGTGCCGGGTTGGATTATCACGAGTGGGCGCAAGTGAAGGTGCACGACAGCCTGGAAGAAGCCTTGCAGGCCACGGGTTCCGCGCCTGATCGCGCCTTTGCCCTGACTACACGTGGCAGCCATTTGCTGGCTGAGCAACGCTTTCAGCCGGGTGATGTGTTTGTGTTTGGCCGTGAAACCGCAGGCTTGTCCGCAGAGCAACTGGCCTTGTTTCCCAACGAGCAGCGGATTCGTCTGCCTATGATGACAGGGCAGCGTAGCTTGAACTTGTCCAATGCCGTGGCAATCTGTGTTTTTGACGCCTGGCGGCAGGCGGGTTATGAGGGCGGCGTCTAAACGCTCACAACGAATACCCGCCGCGCCTCAGCCTTATTGCCGCGTCTGGGCGTGATGCAATACCCATTGCTTGGGGGCCGCGCCCTTATTGGCACGAAAGACTTTGCTGAAGTGACTCAGGCTGGAAAATCCGGTGGCATAAGCCGTATCGGTGACCGAGCCGCCTTGCAATAACAGGGCGGCGGCAGCGTCCATACGTATCTGGGTCAGCAAGGCATGGATGGAAACTCCAAACATGGCTTTGAATCCTGATTGCAGGCGTTTTTCGTTCAGCCCCACGACATAGGACAAGGCGGGAATGGACCAGTCCCGGCCATACTCGTTCTCCAGTAACTGTCTGGCCTGCAGCAGCCTTTGCCTGTCTCTGGGCGTGGGTAAAGCCGGCTCGGCGTCCTTGGTGATTTTCTCCAGCACAATGCTCAAGGCTTCCATGGCCTTGGCGCGCATATACAGGTTGCGGGCTGTCTGATTGCTGAGCTGGCAGGACAGCACATCGCTGGCCACCTGCATCAAGTCTGTGCAGGCAGGGGCGCAGCCCATAAAGGTATCCTGACCGGGCAAGCTTCCATCTTGCAACAGCTTGCCTTGCAGCGAAATGACCGACTGGCCTGTCAGCTTGTACAGGGCCTCGGGTGTCAGGCGTATATCAATCATGCTAAAGCCGGATTCGGCGCTGAAATGATCCCAGCCTGTGGCCGTTGTGCCGGTAGACATCACTGAGAACATGCCTGGACCAAAGTCCAGTGTGCCGCCGCCTTGCATGGCAGTGCGTAAACGTCCTTTGAGCATGACTGCTACGCAGAACATGGGCTGGCTGCTGGCTTGCAGTATCCATTCCTTGTGTGTGCGGCCTTGCATGCAGCCAATACTGATGCCATCCCCCGGTTCGTGCCGTTGAAGCATATTGGCCCATTCCTGGGGCATATCGGGTGGGTGGGGGAGCGCGTAAAGCTCATCGACACGGTGCATAGCCTGACTGATCTGCGCCTTGCCGCCTCTGTTATCCATAAATTTTCCTGAAACCGTCTGTTTTTTCTTAAAACCGTTAGCCGCCACAAGCTCAATAGTAAATGATAATGATTTTCATCTAAAAGTATTTAGCTTACACAGGAAGAGGCCGTTCATGCCATTGCGACAAATTCAGCTACGTGTGCCCATTGCGGTGCTCACTTCAATGGCCGTTCTGACGCCAACCTCTCAGGTCTGGGCCGATAACAGCAACAGCGAGGAAGTCTCGGCCTTGTCGCCGGTGATTGTTCGTGGCAGCAAACGCGATCAGCGTCTGGAGAGCATTAACGGCGGCGCGTCGGTGGCGGATCGTACCGAGCTGGAGGATGCTCAGGTCAACAGCACACTGGGTTTGGGGCGTGTGTTTCCCGAGCTGCAAATGTCTTATAGCGGCTCTGTCTTGTTTCCCAGCATTACCGTGCGCGGGGTGACTTCGGCTCAGGATTTCTACAACCCGGCGTTGACGGTGTATGTGGACGGCGTGCCACAACTTCCGGTCGCGGCCATCCAGTCCCTGGCCGATGTGGAGCAGGTGGAGTTGTTGAAAGGCCCGCAGGGGACCTTGTACGGCAAGAGTGCGCAAGGCGGTGTGCTCAATATCGTGACGCACCAGCCTGATGACACGGTTCAGGGCATGTTGCGGGCAGGTTTGTCGGGCCGTGGCGGTAATCAGTTGCAGGCGAATGTATCCGGGCCTTTGGTCAGCGGTTTGCTGTACGGCTCCGTGTCGGTCATCAACGACAAGGTGCCCGGCGAGTTGGATAGCCCCATTCTGGGTGATCGAATTGGCGGCCTGCGCTCCACTGCCGGGCATGCCAAGCTGCGTCTGGCACCTGAAGGCAGTCCATGGGAGCTGGGCCTGTCGGCAGGGCGTGATTGCGCCAAGGGTACTCAGGATGTCTACGTTTTGTATGACGATATTGATCAACGCACGGCCTATGCGCTGGATGGCTTACCGGATGCGTACCGCAACACGCATCAGCGCCGGTGTGTGAATGCTTTTTCCGCCAACGGGAAATACAACTGGCAGGATTGGCAGCTAAGTGCCATTGTCAGCTCGCAGGATCTGGATATCGAGCGTAACTACGCTTTTGGTTCGCAGTATTCGTGGCAGCCTGAAACCTGGAAGCAGAATACGCAGGAACTGCGCCTGTCCACCCAACCCAGAGAAGAGGGCAGCACCCGTACTTGGGAGGGTGTATTCGGCCTGTACCGGCAGCAGCTCAAGCAAAGCCGTCACTACACCATTGATATGGTGCTGCCTGCGCATTCGCCCTTTCTGGACAGCCGGTCGCGCAATAAGAGCGAGTCCATTTCTGTTTATGGTGATGTGACCTGGTACATGACTCCCAAGTTTGATGTGTCTACAGGTGTACGCTTGTCGCGGGACAAGGCGCAGACCCGGTTTGTGGGTAATTTGATGGGCACCCCGGTGGCGGCAGACCGCTCCACCAGCGAGAACACGTGGCTGGGGCGTATCGGTGCCGGTTATCAATTTGACCCGCAATGGCGTGGATATGTGAACGTGGTGCAAGGCTATAAGCCGGTTGGCTATGCCTTGGCCCCCACCAGTGAAGCGGATGCCGAAGGCTTTGGGCGCGAACGTTCCACCAGCTATGAAGCAGGCTTGCGTTATGCAGGCGAAGATTTGCGCTTGAGCGCCGCCGCCTATCTGGTTGACACCCGTGATGCACAGCTTTATGGCGATGGCAATATGGGCTATCAGACCCTGAAGAACGTGGGCGACATTCGCTCCATGGGGCTGGAGTTGGGGATGGAGTGGGATGTCAGCAAGGACTGGACGCTAGGCGCGACCGGCTACATCAGCAATGCCAAGTTCCGCCGTTACATTGCCAGCACTTGCGCAGATTGTGACTCTAATAAGGTGCCGTTCGTGCCTGAACATGGGCTAACGGTTTCAGCTCAAGGTCGCGTGCGTGTGGGTGATACCTTGCTGCGTCCACGCTTTGCCGCCCGTTATGTGGGGGCGCACTACTTCGATATCGCTAACCGTCTGGAGCAAAAGGGCTATACCTTGCTGGATGCCAGCCTGGCCTGGTCGCCGCGATCCGATGTGGAAGTATCGGTATATGTGAATAACCTGACAAACAAGGCGTATCGCACTTACGGGTTTTCTTATGGCCCGGGCGCAGATTTTGCGCAGCGCGGAACAGGGCGAGTGGTAGGCGCGACCTTGAGCTATGTTTACTAAGAAAGTGGGCCTGGGCGTTTTATTAAGCGCCTTGGCCGGCATCTACATCACCCAGGTGATGATCACCACGATTGCGATGCAGTCCTTGCCAGTATTGCTGCGTCAAGCAGGGGCCTCCTTGCAGTTTGTGGGCCTGAGCGCCTTGTTCATGTTGCCTTGGGCTTTGCGTTTTGTATGGGCTCCGGCAGTGGAGCGTTGGCGTTTGCCCGCTGGTACGGTGCAGCGGCGCTCCCGTACCTTGATTCTGCGTGGTCAATGGCTATTGGCAGCCGGTATGGCCGTGGTGGCGTTTGCCGGGGTTGCAGGCTATTTGTCTTTGGCTGAACAGGGCAGCTTCTTGCTGGCCCTGTTTTTTCTAGCCGCCTTGTTGTCTGCTTCGGTTGATATTGCTTGTGGCGGCTTTGCTGTAGACCAACTGGCTCAAGGGCGTCGCAGCCTGGGCAATATGGCCAAGGTGGGCGGTAGCTACGTGGGCATGTTGTTGGGCAGCAGTATTTTTCTGCTGTTGGCGGGGCGCTACGGCTGGGCCTGGGCATTGGGGTGTGCAGGTTTGGCTATCGTGGTGTTGACCTTACCCTTGCTGTCCTTGCAAGAGCCTGCGCGAGAGCAACCTGGCGATGTACAGACCCGTCCCAGCCTGATGCAGTCCTGGTGTCGGCCTCAGGTTCGCTTGGGCCTGTTGCTGGCGTTTTTCTTGGGTGCCGGGGTACGGACGGCGGTGGTGATGGTCGGTCCTTTATTGGTGGATAAAGGTCTCAGCAATACCGATCTGGCCTGGATTTTTGGTGCGTTCAGCGTGGGTGCTGGCTTGGTGGGTACGGTGCTGGGTGGCTTGTTGATGCGCTGGTTTTCCAACTGGACGGCAGTCACTGTGTCTGTCGCCTTGCAAGCTTTGATTTTGCTGGTTTTGTCCTTGAGTGCTGATCAGGTGTCGGTAGGCAATCTGGTACTGCTCTCCGGACTGTTGTTTGTTGCCATGGCTTGCGGTTTTGTCACGATTTACTCCTCGTTGATGGGGCTGACTACACCCAGCCAGCCGGGTGTGGACTGGGCGCTGTTTCAGTGCGCTGATGCCTTGATGGCCATGCTGGGTGGGTTGCTGGGTGGTGCCTTGGCCGAGCGTTGGGGCTATGGCCTGTGCTTTCTTTTGGCCGCTGTTTTGGCAGCATGCGCTTGCGTGCTGGTGGTGAAGTGCCGACCAGCACAAGCGTAAGGACAGCGCGATGAAGAAAGAACTTCCAAACCGTTTAGGTTTTTTCAGCCTGCTGCGCCTGGCTCCGGCTTATTTGGGCTGGGCGATGGGGGTGGCCATTGCCTCGGCCGCCTTGAGCCTTCTACCGTTTTGGCTGATCTATGTGGGTGTGGCAGAGCTATTGCGTGACCAGCCCGATATGGGTTTTGTAGGGGGGCTGGTTGCCTGGGTCTTTGGGGTGTTGGCCTTGCGCTGGGCCTTGATGGCAGTCAGCCATGTCCTGGCGCATATGGGTGCTTTCGCGATTCAGCGCAGGCTCAGGTTGGCGATGGTGAGTCGATTGGGCCAAGTGCCGCTGTCGTTCTTTTCTGGCCGTCATTCCGGTAGTTTGAGGCGTACCTTGACTGACGATGTCAGCACGCTGGAAGGTTTTTTTGCTCATATGTTGCCCGACACCGTGGCGGCAGTTGCCGTGCCTTTGGTGGCATTGGCGCTGTTGTTTGTCGCGGACTGGCGTCTGGCCTTGGCGGCCTTCGCTCCCTTGCCATTGGCCATGCTGGCGCAGTGGTGGTTCATGCGCGGCAGTACCGAGCGTATGCGCACCTGGCATGACATGCAGCAAGGTATCACCAATCAGGTGGGCGAATATGTGCGTGGCATTCATGTGGTGAAAAGCTTTGGGCTGGAGATGCAATCCTTCGCGGGTTTGACCAAGGCAGTGAATGCTGCCGTGGATCTGGTTGTCAGCTATGCGAAACAGGTTTCTCAGGGCTGGGTGTTGTTTGTGGGTTTGTTGACGGCCAATCTGGTGATGGTCGCGCCCTTGGGTGCCTGGCTCTATCAGCAGGGCAGTCTGGATCTGGCAACCTGGGTCCTGTTTCTGCTGGTGGCTCCTGCCGTGTTTACGCCCTTGCTGCGCCTGACGTTCGCCTTGGGCGAACAGGTCCAGCGTGCTGAGGCCTTGGCACGTATTGCGGCCGTCGTCGCGGCTCCGGTGCTGGAGCAGCAGGCCACAGCCGCTGTTCCTGAAGGGCCGCTGGATATCGAGTTCAAGAACGTTGCGCATCGCTATGGAGAACGGCTGGCTCTGGAGGAGATCAGCTTCACTGCAAAAGCCGGGCAGGTAACGGCGGTGGTGGGCGCCAGCGGTTCGGGCAAAAGCACCTTGCTGCGTCTGGTAGGGCGTTTGTATGAGTGTGAAACCGGCTCCGTGAGCATTGGGGCAGTGGATGTCCGTGATTGGCCTTTGGATACCCTGATGGCGCAGCAGGCCAGCGTTTTGCAGGACGTATTTCTGCTGTATGGAACGGTGCGTGAGAACCTGTTGCTAGCGTGTCCGCAAGCCAGTGATCAGCAAATCGAAGCCGCCACGCGTGCCGCTTGTGCGCATGATTTTATCTGCGCTCTGCCGCAAGGCTACGACACGCCTTTGGGGGATCGAGGTATACGTTTATCGGGTGGGGAAAGACAGCGTTTGTCGATTGCTCGGGCCTTGCTCAAGAACGCACCGATTCTCTTGCTGGACGAGGCCACGGCCAGTGTGGATATGCAAAACGAAGTCCTGATTCAGCAGGCTCTGGCGACCTTGTGTCAGGGGCGTACCGTCTTGATGGTGGCCCATCGCTTGCGCACGGTCATGCACGCTCATCAAATTGTGGTGCTGGAGTCGGGTCGCCTGCTTGGTAAAGGCACGCATAGCGAGCTGTTGGAGAGCTGTGCTGTTTACAAAAAACTCTGGGATGACCACGAGCAAGCACGTCAGTGGTCCTTGAATGAAGGGCGGGTGGAGCAGCCATGATTGCCAAGTTGATACGGTCTGGCTTCGAGTTGTCGGGCAAGCAGGATGCTCGCCTGAATCAGGGGCTGGCCTGGATGGTGTTTGAGGGCCTGTGTGCGGCCGCGCTCTATCCCTTTTTGTACATCCTCTTGAGTCAGGCTATAGGTGGCACGCTTGGAGGTCAGAGCATTGTGATGCTGGGCCTGGCCATGGTGGCCAGTGTCTGCTTGCGTATCTGGGCCGGGCGAATCGCCGCGCCTTTGGTGTTCAGCGGCGCGTACGCCATGATGGGTTCGGCTCGTTTACGTATTGTGGATCATCTGCGTCATTTGCCCATGGGCTGGTTTGCGCGTCAGCGGGCCGGGGATCTGGGAGCCAGATTGACCTCGGATCTGGAGCTGATTGAGGGTCTATGGTCTCATTTTCTGGGCATGTTTTTGGCCGGTCTGAGCATGGCTGTGTTTTTGATGGCCTTTCTGTTCTGGCTGGATGCGGGCCTGGCCTTGGTGATGCTGGCCGGTTTGCCGCTGGCTCTGCTGGCTTTGCTGTGGTCGCAACGGGTGCTGACACGCACTAGTGCCCGTCTGTTGCAGGCCAATGCGAATGCTCACTCCTCCTTGCTGGAGTACGTGCAGGGTATGACGGTGATTCGCGGTTTTGGACGTTTTGGCCAGGCATACAAGCGTTTGCGAATGGTGCTGGATGAGCAGCATCAGGCCATGATCGCCACGGAGGCTAAACCGGCACCTTGTCTGGTGGCCTTTGGTTTGGCCTTGGAAACGGGCTACGCCAGCTTGCTGCTGGTAGGGGCATGGCGGATTTCTCAGAGCAATTTATCGCCTGCTGTACTGGTCAGTTTTCTGGTGCTGGCACTGCCTGTATATCGGCAACTGTTTGATGTGGGCTTGTCGGCCATGTTGCTGCGTTTTTCACAGCATTCTTTGGCTCGTGTGGAGGCTTTGTTGCAGGAGCCTGCCTTGCCGGAGCCGGATCAGCCACGCGAACCGCAAGGTTATGAACTGGTTCTGGACAAGGTTTGCTTTGCTTATGAGAGTGATGCAGAGCAGGCGCTGGAGCAGGTGTCTTGCGTGATTCCGGCTCATGGTTTGACCGCTGTGGTGGGACCTAGCGGGGCGGGTAAAAGTACCTTGGTGCAGTTGATGGCACGTTTGTGGGATGTGGACTCCGGCTCCATCCGTCTGGGTGGGGTGGATGTGCGCGACATCGGTACGCAGGCGCTGCATCGTCATGTGGCCTTGGTGTTTCAGGACGTGGTGCTGTTTTCGGGCACGGTCATGGATAACTTGCTGATGGGGCGTCGGGATGCCAGCCCGGAAGAGGTCGTTGAGGCGGCCAAACGTGCGCAGGCCCATGGTTTCATCATGGCCTTGCCGCAAGGTTATGACACGGTGCTGGATGAGGGTGGCAGTTCCTTGTCTGGCGGCGAGCGCCAGCGATTGTCGATAGCACGGGCCTTGCTCAAGAATGCCCCTGTCTTGTTGCTGGATGAGGCGACGGCCAGCGTAGACCCCTCAGCCGAGGCGGATATTCAGCGTGCCATGACGGAGCTGGCCAGAGGCCGCACGGTGCTGGTGATTGCGCATCGCCTGCGCAATATACGGCATGCCGATCATATTCTGGTGCTGGATCAGGGACGCTTGGTCGAGCAAGGGCGGCACGAGGATTTGCTGGCACAAGAAGGAAT
Organism: Alcaligenes faecalis; assembly: GCF_041521385.1. Classification (NCBI taxonomy): domain Bacteria; kingdom Pseudomonadati; phylum Pseudomonadota; class Betaproteobacteria; order Burkholderiales; family Alcaligenaceae; genus Alcaligenes; species Alcaligenes faecalis. The sequence continues at coordinate 1,809,639 of NZ_CP168006.1, read as the reverse complement.
CTATGCGCGCTTGTGGCGGGCGCAGCAACCCACGCGGGATTGGAGCTTGATGGCTTGATTGCGAAGAGCGATGTGATTGTGATGCGGTAGCGTTGACGGGTTTAGGCAGTGTCTGTGGCAAAGTAAAACCTAAACCAAGAATTTCAGCAGAAGTGAAAGCAGCAGTTGAGACAGTAGTAAAGAAACGGCCCGGCAAACAATCAGTTTGCCGGGCCGTTTTTGATGGAATCCAGTTGCCGGTTTTATTCCAGCGACAGATTCAGACGTTCAATCACCTCATCCCAACGAGCTTTGTCGGCAATGATCTTGTCCGTCATTTCTTGCGGCGTTGATGGCTCGGACGAGAAGTAAAAGGCGTTGAGCTTGGCCTTGATATCGTCGCGCTGCAGGATAGTGGTGATTTCCTGATTCAGGCGTTTGACCACATCCTCCGAGGTGTTGTGGGGCACAAAGAAAGCGTCCCAGGAAATGGCCTCAAAGTTCTCCAGACCGGTTTGTGCCATCGTGTTCAGACCTGGCAGCAATTCACTGGGTTGCAAGGACGTTACGGCCAGGGCTTTTACCTTGCCCGCTTCAACCTGGGGCATGGCAATACCGGGCACCATGAAGGCGGCATCAATGTCACCCCCAATAATGGCGGTCAGAATTTGTGGAAAGCCTGAGTAGGGGATCTGTTCCAACTTGATATCAACCGCATGCTCCAGCATGGCCATGGCCAGATGGGCCGAGCTGCCTGGGCCAACGGAGCCGTAGTTCAATTCGCCGGGACGAGACTTCGCCAAGGCGATGAATTCTTCCACGGTGTTGGCGGGCGAGTCTGCCGGAACGACCAGTACGTTGGGGCTGGTGCCAATCATGGAGATTGCCTGCAAGTCTTTCAGCGGGTCGTAACCCAGCGAGGTCTTGTATAGGGTAGGGGCAGTCACCATGGGGCCATTGATGGTCAGCAGCAGGGTGTAGCCGTCGGGTTTAGCATGTGCGACAAAGCGCGTGCCAATATTGCCACCGGCGCCTGGACGGTTGTCCACAATAACTGTTTGGCCCAGGGCCTGGGATAGCGGTTCGGAAATGGCACGGGCCAAGGCGTCTGGCGAGGAACCCGCAGGGAAGGGCACCACCATTTGAATCGGGCGTTCGGGCCAACTGGATTGGGCCTGAGCCGAGGGGGCCAGCAAACCAGTGCAGGCCAGCCCCAGAACGGAGCGAATCAGAAGATCACGAGAACGAGCAAGCAATGACATTGTTTTGGTTTTGAGTAAAAGACGGTTGACTGCTGGTTTGACGGCGCCGAGGAGGTGCCAGACCGGCAGACGGCAGGAATCAGTGGCCTTCTTGTTTGGCCTCGCGGGTGAGCAAGGCATGGACGGCTTCGCGTGGGGCCAGTTGTTCAAACAGAATCTGGCAGACTGCCGCCGTAATCGGCAAGTCAATCTGATGTGCGTGGCCCATTTCCAGAACGGAGCGGGCGCAGCGTACCCCTTCGGCAGTAATGCCGGTAGCAAGAATGCTGTCCAGGCTTTCACCGGCGCCCAGTGCTAGCCCCACTTGCCGGTTGCGGGACAATTCGCCCGTGGCCGTCAGGACCAGATCTCCCAGACCGGCCAGGCCGGAGAAAGTCTCTGCTTGTCCGCCTAGCGCAACACCCAGGCGCTGCATTTCAGCCAGACCTCGGGTAATCAGGGCGGCACGGGCGTTGTGGCCTAGGCCCAGCGCGTCGGCAATGCCACAGGCAATGGCCATGATGTTTTTGACAGCGCCGCCCACTTCCACGCCGATCATGTCGGTGCTGGTGTAAAGACGCGCTTGTTTGCCATGCAAGGCCTCCAGGGCAATGCCAGCCATATCAGCAGGTTCGCAAGCCAGTGTCAGGGCAACGGGCAGGCCTTTGGCGACTTCCAGGGCGAATGAGGGGCCAGAGAGCACCGCACGACCTAACCAGGGATGGCCGGGCAGACTTTCATGCACAATCTGGTGGGGTAACAAGCCACTTTCCTGGTGGAAACCTTTACACGTCCAGACCAGCAAGACGGGGTGGCGGCGTGTGGCAGGCAGGTACTGCGCCAAATCCACGCAGGTTTGCGCCAGACCACGTACAGGCACGCCCAGAATCAGCAGGGCAGGGCCGGTGTCATCCGCCAGGGCAAACTCCATGACTTGCTGCAGGCTGTCGCTAGCCTGCAGCAAGTCGGGTAGCACGACACCGGGCAGGTAGGCAGGATTGCGATGCTCCTGCCCGATAGCTTGTGCTGTTGCTGCCTTGCGCGCCCACACCATCGTGGGAGCCTGGGTGCTGGCCAGGGCGGCCAGTGCCGTTCCCCAGCTGCCGGCGCCCAGAACTGCGACACGAACAGGAGTGTGCGCGTTTGACATCATCAGGCCTGCAAAGGCTGGCCGTCAGCTTGGTCAGCACCTTGTTGCTGCGCCAGGCGCTGCTCGTACAAGGACTGGAAGTTCACTTCAGTCAGGTGCAGGGCAGGCAGGGACGTGCGGTTGATGGCGTCGGCCACGGCAGCGCGCAAGTAGGGGTACAGCATGGTAGGGCACACAATGCCCAGCAGGGGCTCGAGCTGTTCTTCAGGGATGTTGGCCGCTTCGAAGATACCGGCTTGGGTGGCTTCCACCAGGTACATGACCTTGTCGCCAATGCGCGTGGTCACTGTCGCGGTGACGGTGCTTTCGTAGACGGTGTCAGCCAGGCGTTGGCCACCCACATTGATGGACACTTCCACGGAAGGGGCTTCTTGCTCCAGAAAGATCTGGGGCGCATTGGGCATTTCGATGGACAGGTCTTTGATGTAGGTGCGCTGCAGGCTGAAGCTGGGTTGTTGCGCTTCTTGTTCAGCGGCTGGGGTGTTCTGGTCGGCCATGGGGGATCCTATGGGATAAAAAAATTGTTAGAAAAAAAATCAGGCAGCCAGCAGAGGCAGCAGGCCACCTTCGCGGTCCAAAGCGGCCAGATCATCGTAGCCACCTACATGGGTGTCGCCAATGTAGATTTGGGGAACGGTACGCCGACCGGTGCGCTCCATCATGAGCGCGCGCTGTTCGGGTTCGCGATCAATCATGATTTTAGTGATTTCAGTGACGCCGCGTTGCTTGAGCAGCATTTCAGCGCGCACACAATAAGGGCACACCATTGTGGAGTACATCGTGACTTTTGCCATGAGAGCCTCGTAGAAGGGGGAGCTTACGATTTTTTGACGGGCAGGCTGGATTGTAGCCAGCCTTGAATGCCGCCTTGTAGTGTGTAGGCTTCGTTGATGCCGTGCTTGCGCAGGACGGCGACGCTGCGCGGGGCGCTGCGACCGGTATCGCACACCAGAATGACGGGCTTGTCTTTGGGCAGCGTGCTGGCCTTGGCGTCAAGGTCAGCCGCAGGAATGTTGCGAGATTGTGCAATTGCCCCGGCTTTGAACTGATCGGTGCTGCGCAGATCAATCAAAATGGCGTCTTTCTGGTTTACCATTTGTACCGCTTCCGAGCTTGAAACGGCGCGTCCCGCACGGCCTTTGAAAAAGCTGGGTATTAACAGCATAATGCCGGCAAGCACCGCAATTGCTAAAATTAAAAGATTGTTCTGACTTAAGATGAAGTCCACGTTAAATCCTGTTGATTACCAAGAAAAGCAAGAAAAAAGGGCAAGATCACACGATTATAGAGTGGCGCCAATTTTTCAACCTCGAGGCTGTTTTTACCATGTATAAACTTGTACTGATGCGGCACGGCGAAAGCCAGTGGAACCTGGAGAACCGGTTTACTGGCTGGACCGATGTCGATCTTACCGAAACCGGGCGTCAACAGGCAAAGCAGGCCGGTGAACTGCTTAAAGAAAACGGTTTTGAGTTCGACCTGGCTTTCGCTTCGGTCCTCAAGCGCGCTATCCGTACCTTGTGGATCGCCCTGGATTCGATGGACGCCATGCACACCCCCGTGGGTTTGAGCTGGCGCCTGAACGAACGCCATTATGGTGCTTTACAAGGCTTAAATAAAGCCGAAACCGCACAAAAGTACGGAGAAGACCAAGTCTTGATCTGGCGTCGTGCCTACGCGATCGCTCCCGATCCCGTGGCTGAGGACGATCCACGCAACCCGCGTTTTGATGCCCGCTACGCCCGTGTGCCCGCTGATGAGCTGCCGCGCACCGAGTGTTTGCAAGACACCGTGGCCCGCGTCGTTCCTTTCTGGGAAGAGTCCATTGCTCCTGCTATTCGCGCCGGTCGTCGCGTTTTGGTGACGGCTCACGGCAACAGTCTGCGCGCGCTGATCAAGCACCTGGACGGCATCTCCGACGAGGATATCGTTCATCTGAACATTCCTACTGGCCAGCCTCTGGTGTACGAGCTGGATGAAAACCTGCGTCCTATCCGTCATTACTACCTGGGTGACCAGGAAGCGATTGCGGCTCAGATGCAAGCCGTCGCCAATCAGGGCAAGGCGCAGTAAATAATGTGGCGCTACAGCGTCTGCCTGTTGCTGGCAGCCTGGACCTTACCGGCCCTGGCGGCTGACCCGGACTTGGCTGCTCGCCAGGCCCAGGCTCAAAAGCAGCAGGCAGAGCTGCGCCAGAAAATTGAATCGCTGCGTCAGTCTATCGACACCCGCGAAAGCTCGCGTCGTGATGCTGCCAATGCCTTGCGCGAATCCGAGCAGGCTATTTCCGATATCGATCGCACGCTGGCCCAGATCGAGCAGCGGCAAGAGCAACTGCACCAGCAACTGGGCGTACTGGGAAAGCAAATCAGCGAACAGCAAGCGATTAAAGAGCAACGACAGCAGGAGCTGGTCGAGCAATTACGTGCGCAATATGCCAATGGCGTATCGCCTTGGTCGGCCTTGTTGTCGGGCGATGATCCCAACGCCATCAACCGCGAATTGCATTACCTGGGTTATGTCTCGCGTCAGCAGACCGAGCAGGTTCATCAGGTACGTCGCACCGTAGAGCGGCTGGATCGTTTGCAGGCCCAGGTTGCCGCGAGTGAAAAAGAGCAGGAAAAGCTGGCTACAGAAGCCGCTGCCCAAAAGGTGGCTCTAGAGGAACAGAAAGAAAAGCGGGCCAAGGTGGTGGCTGACATTAGCGCCGAACTGGAACGTCAGCGTAGTCAGGCTGCCAATCTGCAAAGTAATGACAAACGGCTGGGGGATTTGATTTCCGGTCTGGAAATAGAAATTGCGCGACAGGCTGAGCGGGCCCGCCGCGCTGAAGAGCAACGTCGACGGGAAGCGGCTCGCCGTGCTGAAGAAGCGCGCAAAGCCGAGCTGGCTCGTCAGCAAGAGCAGACTGCCCGTGAACAGGCGCGTCTGGAGCGCGAACGGGAGTTGCTGGAGCGGGCTCGGGCCACGCAACCGCCTCTGCCTGCGGCCTTGCCACGCAGCAAACCGGAACCGGCCGAGCCATCGCAGCCGGATGCCATGATTCCGCGGCCTCCACTGACCTATACGCCGCCGACCGCGAACGAGCGTCTATGGTCAGATAGCCTGGAAGCCTCGTCCGAGCCTAGTGAACCGATCAGCAAACCGGTCGCCCCAAAAGTGCGCGAGGTTCAGGTCGTTGAAGAGCCCGCTGAGCAGACTTTTGCTCCTGCCTTGGAACCAGAAGGGGGTTTCCAGGGTCTGAAACGTGTCTTGCCCTATCCGGTGCGTGGCGAAATGCAAGGCAAGTTCGGGGCCGAGCGTCCTGATGGCGGTATTTGGCGTGGGGTTGTGTTGCGCGCACGGGCAGGTACCACCGTTCGTGCGGTGGCCCCAGGGCGTGTGGTCTTTGCTAGCTGGATGACTGGTTTTGGTAATCTGCTGATTATTGATCATGGTCGTGATTACTTAAGCGTCTATGCCTATAACCAGAGCACGCTTAAGCAAGTCGGCGATATTGTGGGGCGTGGAGAACCCGTTGCGCGGGTGGGAGCCACCGGCGGACAGGTTGAACCCGGCCTGTACTTTGAGTTGCGCCATCAAGGCAAGCCCATTAATCCGCAGGTTTGGCTGGGTTCCTGAGCCGCTTTTGCTGTTGGCGTTTACTTTTGCTCGCATTTGTTGCGCCGGGTAGCGACTCCAGCCCGGTTCACGCTGGTCGACACTTTACGCTACTCTTATAATGCATGGTCGGGTCAACTCCGGGAGGTGGCCCCGTCTTGAATCTGAAAATAATGGGAATGTGCATGAGCACTCGAAGGATTGGCAGCATAGGTCTAGTGGCAGCAGGTGCTGTGGGCGGTATTTTGATCAGCCTGGGCATTACTGCGGTCGCTCAACGCGGCGAGCCATTGCCTTTGCGCGAACTGCAGCAGTTCGCCAATGTGTTCGCTGCCATCAAGAACACGTATGTAGAGCCCTTGACGGATCAAGCCTTGGTCAATAATGCGATCAAGGGCTTGTTTACCGATCTGGATCCACACTCGGCCTATCTGGATGCCGACGCTTTCAAGGAAATGGAAGCCATGACTCAAGGCGGTTTTGGCGGCCTGGGCATTGAGATCGGCAGCGAGGACGGGATGCCCAAAGTCATCTCGCCTATTGAGGATACGCCTGCCGCACGTGCCGGTATTCTGGCGGGCGACATCATTACGCACATCAATGGCAAACCCACCAAGGATTTGAGCCTGAACGATGCTGTCAAGCAGATGCGTGGTGAGCCTAAAACCTCCATCAAGCTGACGATACGCCGTGCTGGCCGTGACAAGCCACTGGAAATCACCCTGGTGCGCGATATCATCAAGGTGCGCAGCGTGCGCTCCAAGATGTTGGCTGACGACGTAGCCTATGTGCGCATTGCCCAGTTCCAGGAACGCACCGCTGCGGATCTGATCAAGCAATTGTCCGAAGTCCACAAGGGCCCAGGCGCACCGAAAGGCTTGGTGATCGACCTGCGTAACGACCCCGGTGGTTTGCTGGAAAGCGCCATTGGCGTGTCTTCCGCTTTCCTGGACTCGGGTGATCTGGTGGTGTCGACCAAGGGTCGCATTCCTTCGTCCAATCGCGAGTACTACGTTAAATCCATGCAGTCTGTGCTGGGCGAGCTAGATACGGACGCGGATGTTCTGAAGAAACTGGATTGGCTCAAGAACGTGCCTATTGTGGTTCTGGTGAATGTAGGTTCGGCCTCTGCATCGGAAATTGTGGCTGGGGCGTTGCAAGACCACAAACGCGCCACCATTATTGGTAATCGCACTTTCGGCAAGGGCTCGGTACAAAGCGTTGTTCCTCTGTCCGAGGAGTCCGGCCTGAAACTGACGACTGCCCTCTATTACACACCTAACGGAACGTCGATTCAGGTAACGGGCGTACAGCCAGATGTGGTGGTGGATGATACCGCTCAGGGTAATTTGTTCCGTCTGCCGCGTGAAGTGGACTTGAAGCGGCACCTGCTCAACAGCAAGGTGGACGAAAGCGCCGAAGTTGAGCAGTCTGATCTGGGCATGAGCCCAGAGTTCAAAATGTTTGAATTTGGTGGGGATGACGACTTCCAGTTGCAGCAAGCACTGAATCATCTGGCTGGCCGTCCTGTGATCAAAAATGATCCAGCGAAAGTAGCTGCGGCCAAGGAAGCTGCTGCCAAGCGCGAAAAGGAAGTAGAGTCCGAGTCGCCAGAAAAAAAAAGTCCCCTGAATCAGCAACCCAGCGTTGAGCGGTTCCGAATCACCCCCCAGGGTCTCGAACCGGTAAAACCGTAAAAACAGGTTCTTGACGTGGAAGATCAGCAATTACTGCGCTATGCGCGGCATATTCTGCTCGATGAATTCGGGGTAGAAGCGCAGGAGCGGATTCTGGCTTCCCGCATCCTGGTCGTTGGAGCCGGGGGACTGGGGTCCCCCGTGGTGGCTTATCTGGCGGCCTCGGGTGTCGGCGCCATCATTCTGGTGGACGATGATCAGGTGGAGCTGAGCAATCTGCAGCGTCAGATTGCTCACACCACCGATCGTCTGGGCTGGGACAAGGTTGAATCTGCCAAGCTGCATATCGAGCAGCTCAATCCGGAAGTGAGGGTCACGCCTGTCGTTCAACGTCTGGACGAGGCGGGCTTGATGCATTGGGTTCAGCAAGTGGACTTGGTGCTCGATTGCTGCGACAACTTCGCCACTCGCCATGCCATCAACCGTGCCTGCGTGGCATTGCGTAAACCGTTGGTGTCCGGTGCGGCGATTCGTTTTTCGGGCCAGGTCAGTACCTATGACTTGCGTCAGCCCGAGGCTCCTTGCTACCACTGTCTGTTCCCTGAAGCGGATGATGTCGAGGAACTGCGTTGCGCCACTACAGGTGTTCTGTCACCTTTGTTGGGTATGGTGGGGAGTGCGCAAGCAGTGGAGGCCTTGAAGCTGTTAGGTGGCTTTGGAGAGCCCTTGGTGGGCCGTTTGTTAAGCGTGGATGCTTTCAATATGAATTGGCATACCGTGCGTTTCCGCAAAGACCCGGCTTGCCCGGTATGTGGTTCAGCGGCGGCTGAACACGCCGATCACACTTGATCTGTTTTTGATCGCTGCTTCACGACTCCAGGTCATGACTATAAAAATCGCCTGGCGTGATGTCAAAGCGCCGTCGAAACGGACAGTGGAAGTAGGATAGATCCGAAAGTCCCACTGAATAGGCAACTTGCGCCACCGTGCTGGATGATGTCTGGCGCAGCAACCGTGCAGACATAAGCGAATTGAAGTGGGTCACGATCCAGCAAGGGGAGCACCAACTGGCGTTCCAAGGCGCCCTAGGGACGTGGCCAGTTCTTGACCAGTTGCGCGATGCGGTTAATGCGGTGGTCAACATATGGGCTGCGTCCGTGATACAAGGCGCTGAACGGGGTGCCTGCGTTATAGATATGGATGGTTTGCATCCCTAGCTGGCGGGCACTTTTCAGATTGCGTAGCGTATCTTCGACCAACACGATGTCACGGGCCTGGGATTTCAGCACGGCCAAAGCCTGTTTCATCAGCGCCTGTGAGGGCTTGGGTCGATAGCGGCCTTGTAGCTGCATATGCTCAATGGCCCATAGCCCGTCAAAAACAGGCAGCAGATTCAAGGCTTTTAAGACACGTTGTGCGTAGTCCAGCGGTGCGTTGGTCAGCAGCAGCTTATAGCCAGGTAAACGACGCAATTGATGGGCAAGACCGGGTTCGGCGCTGATCAGGGACGGCACATCAAAATCGTGTGCGTGTTTCAGGAATGTTGCTGGGTCCGCACCATGATGGCGTTGCAGACCAATCATGGTAGCGCCGTAACGCTTCCAGTACTCCAGACGTAGCCGGTCGGCCTCGTCCATATTTACACCCAGCGTTTGCGCTACGCCGATGCGCATGCGTCCATCAATCGCCTGGAAAATGCCTTTGGAGGCATTGTGCAGGGTGTTATCCAGATCAAACAGCCAGATGGTTTCATCTGGCTGGCAGGCTGACAAAGGCCGTGCCCAGGCATGGGCACGGATAGGAGCGCGCACGGATTAATGCGAGCTGATCATGGTGCCAACACCACGGTCAGTCAGAATTTCCAGCAACAGGCAGTGAGGGACACGGCCGTCAATGACATGTACGGAGTTGACGCCATTGCGTGCCGCATCCAGGGCCGAAGATATCTTGGGGAGCATGCCGCCGGAGATTGTGCCATCGGCAAACAGCTCATCAATCGTCTGGGCCGACAGGCGGCGCAACAGTTGGCCCGCCTTGTCCAGCACACCGGGGGTGTTGGTCAGCATGACCAGTTTTTCGGCACTCAGTACTTCAGCCATCTTGCCGGCCACCACGTCAGCATTGATGTTGTAGGCTTGGCCGTCCTCGCCGTAGCCAATGGAAGAGATCACGGGGATGAACTGGTCGTTCTGCAAGGCTTTGACCACTTCAGGCTGGATGCTTTCGATATCACCCACAAAACCAATATCCAGCAGTTCACCAGGATGTTCGGCATCTGGCAGCATTTTCTTGGTGACGCGAATCATCCCGCCGTCTTTTCCGGTCAGACCCACAGCCTTGCCGCCGGCTTCATTGATCATCATCACGATGTCTTGCTGCACCTGCCCACCCAGTACCCACTCCACCACTTCCATGGTTTCTGCATCGGTGACACGCATGCCCTGAATAAAAGTGCCTTCTTTGCCCACGCGCTTGAGTGCGTCATTGATCTGGGGGCCACCACCGTGCACCACAACGGGGTTCAGGCCAACCAGCTTGAGCAAGACAACGTCATGGGCAAAGCTGCGCTGCAACGCTTCTTCGGTCATGGCATTGCCACCGTATTTGATGACAACGGTCTTGCCGTGGAAACGACGAATATAAGGCAGGGCCTCGGACAAAACTTCTGCTTTGACGGTCGAGGAGTAATTCTGCGAATCTGTGGTGCTCATTGATGCGCTCACTTGAAGAAAACCCGGGTCCACTGCTGGTACCCGGGGTTATGTGGCTGGGGGCAGAAACAGGCTTTTAGCTGCTGGCCAGGGCTTTTTCGACGGTGGCAATGAATTCCTGCTTGTCGTAGTTGCCCAGGTAGCGTTTGATGATGTGGCCCTGTTTGTCGAGTAAAAAGGCTGTGGGCGTCAAACGGACGTCCCCAAAAGCCTTGGCGATTTCGCCCTTGTCGTCATGGACAACCGTGAACGGCAGTTGGCGGGATTGGGTGAAGTTACGCACATAATTGATGGGATCGTGCTTCATGGCGACAGCCACAATATCAAAGCCTTTACTGGACAAAGCATTGAAGTTCTCAATGTTGTCGGGCATTTGTGCCACGCAGGTCGTGCAGTCTGTGGCCCAGAATTTTACGAGGACGACCTTGCCCTGCAAGTCTTTGGTTTCAAAGTGCTTGCCATTCAAGTCGGTAAAGGCGACATTGGGGGCGCTGGCCTTGGAGTGGCTGCCGGACATGGTCCAGACGCCCAACCCTACGGCGATGGCAACTACAAAGGCAATGATGACGACTTTTTTCATTGGACAGGCATAACTTCTACAGAAGAGGCGGGTGCAGGGGCCGTTTCAGAGGCTGCTGTGCCAGAGTTAGTGCTTGGTTGCGTATTGGTGCTCAAAGGCTGTGCCAGGCTTTCAGCACTGATGTAGTCAAAGAGCTTGGCGACTTTGTTCACGCCAGGCACGCTGGAGGCGGCAATCGCAGCGCGCTCACCTTCTTCGCGTGTGACACGGCCCAGCAGGTAGACGACGCCACGCTCGGTGGTGGTGGAAATCGTGCGACTGGGCACATCTTTGGCATTCAGCAATGCTGTGCTGACACGGGTAGTGATCCAGGAGTCGTTCGAGCGTACGCTCAGCGGGGTCGGTTCGCCTACACGTAGCTCGTTGACGACACGTGTCACTTTATCGACCTTGGAAACCAGACGGGCGGCTTCTTCCTTGTCTGCCTGGGTGGGGACATCACCGGTCAGCAGGGCAACGCCGGCGTAAGACGTCGTGTTGATGCGGCCTTCCTTGTTTTCCAGCAGGCGGCGTGTTTCTACGCCCGCTTTCATGACAATCGCTTTGTCTTCGACCTGCTCACCTGTGGTACGGCGGTCGGTAGCGACAACGGCGGTAGTGGCAGCAGCGCCACCCACTACCAACAGGCCGCAACCGGTCAGGGTGGTGCTGGCCAGCAAGGCGGCCAGAATCAAACGATGTTTCATAGTGGATCTCCGAGCAGCAGCGCATCAATGCCATCGCACATGGCGTGCAACAGAACAATATGTACTTCCTGAATGCGCATGGTTCGATCGTGCGGAACGCACAGATGGATGTCGGTATCCGAGAGCAGTTCAGCGATTTGTCCACCGCCTTTACCGGTCAAGGCAATAATGACCATATCGCGTTCACGAGCTGCTTCAATGGCACGGATGACGTTTGGCGAATTACCGCTGGTTGAGATGGCGACCAGAATGTCGCCAGTTTGTCCCAAGGCACTGACCTGACGTTCAAAGATGCTGTCAAAGCCATAGTCATTACCCACCGCCGTCATGATGGAGGTGTCGGTGTTCAAGGCGATGCCAGCCAAGGGCAAACGGTCGCGCTCAAAGCGGCCCACCAGCTCTGCAATAAAGTGCTGAGCATCGGCTGCTGATCCGCCGTTTCCGCAAGCCAGAATCTTGCCGTCGTTGGCCAGGGTGGCAAACAACAGCTCGACAGCGGCGGCCAACGGTTCGGCCAGTTCGCGTGTGCTGGCTTTGAGAGTATCGACGGAATCGTCGAAATGCGAAGTCATTAAGGCGATAAGGTCCATAGCGCGCATTATCGCACGGAGAATTTCTCTGTGGGGCAGGCAGATCGTGTCATGTTGAAAAAAACGCCACGGTATTGAAACCAGATGCTGTCAGCAAGCCGGATTAGGAAGTGGCGGTTTGTTGTGTGAGGCGCTGTGTCTTTCGGAGCCTTGCAGGAAGGCCAGCCTCATGTCCTGTCGCTTAGCTTTGCTCGAAGGCATTCTGGATCCAGATCAGCGTGTCTCCTTCAATGGCAATGACGTCAAAACGGCAGGCGGGCAGATTGCCCTGGAAATAACGCTGGCGCAGAGTCGGCAGCCATTGTTGGGCCGTCAGGATCAAGCGCCGTTGCTTGTCCCGGTTTACACTGGCAAGCGCCCCTCCGTAGCTCTTGTGATTACGCTGGCGCACTTCCAGAAAGACAAGATGATCCTGGTGCCACAGAACCAGATCAATCTCCCCAAAGCGAGTACCCAGTTGACGAGCCAGAACGCGGGCGCCGTGGGCGGTGACATAGTCGCAGGCCCGTTGTTCAGCCTGATCGCCTCTTGCTTGGCTGGGGGAGCGTTGTGGTGTTTCCTTTTTGGCTGCAGGACGACTGCGCTGTTTGCGACGAAGTTGCCGGTTTTGAGCCTGGCGAGCGTATTCAAAGGGATTCATAGAACACATGAAAATAAACAAGCAGGATCGAGCATGAGCGATACCGAAAACCGAACCGGGAATGCTGGCGTTTGGCAAGGCATGATGGACAAGGTGCAGGGCCAGGTCTGGCCGCAGTCTTGCCTGTATGTAGTGGCCACGCCCATTGGCAATATGGGAGACCTTAGCCTGCGTGGCTGGCAGGCGCTGGAACTGTGCGACATTATTGCGGCAGAGGATACACGGGCCACGCGTCCTTTCTTGCAAGCCTGGGGTATACAAACGCCTTTGATGGCGGCCCATCGCCATAACGAGGCGCAGGCAGCTCAGGCGATTATCGAGCGTCTGGAGCAAGGGCAGCGAGTGGCATTGGTGTCGGATGCAGGCGCACCCGCCGTCAGTGATCCAGGTGCCCGCGTTGTGCGCTCGGTGCGGGAAGCAGGCTTTCAGGTGGTGCCTTTGCCCGGTGCCTCGGCGGTCATTACTGCCTTGATGGGCAGTGGTGCAACCAGTGACGAAAACCCCGCTTTTGCCTTTGCCGGTTTCATGCCGCCCAAAACCGTGGCGCGTCGCAAGTGGCTACAGCATTGGTCCAGCCTGGGGATGCCAGTATTGATGTTTGAGTCCCCTCACCGCTTGCGAGCCGCCTTGCGCGATATAGAGGAGGTGTGTGGGCCGCAGCGTGAACTGACTTTTGCGCGTGAGCTAAGCAAGCGTTTCGAGCAGATTCATACCGTGCCTTTGGGACAGGCTCTGGCCTGGCTGGACGAGGACAGCCACCGCGAGCAGGGTGAGTTTGTCCTGATCCTGCATGACGCTGGGCGCGAAGTGGATGAGGATGCGCCTGCGTTGGATGCCACCACAGAACGTTGGATGAAAGCCTTGTTGGAGCAGGTCTCGCTGCGCGATGCAGCCCGGATCGCCAGTCAGGCGACCGGGATTGCTCGTGATGTTCTGTATGCCTGGGGTTTGGCAAATTCGCCCAAGGACTAGGATGTTCGGGTTTCAGGCCTTCATGTTGCTCCGATAGATCACGATGAACAACGGACAGCTTGAACTGGCTATCGTATTTCGCCACGAAAACACCCCAAAGGTTGGATCAATGTTCAACGTTTGGGCTGCAGTTCATGAAGGGGATGTTTTGTTGTGGTGGGCTGGGTGTGGCTTAGCGGACGGCAACCGAGGGGCTCAAGCCGGTTTTTTGCTGAATGCGGTAAGCGGCATTGATGGCCTCAGTCCGATTTTGATACGGACCAATTTGCACACGGTACAAGTCGTTGTGCATTTGAACCTGGGCGTCTCGGTACTCTACTTGTGAGATCTGCTGGTTCAGTTGCCGCGCCAATGCGGCGGCGTTTTCGCGTGCGGAAAAAGCACCGAATTGTAGATAGACCCGGTTCTGGCCTGAAGGGGCCTGGGGTGGGCGGGCTGTTGTGGGTGATGATTGCACGATCAGTTGCTGATCGTTCGCATCGCTGCTCCAGCTGGGTGTATCGTCCAGCTCAACGGTCAGCTCCTCCGGGGGCAAAGCAGCGAGGGCGTCAGGGGTGGGTTCCAGCGTTTCCGTGATGGTCAGGCTGGGTTTAGGTGCCGCAGGAGCCGGCGCCGTGCGGGCAGCGGGTGTTTCAGCCACATTGACCTCGTCACGATTAAAGCTGCCACTGCGTATTTCTTCCTGTGTGATGGATTCAACCACCACGGTGCCGCTGCCAGGTGCAATCAAGTCCAGCTTGGCGGCGGCAACGTAGGACAAGTCGATGATGCGCGAGCTATGAAAGGGCCCGCGGTCGTTAATGCGCACGATCACTGATTTGCCGGTTTTAGGGCGGGTGACACGGGCGTAGCTGGGAATAGGCAAGGTGGGATGGGCCGCCGTCATGGCGTACATATCGTAGGTTTCGCCATTGGCTGTTTTTTTGCCGTGAAATTTGCGTCCGTACCAGGATGCCGTGCCGGTCTGGGTAAAGGCTTTGTGTGATTTGTGCGGAACAAAGCTTTTGCCGAGCACGGTGTAGGGGCGGGTATTGCTGCGGGCGATAGGTTCTATTCGGGGAACGGCGTCGGGGGTGGCCTGGAGATTGACGGGTATTCGATCGTGGGGGCCGTCGTCTTTGTAATAGCCTCCCCCGCGCGGCGCTGAAACCGTCGCCCCTGGTTTGGCTTTGGCTTTGGTTCGCTTGGGGCTGGAGGCGCATCCAGCCAATAGAGCCAGGATGCTCAAGGCAGCGCCTAATTTCACTAAAGTTGGATGGCTCATGGCACAGGATTGATGGGAGGTTGGTTGCGATGGCGTACCAGCAACGGGGCGTAATCCGCAAAGCGTAACGCCAGTTGTTCGGTAACGTATACGGAGCGATGCTGGCCACCCGTGCATCCAATGGCGACCGTCAGGTAGTTGCGGGTGTCCTGCATATATAAAGGTAACCAGCGACGTACAAAGCCCGCAATGTCATCCACCATGGTTTCGACAGAGCCGAACTGAGCCAGCCACTTTGCAACCGGCTCATCACGGCCTGTCATGGGACGCAGCTCTGGGTCGTAGTGGGGGTTGGGTAGGCAACGTACGTCGAAAACCAAATCCGCATCGCCCGGTACGCCACGTTTGTAGGCAAAGGACTCGAAAGTCAACACGACACTGGCGCGATCAGCCTGTACCAGATCGCGAATCCAGGCACGTAGCTGGCCAGGGGTCAGGTCGGTAGTGTCGATAATGTGGCCCAGCTCGCGCAAGGGGGCCGTCATTTCGCGTTCGACCTCGATACATTCCTGCAAGGAAGGCGAGCGGCCATCCTGACGTAAACGGTCCGTCAACGGATGGCGGCGGCGCGACTCCGAGTACCGCTGCATCAGGGTGTGATCGCTGGCGTTCAAAAACAGGACGCGCAGGGCGTAGCCTTCTTCGTTCAGTTTGCTGATAACGCCGGGAAGGATGTCCAGATCACCGGCGCCGCGTACGTCAATGGCAACGGCTAGCCGCTCCAACCCTTGTTCAGCAGAGCGTTCGACAAATTCGGCCAGAAATCGGGGGGGGAGGTTGTCGATGCATAGGTAGCCAGTATCTTCCAACAAGCGTAAGGCAACTGATTTTCCCGAACCGGATATGCCGGTAATCAATACAACTTTCAGCATCGTGGCAAAGGACTCCGAGTCGTTGTCCAGAGGGCAACGGTTAGGTGAAACAGGACAAAGCTGACAGGGCTGTTTAGTGCTAACCAGCCCTGGAGTGCCTAGTCTTCGCGACTATTCATGATAGCCAATGCCTGACGCTCGATGAAGTCACCCATGGTATCAATGCCGCGAAAGGCGAGGATGGTGTTGCGCACAGCGGCCTCTACCAGTACGGCCAGATTTCGGCCTGCGGCTACTTGCAGCATGACGCGTTTGATATCGACCCCCAGCACTTCCTGGGTCTGGTCTTGAGTAGGCAGGCGCTCGAAGCTGTCCGGGTTGGAACGAACCAAGTGCACAATGAGTTTAAGCTTCATTTTACGACGAACGGAGGTTTCGCCGAAAATGGTGCGAATGTCCAGCAAGCCCAGTCCGCGTACTTCCAGCAGGTTTTGCAGCAGGGGTGGGCACTGGCCGTCAATCATGTTGGGCGCGGTGCGCGAGAGTTCAACCGCATCGTCTGCGACCAACCCGTGACCACGGGAGATCAGCTCTAGCGCCAATTCGCTTTTGCCCAGACCGGATTCACCCGTGATCAGTACTCCCAGACCCAGGACATCCATGAACACGCCGTGCATGGTTGTTTTTGGGGCCAGACGTTTGCCTAGATAGATGCGCAGCAGATCAATCAGTTGGGCGGCGTCGATAGGGGTATAAAGTAGCGGTATCCCTTGTTCTTCGCAAAACTGGATCAAGTCATCGGGCGCAACGGCATCGTTGGCAATGAACAGGGCAGGAACACCGCCTTGCCTGAGGTCATCCAGATGATGCAGGCGACGTTTGACGTCAAAGCGGTTGTAGAAAGAGAGCTCTTCCGGGCCGAAAACCTGAATGCGGCCAGGGTGAATCAAGTTCAAGTGTCCGACCAGGTCTGCCGCAGAGGCGCCAAGATCGGGGATACGGCGTTGAGCAGCGTGTTTTCCGGCTGCCCAGCTTACCTCGAGCTTGTCATTATTGTTATTGACCAGTTCTTGAACTGTCAGCATCGGGATGTTCCGCGTTGAGATCAGGGGTCTGGGTCAGGATTTGATGGATTTGAACAGGGTCCGTTTCCTGGGCGAGCGCCTGGCGGATATCCTGATCGGCCATCAAACGAGCAATCTCGGCCAGCAGATCCAAGTGGATTTGAGTCGCTGTTTCGGGAACCAGCAAAAAGAACAGCAGGCTGGCGGTACGACCGTCACTGGCGTCAAAACGTACTGGCTCGGCCAAGCGCATGAAAACCGCACAAGGCTCTTTCAAGTCCTTGATGCGACCATGCGGGACGGCGACGTCGTGGCCAAGGGCAGTGGAACCCAGGCGCTCGCGTGCGATCAGGCTATGGAACACGGCTGTCCGGGCAATGCCGTGATGGTTCTCGAAAATCAATCCGGCTTGTTCAAAAGCGCGCTTCTTGCTGGTGACAGCAAGATCCAGAACCACGTTGGACAAAGGCAAAATACGCGACAAGAGATTCATGACGGCCATTATAGGGGGGAATGTTTTTTAGCTAAACTTTTTTTGGATGGCTAACAACAGGCGGACACTGTGCCAAGAAACACAAAACCCCGAACTTCTGAAAGTACGGGGTTTGTTGGCAGGCTATACCTGCTGTAACAGTTCGGCCAGATCAGGCGGCCGGAACTTCGAGCCGCTTGGCGGGCTCATGCGCATGGCTGTTTGCCTTTTCCTTGTATTTCAGAATCTGGCGGTCGATTTTATCGGCCAGCAGATCGATAGCAGCATACAAGTTTTCGTCTGAAGAGGCGCAGTGTATATCTTTGCCGGGAACGCGGACGGTCACTTCGGCATTATGCTTCAGACGTTCAATGGAAAGCATAACCTGCGAGTCAACCACGTTATCGAAGTGTTTTTCAATTCGACCAATTTTGCTTTTGACGTAGTCGCGAATGGCAGGAGTTATGTCAAGATTACGGCCAGTGATATTAAGGCTCATATAGGCTCTCCGTAGTAGTCAAACAACGTGTTCAAGAAGGGGAAGGTTGATCGTCTTTAGCCTCCTTACTACTGATCCTGGATATTCCAGTATACCTATATGTGGGTCAGATAACATGACCTGGATCAATCTGCGATGTGCAGGAAAACCCTTGCTCCGACAGGCCCCGTTACAGGGCCAAAAATCGGCTTACATTCGGAAGTTCGAGCCCAGGTAAACTTTGCGCACGGCTTCGTTGTCGATAATTTCGGATGGGTGCCCGCTGGTCAGTACCGTGCCTTCGCTGATGATGTAGGCGCGGTCACAGATGCCCAGCGTTTCGCGCACGTTGTGGTCGGTAATCAGCACGCCAATATTGCGGCCTTTCAGAAATTGCACAATGCGCTGAATTTCGATGACGGCGATCGGGTCCACCCCAGCAAAGGGTTCGTCCAGCAGAATGAAACGGGGGTTGCTGGCGAGCGCACGGGCAATTTCTACGCGGCGGCGCTCGCCACCAGACAGGGATAGGGCGGTATTTTTTCGGATGTGCGCAATTTGCAGCTCGCTGATCAGGGTTTCCAGGCGCTCGTTGATATCGTTTTTGCTGATGCGGCGACCATTATCATCCAGCTGCAGCTCCAGCACAGCACGGATGTTCTCTTCGACGGTCAGGCGTCGAAAGACGGAGGCATCCTGAGGCAGGTAGGACAGGCCCAGGCGCGCCCGTTTGTGCATGGGCATGGCGGTAATGGGCGTGCCATCAATTTCAATACGACCTGCATCAGCGGGCACAATGCCCACAATCATATAGAAGCTGGTAGTTTTGCCAGCCCCGTTCGGGCCTAGCAGGCCGACGACCTCACCACTTTCCACGTTCAGAGAAACATCCTGCACGACCGTACGTTTGCCGTAGGTTTTACGCAGGCCTTGTGCAATCAGGCTGCCTTTGGTTGAGTGGCTGGCGCGGGTAGGGGGAGACGGGTTGTTAGGAGCAACCATAATTCAGGGGTGTCCGGACTATTTGCGGGGGGAAGACTTGCGTTGGCATTCAGCCAGAGCTGCGTCGGCATTGGCACGTGGGCGGGCCACGGAGCGAACCCGGCCATCACGTGTGGCAGAGTCAGAGCCACCAAAGGCCTGGTACGTGCCATCTTTCTGGCGATAGATAATGCGCTGACCCTGGACGGAGTCTTGCAGCTTGCCGCAGACATAACGGTTGACGACAGCCTTGCCAATCAGCTCGACCTCTTCGGTTTTACCGTTGTAGATGGCTCGGACACCTTCGGCGACCATCAGTTCAAATTTGGCAGGGTCTTCCTGACGAATGGTGACGCGGGCGCGTTCGCTGACTGTAGCCGTGCCGTGTTGGAAACCTTCCGCATCTTGCTCGATGGCCAATTGGTCTGCCATCAAGGTCATGGTGCCACGAGTCAGGATGATGTTGCCTTTGTAGATCGTTTGCTTGGCAATATCGTCGTAAGTCAGGGTGTCGGACAGCACGGAGGTGTCCGGTTCAGCGGCAGCGGAGTCAGCCGTTTGAGCCAGAGCCGGAGCCGTAGGCAGCAAAGCCAGGCTTGCAGTGCTCAGGCACAGGGCCAGGGCACCACACAAAAGGCTAAAAGAGAGCATGGGCTTGTGGCCCAGGCGGGCGCTGTCAGGCGTGGTCATGGAGGGGAATCCTTAGAGCTATTGGAAGAACGCGCTTTTTGTGTTTGTTGGCCCGAGATTTTAACGTCGGATTCCGACATGACGTTCAATTGGCGAACGCGATTATCGTAACGCATACCGGTACCGCGCATGGTGGACTGGCCATTGACGACCAAGGCCGGTTCGTTGGTGTACACCACGTCCTCTTCGGGCAGGATGATCAGTACTTCGCTACGCACATCCATGGCCTCGTCCTCGGGTGTGGCCTGGCGGTGGATGTGGGCATTGCCCTTCATCGTGATCACATCTCCGTCTGCATTCATATGCGCGGTGTCGGAGGTGGCAATGGTCAACGGCGAGTTCACCCGGTTGCTGACCGCGCGCGGGGAGGTAATTTCGTGTGAGTCGTCATCCGGGTAGTGGTAGGCAATCTTGCCGTCCAGCCGGCTGATGGCCATCCCGCTTTGGTCAGAGCTGATCATGGTGAAATTGCGCGCCCAGGAGTCGGGCTCATGGGTAACACGGCGCGGCGGATCAATGGCAACCGAGCGTTGGGTGTAGTCGACCGCCCACAAGGTTGCCAGTACCAGCAAGGTCAGCAATAACAGGGAAATAACGGTGGGTAGACGGTCACGCATGATTACTGAATGACTCCCGTGGTCTTCAAGGGACCACCTGTAATAAAGGAGGCAAGGCGACCCTGGGAGGCCAGGATGGCATCACAGCATTCGCGCACTGCGCCGTGGCCGGCGGGCTGTGTGGCTACCCAACTGGCAATTTGACTGATATAGAAGGGGGCTTCAGGCACGCTGGCGGAGAAACCCACGCGCTGCATGGCCGGCAAATCGATCAAATCGTCGCCCATATAACCCATTTCGCTTAAAGATATGCCGTTTTCCTGGGCCAATTGGGTCAACACAGCCATTTTGTCACGTACGCCCTGGTGGACAAAAGGAATGCCCAGTTCGGCTGCCCGGCGTGAAACGATACCGCTTTCGCGTCCGGTAATCAGGGCGACATGAATGCCACTTTCCCCCAGCATGCGCAAACCATGGCCGTCCAGAGCGTGAAAACTCTTGAATTCCTCGCCGTTCGCGCTGTACCACAGGCGTCCGTCGGTCAGTACGCCGTCCACGTCAAATACCATCATGCGCAACTGACGTAACTGGTTGCGTATGTTCTCGGGCAACTTGGCCAGGATTTGAGCTTCAGCGGGGTGGAGCGGTGGGGTGGGCGTATTCATCATGATTAGATTACCTTTGCAGCCAACAGGTCGTGCATGTGCAGAGCTCCCAATAGTAGCCCGTTTGTGTCCAATACCAGCATTTGGCTGATACGCAGGGCATCCATTTGTTCGGCCGCTTCAATGGCCAGGGCTTCGGCACCAATGCTGCGTGGTTCGCGCGACATGCCCTCGGACACTGGCACTTTGCGGATATCACCAACACGTGCAATTAAACGGCGCAGGTCGCCATCGGTGAACATGCCAACGGGATGGCCGTGCGAGTCAGTGACAATGGTCATGCCCATGCCTTTGCTGGACATCTCCATCAAAGCGTCAGGGATCAAGGTCTCGGGGCTTACCAAGGGCAGTTGTTCGCCGCTGCGCATGATGTCACGCACAAACGTCAGTAATTGACGGCCTAGCGCACCACCGGGGTGGGAGCGGGCGAAATCTTCACGGCTAAAGCCGCGTGCTTCCAGGCAGGCAACGGCCAGTGCATCGCCTAGTACTAAGGCGGCCGTGGTGCTGGCCGTAGGGGCCAGGTTGAGCGGGCAGGCTTCATGTTCCACATGGGCATCCAGATGCAGGTCCGCATTTTGGGCCAGCTCGGACTGGGCGTTGCCAGTAATGGCAATCAGCTTGGCACCCATGCGACGCAGCACAGTCAGCACCGTGACCAGTTCCTGGGCCTGACCGGAGTAGGAGATGGCAATCACGACATCCTGCTTGGTGATCATGCCCAGATCCCCGTGCAGGGCTTCGGCGGCGTGCATGAAAAAAGCGGGGGTGCCGGTTGAGGCCAGCGTAGCGGCAATCTTGCGGGCTACATGGCCGGACTTGCCGATGCCCGTCACCACCACGCGGCCCTGACAGTGCACGAGCAGCTTGGTGGCTTCTACAAAACTTTGGTCCAGACGTTTGCCCAGTGCTTGTAACGCGTCCATTTCAATGGCAAAGGTGCGTTGTGCCGAGGACAGGATAGGTGCTGGATCTAAAAGTGCCGATGTATTCATGGCGAAATTGTAAACGTGAAGTGTGTGCTTGGCATGTAGATTTGCAGGAGGCAAATTGTAAGGCCAGATGCCCTTGGACCAGTGGCAGACAGATTAGTTTAGGGTTAAGATACGTCTTGTTTTGTAATTTCAGTAATTACTGAAAATTCAGGAAGCCATGAATTTAGGACCACAGGCAGAGCGTTTTGTTCTGCACTTCGGGGAGATGGGCGGGCGCTGGGGGGTCAACCGAACGGTGGGCCAGATCTATGCCTTGTTGTTCATTTCCCCCGAAGCCCTCCACGCCGACGAGATCGCTGAAACGCTTGGCATCTCCCGTTCCAATGTCAGCATGAGCTTGCGTGAATTGCAGTCCTGGCGACTGGTCAACATGACACACAAGATCGGCGAGCGCCGCGAGTACTTTGAATCTCCCAGTGATGTGTGGGAGATTTTTCGTACTTTGGTGGAAGAAAAGCGCAAGCGCGAGATTGATCCCACATTGACCTTATTGCGAAGTATCCTTATGGAAGCGCCCGTCAATGACGAAGAAGCATATGGGCAGCAACGCATTAATGAAATGCTGGAATTGATCGAGTTGGCTTGTGGTTGGTTTGACGAGGTTCATCACTTACCGCCTGAGACCCTGCAAAATCTGATGCGTTTAGGTAGCAAAGTTCAGAAAGTGCTGGGTTTCGCCGGAAAGATTCGCAAAGCTGATCAAACTGGGGATCGTCATGATTGATCTGGATGTCGTTACCTTATCGCGGTTGCAATTTGCTTCCACCGCGATGTTTCACTTTTTGTTTGTACCCTTGACGCTGGGCCTGTCTTTTTTGCTGGCCATCATGGAAAGCGTCTATGTCATGACGGGCAAAGCCATCTGGCGCCGCATGACCAAGTTCTGGGGCGTGCTCTTTGGCATTAACTTTGCCCTGGGTGTTGCCACCGGGATTGTGATGGAGTTTCAGTTCGGCATGAACTGGGCCTATTACAGTCACTATGTAGGCGATATTTTCGGAGCGCCGCTTGCCATTGAAGGATTGATGGCTTTCTTCCTGGAAGCTACCTTTGTCGGCCTGTTTTTTTTCGGCTGGGATCGCCTCTCCAAACTGGGACACCTGATCGTTACCTGGCTGGTTGCCATCGGTACCAATCTATCGGCCTTGTGGATTCTGGTCGCCAATGGTTGGATGCAGAACCCGGTCGGTGCCATCTTTAACCCCCACACCATGCGTATGGAAATGACCGACTTTGCCGAGGTCATTCTCAATCCTGTCGCACAAGCCAAAGTTGTTCATACTGTCAGTGCCGGTTACGTTCTGGGTGCCATGTTCATCATGGGCATCAGTGCGTGGTACCTGCTGCGCGGCCGTCACATTGATCTGGCCAAGCGTTCGATGACGGTAGCGGCCAGTTTCGGCTTGGCGGCATCCCTGTCCGTGGTGGTGCTGGGTGATGAAAGTGGTTATCTGACCACTGAGCATCAGCAAATGAAGATTGCCGCCATGGAATCCATGTGGGAAACCGAGGAGGCCCCGGCCAGTTTCAATCTTCTGGCCTGGCCTGATCAGGAGGCCCGTGAAAACCGCTTCGCTGTGGAAATTCCATGGGTGATGGGTTTAATCGGGACGCGCTCAGTCAGTACTCCCATGCTGGGAATCAATGAGCTGGTCGAGCATGCCAAGATCCGCATTGCCAATGGCTTGCGCGCCTATGAGGCTCTTCAGTTGGTGCGTGCTGATGCGGGCAATCTCGAGGCCCGTCGCGTCTTTGACAATAACTGGAAAGACTTGGGCTATGCCTTGCTGCTCAAGCGTTATACGGACGACATCACCAAGGCCGATACCGATACCATCGCACAGGCGGCTTGGGATACGGTGCCGCAGGTTGCGCCTTTGTTCTGGAGCTTCCGCGTCATGGTGGCTTTGGGTCTGTACTTCATTCTGTTCTTTGGTGTGGCCTTCTTCCTGGCATCGCGTGATCGTCTGCAACGTCACCCGCGCTTGCTTAAAGCAGCAGTCTGGAGCATTCCCCTGCCTTGGATTGCGATCGAGTGCGGCTGGTTTGTGGCTGAATTCGGACGCCAGCCCTGGGCGATCGAAGGTGTCTTGCCGACTTACTACGCGGCCTCTGGCTTGTCCTTTGTAGACTTGATGATCAGTATGACGATCTTCCTGTTGCTCTACGGCACCCTGGCGGTGATTGGTATCAAGGTCATGCTGCATTCAATTCGCAAAGGTCCGGACGAGGCTGGCGAGACCGTCACACCTTCCGCTTTGTCTTATGGTTCGCGCAACGCTCCGTTGCTGCGCGGTTAAGGAGGGGGAACCATCATGGATAACTTGATTCTTCTCGATTACGACACCTTGCGCATCATCTGGTGGTTGCTGCTGGGCGTTTTGTTGGCGGCATTTGCCATCATGGACGGGGCTGACCTTGGGGTGGCCATGGTGTTGCCACTGGTTGCCCGCAGTGATGACGAACGGCGCACGCTGTACAACGTGATTGGCCCGGTCTGGGAAGGTAACCAGGTCTGGTTGATCGTGGCTGGAGGGGTCGCTTTTGCGGCCTGGCCCCTGTTGTATGCCATGGCTTTCTCGGGCTTTTACTTGGCCATGATGCTGCTTTTGGTGGCCTTGATCGTGCGCCCGGTGGCCATCAAGTACCGTAGCAAGCTTAGCTCGTCACGTTGGCGTCGCAACTGGGACGCGATCTGGACCGCTTCCGGTCTGGTTTGTGCCCTGGTGTTCGGGGTAGCCATTGGCAACGTCATGCTGGGCGTTCCGTTCGGCTTTGACGAAACGACGTTGCGCCCGATGTACGAAGGCAACTTCTTCGGTCTGTTCCAGCCTTTCGCTATCCTGTGTGGTTTGCTCAGTGTCTTGATGTTGGCATTCCAAGGAGCGGTGGTGGTCGCTTGGAAGGGAAGTGATCATGTGGCTCGTCGTGCGCGTGCCTGGGCCATGCCTTTGGGGTTGTTGTCCATCGTAGCTTTTGCTGCCGGTGGCTGGTGGATTAGCGCCATGAATGGCTACAGCATGCCTTGGCCCGAAGTGGCTCACGCCATGTCCAACCCCATTGGAAAGACGGTCGAGATGGTGGAAGGCGCCTGGCTGGCCAATTACCGGACCTGGCCTGCTTTGTGGGCAGCACCGATTGTCGGTTTCGCAGGTCTGCTGCTGGGCGCATTGCTGGCTGGTCGTGGCCGTGGTTTGCTGGCCCTGCTGTTCTCGTCCCTGGCGCTGGCCGGCATCATTCTGACCTTTGGCTTTGCGGTTTTCCCCTTCCTCTTGCCTTCGTCCTTGAACCCAGGCTCCAGCCTGACCTTGTTTGATGCCTCAGCCAGTCATCTGACTTTGTGGATCATGTTGCTGGTGACTTTGGTGTTCTTGCCGATCATCGTGCTCTATACCTCCTGGGTATACAGCGTAATGCGTGGCAAGGTGTCGGTTGCCAGCATGAAAGACTCTTCTCATTCTTATTAAGGAGGCCAGCGCATATGTGGTACTTCTCTTGGGTTCTAGGTTTGGGTCTGGCCTGCGCATTCTCCATCCTGAATGCGATGTGGTTCGAGCTGCGTGAAAACACGGCGTTGCAAAATGCAGCCGCCTCCAAGGCTAAAGCAGATATCGAGGTCTGATTGACACTACAGAGTCCAACGGCGCAACAATGGCTGGGGCAATTCTCCAGCCGCGCCCGCACGGCTTTGCGGGCTTCCATGCTGGCCCCCGTGCTGGCCGGCGCCTTACTGATTCCCCAGGCCTGGTTGCTGGCAAAGATCGTGCAGGCAATTGTGGTCGATGGCCTGCCCTGGACAGGGCAGCTTTTCTCTATCTTGATGGTGGCCGCACTCTTACTGCTGCGTGCTGCTATTTCCGCTTTGGGCGAGCGCCGTGCGCAAAAGGTTTCAGAACAACTGAAGCAAGGGTTACGCTCCGAGCTGTTTGCCCGACTGTTCCGCAGTACGATGCCGCGTTTGCGGGCCAGCAATAGCGGCGAGCTTTCTACTAGTTTGATCACGCAAATCGAAGCCCTGGATGGCTTTGTGACACGCTACATCCCTTGTATGGCGGCGGCGGCCCTGGTGCCTTTGGCACTGGTGCTGGCAGTCTTGCCGGTCGATGGCATTGTCTCCTTGATTCTTTTGTTGAGCACGCCTCTGATTCCTTTGTTCATGGCCCTGGTGGGTTGGGGCGCGGAGGCTGCCAGCCGAGAGCAACAACAAACAACCTTGCGCCTGTCAGGCTTTTTTGCAGACCGTCTGCGCGGAATTTTTACCTTGAGCCTGATGGGGCGGGGGCAGGACGAGTTGCAGCGTGTGGAGCTGGCCAGTCAGGAGCTGCGCACACGCACCATGAAAGTGCTACGCATCGCGTTCTTGTCATCGGCGGTGCTGGAGTTCTTTGCGGCATTGGGTGTGGCCGGGATCGCTGTTTATATTGGTTTGGGTTATCTGGGCTATCTGGGTGAATCCTTTGCCGGTGTCAGCTTGCAGCAGGGCTTGTTCTGCTTGCTTCTGGCTCCAGAGGCGTATCAGCCCTTGCGCCAATTAGCTGCCAATTATCATGACCGGGCAGCGGCACGTGCGGCTGCGGTAGAGGTCGACAGACTGTGGGCGAGTCTGGGTCAAGACTTGATTCCCGCTGCTTCTGCTCGTGCAGACGTTGAAACTGTTTTTCCGAACTTGCCGGTCTTGGTGTTGCGACGTCTGCATTTACCACAGTTGGGCGGGCAGGGGACCTTGCTGGAAGTGCCCAGTCTGCAACTCTATATCAATCAGTCTTATGCGGTGTTGGGGGCCAGTGGCTCGGGCAAAACCAGTTTGCTGGAAAGCCTGATTGGTTTGCGCCCTTTGGCGCAGGGCGAAATCCTGCTGCGTAACAGTGATACAGCCGGGCGTTTGTTGACGCGTCACGATGGGGTTGTGCTGATTTCTCAACAAGCTTTTTTAGCCATGGGTACGATTGCTGACGGCCTGCGTTTGGCAGCGCCACAAGCCAGTGATGAGCAATTGTGGCAAGCCTTGGAACAAGCCTGTGCGGCCGAGTTCGTACAAGCTTTGCCTCAAGGTTTGCAAACCGAGCTGGGCGAAGGGGGCTTTGGCCTGTCCGGGGGGCAGATTCAGCGCCTGGCTCTGGCTCGCCTGTTCTTGACCAATCCCCATGTCGTGCTGCTGGATGAGCCCAGCTCCAGGCTGGATGCGGCGACACGGGATCGTGTTATGGGTAACATTCTGCGTTTTTGTCAGGGACGCTGTCTGGTCGTAGCCACGCATGATCAGGAGCTGGCGGCCATGTGCTCGAACCAGTTACACATTGCCCAAGGAGTTCTGACGGCATGAAAGCGTGGTTTCGTCTTTTAGGTTCCAGCTTGCGCGCGCGACGCGGTGCCGTCTTGTTTACGGTTCTGTTGGCGATCAGTACGGTGGCTGCAGGTGTGAGCCTTCTGGGGGTGGCGGGTTGGTTCCTAAGCAGTGCTTTCCTGGCGGCTCTAGGCGTCGTATTCAATCTGTTTGGCCCCTCGGCCATGATCCGTGGCCTGTCTTTCTGGCGTATTGCCTCCCGGTACCTGGAACGGGTGGTGGGGCATGCCCTGACCCTGGATTTGCAAGTACGCATTCGGACTCTGGTTTTTGGACGGTTGAGCCGGTTCAGTCAGTCGCGCTTGGCCCAATTTCGGGATGGGGAGTTGGCTTCTACCCTGACCGCTGATATCGCTGTGCTGGATTTGGTGCTCCTGCTGATTCTGGTGCCGCTGACTACGGCGGTGGTGGCCGGTCTGGTCTTTAGCGCGGTGCTGCAAACCTGGCTGTTTTGGTGGGCCTGGTTGATTTTGGCCTGCCTGCTGATCGCCGCCTGTTTAATTCCGTATATCTGTGCCCGTGGTGCTGGCCGTGCGGCCCAACGCGTGCATCAGCTGGAAAATCGCCAACGTGTTCTGGTGCATCAGGCCATTCGTGCCTATGCCGATATTCAGGTGTTTGCCGCTGCGGGTACCGTGCAGGAGCAAGTGGACAAGCTTAATCAAGAGTTGGGGCAGGCCCGTTTGCGCAGCAATGGCTGGGGCATTGTCGGGCAGTTTTCCCAACAGGTGTTGATGGGGGTGGCCCTGATGACCTGCTTGTTGGTAGGCGCCCAGCAGGTCAATTTGGAGACGATGAGCGGCCCTTTATGGGTTGGTTTGGTTTTGGCATTGTTGGGTTTGTTTGAGATCATGGCCCCGATGATGCGCGGCGCGTCCCGTTTGGGAGAAGTGCAGGCGGCCAGTCATCGTTTGCTGACGATTCTGGATGAACCCGAGGAAACCGATCCGGAGCAAGGGCAGGCGATTGTGCTGGATAAGCCGGCCTCTCTGGAAATTAAAGATCTGAGCTTTGCCTACGGTTCGCAACCGGTGCTGGATCAGTTGTCGCTACAGGTTAGGCCCGGTGAGCATATTGCCATTTTTGGGCCTAGCGGTTCGGGCAAGTCCACCTTGCTGAGTGTGCTGATGCGCTTGTTGCCTGCCTCGGGCCAGCAGTATTTGGTAGAGGGTGAGGTGGCCCAGGACTGGAGTCGCGCTAGCTGGTTTGATCACTGCGCC
The DNA here is from genome assembly GCF_041521385.1 of Alcaligenes faecalis. Lineage (NCBI taxonomy): Bacteria > Pseudomonadati > Pseudomonadota > Betaproteobacteria > Burkholderiales > Alcaligenaceae > Alcaligenes > Alcaligenes faecalis. The sequence goes on along the minus strand of NZ_CP168006.1, from coordinate 1,781,311 downwards.
TTGCTGGCACAGGACTCACCGCTGTTTCTTGGCTCGGTGCGCGATAACCTATTGCTGGCAGAACCGACAGCTTCGGAGCAACAAATCTGGCAGGTTCTTCACGATGCTCAACTGGACAGTATGGTACGTGATTTGCCCCAAGGACTGGATACCTGGCTGGGCGAGGGTGGGCAGCAATTATCCTTGGGGCAGCAGCGCCGCCTGTGTCTGGCGCGTGTGCTTTTGTCGTCCGCTCATATCTGGTTTCTGGATGAGCCTACGGCCAGCCTGGATGGCCCAACCAGTCAGGCTTTGATGCAGGATATTCTGGCCGCGGCGCGTGGGAAAACCGTGATCATGGCCACCCACGACACCCGTTTACTGCCTTTGGTCGATAGCGTTTATCAGTTTGAAGCGGGTCGTTTGCAGCGTAAACCCGGCACACTAATAAATACTTTAGGGCCAAACTAAAAGGATGCTTCGGGTCAAGTCTGCCGGGATTTTGGATCAATCGCGTCGTATTAGTACAACTTACGGGCACAAGCCGGGTGAGCCCTTGTTGCGGCTGACCAATTGTGTACACTTGCAACGTATCCAAGAGCGCCCTTCGCGCCCGGATTTTTTGTTGTAGAAGCTTTGACATGCAAATTGATCCCACCCAGTACATCCGTCAAATCATTCGCAATGTGCCGGATTGGCCCAAGCCAGGGGTGACGTTCCGCGATATCACCACCGTCTTGCAGGACCCACGCTCCTTCCGCGTGCTGATTGACCTGTTTGTCTACCGTTATATGGGACAAAAACTGGATCTGGTGGCGGGTGTGGATGCACGCGGCTTTATCGTGGGTTCGGTTCTGGCCTATGAGTTGAACCTGGGTTTTGTGCCAGTGCGTAAAAAGGGCAAGCTGCCTTTCAATACCGTGGCCGAAGAATATTCCCTGGAATATGGCAATGCCAGCGTCGAGATGCACACCGATTCCGTGCGTCCTGGTCAGCGCGTCCTGCTGATTGACGACCTGATTGCGACCGGTGGTACATTGCTGGCGGCGGCTCGTTTGCTGCAGCGCCTGGGTGCCAACGTGGTGGAAGCTGCCGCGATTATCGATCTACCCGAGTTGGGCGGTTCCCAAGCCGTTAAGGATTCTGGCCTGTCGGTTTACACTGTCTGTAGCTTTAACGAATCTGATCGCTAATGCTTAACCGGCCGTAGCCGGTTTGGGTTTGTAGCCTGAGTCCCTGCCATGCCTTCTGAGCATCGCAGGGTTTTTTCATGCCTGTCTGCTTGATCAGACACGGAGCTGACGTACTGTCAGGCCCGTGTCTTTTGTCCTGATTAGAAACGCACTTTCATGAACAAGGAGCCGGCATGATCCTGATTGCGGCCAAACTGCCCCTGGTAGTTCAGGCCGAAGGATGTGCTCTTGCCTGCTTTCAGCTCTGCGCCCAACTCGGCAACAGCGGCATTTTTGGCGATAGGTGCGCCGCTGATACGGAAGTTGCTGCCGGGCAGGGCGGCAAAGGCCAGTTCACGTTCGGGTGTGGTGTCGCCCAGGGCATGACGCCAGCCTAAACCGGCGCTTAGGGATAAGGTGGTTTTAGACAAGTCCAGCTCCGTGCTACCCCGCAGTCCCAGCGTGACAGTGCTCAGGTTCTGACGTTGGGAGTCGCCTCGCAATGCCGCCTGACCGCCTGATTCGCTAAAGGCGCCGTGACGCAGTTGGTGCCAATTGATACTGGCATAGGGCTCGACGCTGGAGCGGGGGCTGACGGGCATGCGGTAACCCAACTGGGCAAAGGCTTGAATGCTGTGTGCTTTGTAGTCCGCTTTTAGTGTTTCGCTTTGGTGAACAGAGATAGAACGCTCGCTGTCCAGGCTATGGCGGGTGTAAGCGCCACCGGCCAGCAGGTTCAGGCTACCCGAACCCATGTCCCAAGCCTGTGTTCCGTACAGGGCTGCGCTGTAGCTATTGCTGCGTGATGTCTGACGGCGATCATCCAGCTTGATGCGGTTTTCCAGATAGCCCAGAGCGGCCCCCATGCGCCAGCCTTGCTCACCGATGGCGGTATCACCACCGAGGAACAGACCCCCGACTTTATGACGAACATCCTGGCTGTTGTCGTCACCGTCCAGATCACGCTGTTGGTGGATCACCTCTGCCCACAGGACGGTCTTTTTGCCGGTTGTATTACGTGCGCCCGAGGCTTGTTTGCCCAAGGTGCGGGGCAGCAGGTCGCCATTGCTGAGCAGTGCCGAGGTGGTGCCTGCATGGATTTGGCCTTGTAGTTGCTCCATATAGCCTGCAACCTGCCCGGACTGCGCATTGAGTACGGTGTTATACAGTTCAGCCATTGCAGCGGGCGGTTGATCCGAGCCAGTATCCAAGGCCGTGGCTACGGCTTTCTGGTTACTTGTATTGGCAAACGCAGCAAACGGCGTGTCATTGCGTTTGATCAGCAAGGACAGGCTGGGGCCGTAGAGCAGGGTGGGCGACAGGAAGGCCATGTCATAAGTGATGTGGCTGTACTGACCCGTCACCCCATTGGCCGCATCCAGAAAGGCATAGGCCACGTTCTGGCGGAAAGGGCCACCGGCCAGCTTTAGTGTGCCGTCGATATGGGCGGCACCACCTACTACTAAACGATCGGTGGCACCTGCAGGGCCAACTTCCAATTCATGCACTGAACCGGCATGGGCGGTGTAGTCGCCGCTGACGGTCAGCGTGCCAACCGAGTTGCCCGGAGCCAGTGTGCCGTAGTTATCGACTTGAGCGACTGTACCGGAACCGCCCAGTGTTCCTTCACGTTCAACAGTCACGGAAGAAGCCAGTGTGCCATTGACGGCCAGACGCCCTCCGCTGACGGTGGTGTCGCCGGTATAGCTGTTATTGCCCGTCAGCTCCAGGGAGCCGGAGCCGCGCTTATGCAGGCCGCCTGTGCCGCTGATGTCATTGGCGAAGGTGGAGTGGTAGCCCAGCGTGTCTACATCGAACAGACGGGTGAATTGCGCTGGCCCTTGGACTGCCTTGCCCACATTCATCAGGCCCCAACCGTAAATGCTTGGGTCACCCAGAGGCGTTGCGGTCGTTAGCAAGGTTTGCTGCAGGTGATACGCCGTGAAATAGGGAAAGGCTTCTTTCACCAGGGCAGCACCGCCTGCGACGTGTGGGGATGCCATGGAGGTGCCGCCCGCATAGGCATAGCCACCATCAGAGTTGACGGAGTAGATACCGGGATTCTCGCCACCGGGGGCGGACAAACACCATTCAGCAGCGACGCCGCATTTATTGGCATAGGAGGCTAGATTGCCGTGTTCATCCAGGGCTGTGACGGCCAGCCAATTGTCTTTAAGTTCGGGAAACCAGTGAGGAGAGCCAGCCATGAAATCGGGGTGGTCTTGTTGCTCATTACCGGTGGCAAACACCATCAAGGTGCCCGCTTCTACGCTGTTCCTGAAGGAATCAATAATCAAGGGCTGCCAGTCCAGAGCACCTTGTGCTGAGCCATACTCCAGGATATGGCAAGGTGGGTCATAGGAGTCACTGCAGTCATTGAGTCCTAGGCTGTTATTGATAATGGGCAGTTTGAACTGAGCAAGATAATTCCAGCTTCTGGAAAACTCACGGTCGTCGTACGCGGCTTCTTCTTCGGGGGTTAGGGAATTCTTGTTTTCGGCGTAAGCAACGGCAAAGAGCTGGCTGTTGAAGGCAACACCGTGCATGCCGACGCCATCGCGACGTGCACCGATAATTCCAGCAACATGAGAGCCATGGCCGGGTATGTCGTCGTCTGAGTCCACCCCTTGGGTATTGGTGTAGGGAGTATTGGTGGTGAAGTCAAAGCCGCCCGCAATGGCACCCGCAAACTCTGGGTGTTTGGCTTCAATTCCCGAGTCCAGATAGCCGACTGTCACGCCCTTGCCCGTAAAGCCCAGCGAGTAGGCTTTAGCCGCATTGATCATGTCCAGGCCAGATTGGCGCTTGTACTCTTTTGTGCGCCATTGCTCCAGTGTGTTATCGGGTTCTGCATGGGCGATACCCGGTAGGGAAAGGCTTAGCAAGGCCATCTGCACCAGCAGATAGATAGGGCGTTTCTTGTTCGACATCTCTTCCTCTCTTGGGTTTTTCTATGTGTAGCGGCAACTCGTTGTGAGCTTGCGTCGTCGAGTGACTTGCGAATCATTTAACGCCATCGCCGTTGAATCTTATAGCGACCCAATTTACGTTTTGTCATGCCTGGCGTTTGAAGCAGGCGAAAATGGACGATTGCATCGATAGGGCAGGAAGGGGAAATGGCGATTTCTCTGGTGAGAAAGGCGTTTAATGGGCAATCTAATTCCCTTATATGGAAATCAGTTAGTGACGACTTTGTTGCAAGGCTCGCAACATTTGGGATGCGGGTCGGAGCCAGCAAGGGGCTCAGCCCCCCAGTTCTTCGCTGTTTTAAGGTGCTTTGATGTAGTGATGGCTGGAGTGCAGACCCAGCGCTTCCCAGGTTTGTGGCGATAGCAGGCTCTGGGGCTTTAATTGTCCACAGGCTCCGCCAGCAAAGCGCGTACCAGCTCAGGTTTCAAGGTCCGTGCCGCTGCAAACCCCGCGATATGGCGCACCCTGACCAGATCCAGTGCAAAGAAATGGAAGTCGGTAAAGCTGCTTAGAAATTCCATATCGGGAAAGCGGGCCGTATAGGCTTGCTTGGCCTGTTCCCAGTCGGGCTGCTCGCGCTCCAGTTGGCGAGCCTGCATTTGAAAGGTGACGCGGGGCAGGTCATGGACGGCATCCTGGCCATGCTCGCTTTGGCTGATCATCAGGCTGGCATCGGGGCGTTGCAGCAAATAACGGGTATGAGCCGCCATTTCGCTGATGTGGATGATGATGCTGGCTTGCTCGGGGCAGATCGCAAAGGGGACACGGGAAACTACCGGCAATCCCTGATTGCTGAGTGTACCCAAAGACGCAGTGCGTTCGCTGCGGAGCAGGGTTTGCAGGCTGATTAGCAATGGATCATCAATAGACATAAAACACCTATTCTGAAAAAGCTTTCATACTGCGTTTGGACGACATGCACCCCGAGGGGGCGTCGTTTGACGTGCCCCGCAGAAAAGTGCTCAACATGGCATCTTCGCTTTGCTGCCATCCCAAGAGTACCTTTGAGAATAGGCCCAGCGAGGGAAAAGCCCGATGCTGCGCCTTCGGCTTGCTGCACCCCGAGGGGCGCTTTTACCTTGAAATCGGCCCAGCGATAAAAAATACTCACACACCACTTATCAAACAGGCCGACATAAAGCCGGCCTGTTCAGGGGAATGCAAGCGTGTGGTTTACACCAGAACGCGCTCAATACCACCGTCGTTGGCGCGGCGTACATAGTCCGCCATCCAGTTCTCGCCCAGCATGTGCTTGGCCATTTCCACCACAATGTAGTCCGCATCCATCTTGGTTTCGTCCTCGTAACGGGACAAACCTTGCAGGCAGGACGGACAGGAAGTCAGTACTTTGACTTCGCCCTGGAAGCCATCAGCACGGACAGCGTCCTGGTTCTTCTGCAGTTCTTCGTGCTTGCGGAAACGGATTTGCGTGGAGATGTCTGGACGCGATACGGCCAGTGTGCCCGACTCGCCACAGCAACGGTCTGCCTTGATAGTGCTGTCGCCCACCAGGGATTTGACCGTTTTCATGGGCTCTTGAAGCTTCATGGGGCTGTGGCAAGGGTCGTGGTACATGTAGCGCACGCCTTGCACATCTTCCAGCTTCAAGCCTTTTTCCAGCAGGTATTCGTGGATGTCGATCAGGCGACAACCGGGGAAGATCTTGTCGAATTCATAGCCTGCCAGTTGGTCGTAACAGGTACCACAGCTGACCACCACGGTTTTGATGTCCAGGTAGTTCAAGGTGGTGGCCATGCGGTGGAACAGCACACGGTTGTCGGTGATGATCTTCTCGGCCTTGTCGCTTTGACCGCTACCGCGCTGCGGGTAGCCACAGCACAGGTAGCCAGGAGGCAGAACCGTTTGTACACCGACATGCCAGAGCATGGCCTGGGTTGCCAGACCTACTTGCGAGAACAAACGCTCCGAACCACAGCCGGGGAAGTAGAACACGGCCTCTGAGTCCACCGAGGTGGCTTCAGGGTTACGGATGATAGGTACGTAATCCGAGTTCTCGATATCCAGCAATTTACGGGCCGTCTGCTTGGGCAGGCCGCCCGGCATCTTGCGGTTGATGAAGTGGATGACCTGTTCGCGGATCGGTGCCTTGCCAATGGTGGCAGGCGGGGCGCTGACCTGTTTGCGGGCGGGAGCCGCCAGCAGATTGTGGGCGGCACGCTGGGCTTTATAACCCACTTCGATCATGGCGGTTCGAGTGGCCTTGATGACGCGTGGATCCTTGGCGTTCAGGAAGAACATGGCCGCTGCCGAGCCTGGATTAAAGGACTTCTTGCCCATGCGCTTTAACAAGGAACGCATTTCCATGGACACATCGCCAAAGTCGATATCCACCGGACAGGGGTTGTAGCACTTGTGGCACAGGGTGCAGTGGTCGCCTACGTCTTCAAATTCTTCCCAATGTTTCAGGCTGATCCCGCGACGTGTTTGCTCTTCGTACAGAAAGGCTTCGATCAGCAGGGAGGTGGCCAGAATCTTGTTGCGGGGCGAGTACAGCAGGTTGGCGCGTGGCACGTGGGTGGCACAGACCGGTTTGCACTTGCCGCAACGCAAGCAGTCCTTGATGGCGTGGGAAATGGAGCCGATTTCGCTGCGCTGCATGATCAGCGATTCGTGGCCCAGCAGGTTGAAGCTGGGAGTCCAGGCGCCGCTTAAATCCGCACCGGGCATCAGTTTGCCGGCATTGAAGTGGTTGTTCGGGTCTACTTCGCGCTTGTAGTTCTGGAAGGGGTCCAGCTCTTCTTGTGTCAGGAACTCGTATTTGGTCAAACCAATGCCGTGTTCACCGGAAATCACGCCGTCCAGACCGCGTGCAATTTGCATGATGCGGGCCACGGTGACGTTGGCCTGCTGCAGCATGCCGTAGTCGTCCGAGTTCACGGGGATATTGGTGTGTACATTCCCGTCACCGGCGTGCATGTGCAGTGCCACGAACACACGGCTTTTCAGCACGCGGTCATGAATGGCTTGCAGTTCAGTCAGTACGGCCGCGCAGTCGGCACCTGGGAAAATGTGTTCCAGGTTTTCACGAATCTCGCTCTTCCAGGAGGTGCGAATCGTGTGATCCTGCAATAGCTGGAAAATCGAGGTGTTCGGGTCTTCTTGCAGACGGGCGTCAATAGCGGCGTTGTCCAGCGGCACGCCAATCTCGGCCAGATCAGCCTGCGAGTCTTTCAGAGGCTTGTCCAGATTGTCCTGCAGCCACTGCCAACGCTGGCGTACATCACGTACGATTTGCAGGGCGTCATGACGGCGCTCGTCCAGGATCTCTTCGCGAGTGTGCTCGGCGTCGCTGTGGTCTTCGATCTTGCCCACGGGAAGATCGCCTTGCAGGAAGTCTTCTAGTTCACGCGTCAAGCGCAGCTTGTTGTCCGTGGATAGCTCGATATTGATGCGTTCGATTTCTTCGGTGTATTCACCCATGCGGCGCAGGGGGATCACCACGTCTTCGTTGATCTTGAAGGCGTTGGTATGACGGGCAATGGCAGCGGTACGGGCACGGTCGGCCCAGAACTTCTTGCGGGCTTCGGCGCTGACGGCTACAAACCCTTCGCCGGAGCGGCCATTGGCCAGCCGTACGACTTCCGAAGCAGCCGTTGCCACGGCATCGGGATCGTCGCCCACGATGTCGCCAATCAGGACCATCTTGGGCAGGCCGTCGCGCTTGCTCTTGGTGGCATAGCCCACGGCGCGCAGATAGCGTTCGTCCAAGTGCTCCAGACCAGCCAGAATTGCGCCGATACGCTTGCCTTCACCGTTCAGGTAGTCAATGACTTCCACAATGGAGGGCACGGCCTGTTTGGCCTGGCCGAAAAACTCCATACAGACAGTGCGTGTATGCGCAGGCATGCGGTGCAAGACCCAGCGGGCCTGCGTGATCAGACCATCACAGCCTTCTTTCTGAATGCCGGGCAGGCCAGCCAGGAATTTGTCGGTAACGTCCTTACCCAGACCTTCCTTGCGAAAGCGTCGGCCCTCAATATGCAGGGTTTCGCTGCGCAGCAGTTGGGCACCGGGAGCGTAACGGCCATCAAACCATTTGACTTCAAAGTGAGCCATTTCCACGTCGTGGATCTTGCCCATATTGTGTTCAAGACGGGTGACTTCCAGCCAGTTTCCCTGGGCATCGACCATGCGCCACCAGGCGAGGTTATCCAGCGCGGTGCCCCACAGCACGGCTTTCTTACCGCCGGCGTTCATGGCGATATTGCCGCCCACACAGGAGGCGTCCGCCGAGGTGGGGTCTACTGCAAACACGGCACCGGCAGCGTCGGCGGCATCGGCCACACGGCGTGTTACCACGCCAGCGCCGGTCAGGATGGTGGTGACGGGCTCGTCCATGCCGGGCAGTGTGGTTTGTTCAGGCTTGCCAATGGCATCGAGCTTTTCAGTGTTGATCACCACCGAGCGCCAGCTAAGCGGAATCGCGCCGCCGGTGTAACCCGTACCACCCCCACGTGGGATGATGGTCAGCTTCAATTCGATACAGGCACGGACCAGCGCGGCCATCTCGTTTTCGTGGTCAGGGGTGAGCACGACAAAGGGATATTCCACACGCCAGTCGGTGGCATCGGTGACATGCGAGACGCGTGACAGGCCATCAAACTTGATGTTGTCCTTGGCGGTCAGGCGCGACAGGGAGCGTACGATTTTCTGGCGTAGTTCGCGGGTATCGGTAAATTCTTGTTCGAATGCGGCCACAGCGCCACGGGCAGCGTGCAGCAGACGCAAAACCTTGGCATCGCGATCGGGCACGGCGCTGTCGCGGCGCTGGTCGATTTCGTTCAAACGATGGTTCAAGGCTTCGATCAGTTGATGCTGACGTTTGGGGTTGTCCAGCAGGTCGTCCTGCAAATAAGGGTTGCGTTTGACGACCCAGATGTCACCCAGCACTTCAAACAGCATGCGTGCGGAGCGGCCGGTGCGGCGTTCGGAGCGTAGCTCGGACAGCTTTTCCCAAGCTTCCTCACCGAGCAGTCGCAGGATAATTTCCCGGTCCGAGTAGGAGGTGTAGTTGTAGGGGATCTCACGCAGGCGCGGCGTGTCGGTGTTGCGTGCCTGGGCAGCCAGGTGCTTGCTTGCAATGGGGGCGTTCATGGCGATAGTTGGCAAGGCCCGTCAAGGGCGGCTCAGCGAGGAGCAGATAGGCAAAAGACAAGTGTATACGAATCGTAGCCACGCTGCCCCCTTACTACATGGGCAAATCAGGGATAAGCGGTCGTTTGCAGCCAGTTTGCAGCAAATTACCAACCCAATTTGGGGAAAATCCATAGCAGACCGGCGGTCATGGTGATGTAGCGCGCCAGTTTGCCTACTGCCATGTAAAACAGGCTGGGCCAAAACGGCAGGCGCAGCCAACCCGCTACGGCGCACAGGGGGTCGCCCACTACTGGCAACCAGGACAAGAGCAGGGCGGGTGGGCCCATGCGGGTCAGCCAGCGTTGCCCCAGCTCATGCCAGCGACCGGCGGCCTTGTTTTGGGGTGTCGTCCCCGCTTCTGGATGCTGTGGGTGCTTTTCGCGCCAGGCTTCGTAGGCTTTCTCGGCAGCCAGGCCAGTGGCATAGCTGATTGCCCCACCTGTTGTATTGCCCACCGTGGCGACCAGTACCGCTGGCCAAAACATATCCGGGGCCAGGTTGATATACGCGAATACCGCAGGTTCCGAACCAAGAGGAAGGAGAGTGGCCGAGACCAGACTGACGATGAAAATGGCACTTAAACCGATTTCGGGCAGCGACAGGGTGGTCAAGAGCCACGAAATAAGATCAGAGATCCAGGCTTGCATAAGTAATGTGGATGGGTGTTTGAAGAGAGCAATGGACGCCAGTTAGGGCATCCGCCTATGGTATTCTGTTTTTCTTTCCCGGTGAGCAGTCTCAGGCAGGGGCCTGCGACTGGCCTTGGTGGCAAACCGGCTGTTAATTGAAGCCTGAGAAATGTCGAACGATTACCTAAAGCGAATTCTGACCTCGAAAGTGTACGATGTCGCCATCGAAACACCACTTGAACCCGCTCCCCAGGTATCGGCACGAATTAGTAACACGGTGCTGCTCAAGCGCGAAGATTATCAGCCTGTTTTTAGCTTCAAGCTGCGCGGTGCCTATAACAAAATGGCCAATTTGTCGGCCGCAGAATTAAAACGGGGTGTACTGGCGGCTTCGGCGGGCAACCACGCTCAGGGCGTGGCCATGGCCGCGCGCAAGCTGGGCTGCCGTGCCGTTATCGTGATGCCAACTACCACCCCGCAAGTGAAGATTGATGGCGTGCGCAATCTGGGCGGTGAAGTGGTCCTGGCGGGCGAGAGCTATTCGGACTCCTACCAGCATGCTGTGGAACTGCAAAAGAGCGAAGGTCTGACCTTTGTTCATCCCTTTGACGATCCTGATGTGATCGCCGGGCAGGGCACAGTGGCCATGGAAATCTTGCAACAGCATCCCGGTCCGATTGAAGCGGTATTTGTAGCGATTGGCGGGGGTGGGTTGGCAGCGGGTGTCGCAACATATATCAAGGCCTTGCGCCCCGAAATCAAAGTGATTGGCGTGCAGACCGAAGACTCCTGTGCCATGGTGCGTAGTATCAAGGCGGGCCGACGCGTAAATTTGTCGGACGTGGGTTTGTTCTCCGATGGCACGGCGGTCAAGCAAGTGGGGTCGGAAACCTTTCGTCTGGTGCGTCAGTACGTGGATGACTTTGTCATCGTGGATACGGATGCGATTTGTGCGGCTATCAAAGATGTGTTCCAGGACTCGCGTAGCGTGCTGGAACCGGCTGGTGCCCTGGCTTTGGCCGGTGCCAAGCGCTACGCTGCTCAAAACAAGCTCAAGAACAAGACTCTGATTGCGGTGACGTCCGGTGCGAACATGAACTTTGACCGTATGCGCATGGTGGCAGACCGTGCGGATGTGGGGCAGGCTCGTGAAGCTTTGTTTGCCTTGACGATCCCCGAGGCCAAAGGCAGCTTCCGCCGCCTGTGCGATGCCCTGGGTACTCGCTCGGTGACGGAGTTCAACTACCGCATGTCCAACCTTGAAAAGGCACATGTCTTTGTGGGTATGTCGATTTCCTCCGAAGCGGAGATCGAAAAGCTGGAAGAGCGTTTCGTCAAGAAAGGGTTTGGCACCCTGAATCTGACTGGCAACGAGCTGGCCAAAACCCATGTGCGTCATATGGTGGGGGGCGTGTCCAGTCAGGCTACGAACGAAGTTCTGTTGCGTTTCGAGTTTCCAGAGCGCCCTGGTGCCTTGCGTAAATTTTTGTCCAGCATGAACCAGGACTGGAATATCAGCTTGTTCCACTACCGTAATCAGGGCGATGACTATGGCCGTATCCTGATCGGTATCCAGGTGCCACCGTCGGACAAAAAAGAGTTCAAGGCTTTCCTGGGTAATCTGGGCTATCCGCATTGGGACGAAACAGATAACCCGGCGTACAAGCTGTTCCTGTAAGTCTGTGCAGGGCGCAAGGCAGTCGCTGTCTTGCACCAGACAAAATGAAAACACCTCGCCTTCCCAAGCGAGGTGTTTTTTATAGGTGCGTGAATGTGGTGGCTGTCGTTGGAGCCGTATTGAACTTGGGAGCAAAGAGTAGTGGGTGTTTGCTCCTGGGCTTGTCAGGGGGGGGCAAGCTGTCTTATCTTCTTGCGATCGGATGGGCCAGTTAGGGCATACGAATGCGAGACAGCGTCAGCCGTTCTGCCTGTACTGGTGCTGTCTTAATAGACTTCTACGCCACACACTGTTTCAAAGCCTGTCGCAAAGGCTCCAGGCCGTCATTCAGACGCGTAAAAGCCTGTTCCTGACGGGCAGACAGCGCATGGGCCTGTTCTACCGTCACCACTTCAAAGCCCAGACTCTGACCTGGCAGGCGTTGTGCCACTTGAGCCAGATCCACGCTGGCGACTTGTCCGATACGCGGATAACCCCCGGTGGTTTGTCGATCTGCCATGAGAACAATGGGTTGGCCGTCGTTCGGAACTTGAATCGTTCCAAAGCAGGTGGGCGCGGACAGCAGTTCTTTTGGCGTCTTGCGCTGCAAGGGTTGACCTTCCAGGCGATAGCCCATGCGTTCCGACGCTGGGCTGATGCGGTAGCTTTGGCTTTGGAACAGTTCTAGTGATTCGTCAGTAAACAAGTCGGCTTGATCCAGCATGATGCGCAGGCGGTCCCGTGGCGCCAGGGCCAGGGCTGCCGGCATATAAATCCGTAGCTCATCCAGCAGGGCTTGCAGCTTGTTCAGCGCATCCTCCTGATTGGGCAGGGCTTGGGCCAGTTGAATCTGGTCACCTTTTTTCAAGGCGCGGCCTTTAAAACCACCCAGGCCAACGCGCATATGAGTGCTTTGACTACCCAGCAAGGACTCAACCTGAAAACCGCCGTAAACAGACAGGTAGCTACGTGCTCCTTGGCCGGGTTTGGCGGACTGCATTGTCAGGGTCTGCCCGGCACGTGCCAGGGTAGGGCGCAGGACTGCCACGGGCTGGCCGTCCAGGCTGGCATTCATATCCGCGCCGGTCAGGGCAAACAGGGCAGGTGCGTCAAAACGCAGGCTTGGGCCCTGGACGGTAATTTCCAGGCTGGCCAGATCCTGCTCGGCGGTATTACCTGCCAGAAAATGGGCCAGTCGGTGGGCGCGTTCATCCATGGCACCGCTGGGCGAGACTCCCAGGTGTTGGTGTCCATAACGGCCTCGGTCTTGCAGGCTGCTCATCATGCCGGGTTTGAGGATATGTACCGTCATGCAGGTGTCCAGTGATCAAACTGCTCGTGGGGCAGAGGCACAAAGCGTACTTGGTCGCCGGGGGCGAGCAGGGCGGCGGGCGAGCGCCGGGCATCGAACAAATTAACGGGCGAGCGGCCTATCAGATGCCAGCCGCCGGGAGATTCGTTGGGGTAAATAATGGTTTGCTGGTTGGCAATGGCCACCGAGCCTTTGGGCAGCACAGTGCGCGGGGTGGCGCGACGTGGCACATTCAACGGCTCGGGCAAGATGCCCACATAGGGAGCACCGGGGGCAAAGCCCACCATGAATACCAGTTGTACCTGGCTGCTATGCAGTTCAATGACTTGGTCCTGGCTTAGTCCCAACTGCTCGGCAATGGCGGGCAGATCGGGTCCGAAAGGGCCGCCATAGCAAACGGGAATATCCACCAGGGTGCCGGTAGCGATCTGATCCTGGCTGGTGTCCAGCTCGGCCAGTGCCTGGTGAACATAGTCCTGCAAACGGGCAAGCTGGTCGCTGCTGCCATCTGGATAAAAGTGGATCGCAACCGCGGTAAAGCTGGGGACCAGATCACGGACACAGGGTGGCGCATGATCGCGCAGCAAGCGTGCGGCGCGGGTACAGCGTAAACCGGTCTCCAAAGAAAGCGATCCACTGAACTGCACGAGCAGACAGCGGTCGCCTTGCTCGGTAAGTAGCCAGGTTTTATGCATCTTTATTTGGCGAAAAGGGAATCCAGGTTGTTGAATGCTTTGAATTCCAGGGCGTTGCCTGACGGGTCCATGAAGAACATGGTGGCCTGCTCGCCGGGCTCGCCCTTGAAGCGGATATAGGGTTCGATCACGAACTGGGTGCCAGCGGCAATCAGCTTGTCAGCCAGGGTTTGCCAGGTGGGCATGTCCAGCACGACGCCAAAGTGGCGCACGGGCACGTTGTGAGCATCGACGGCACTGGTGGCATTGCTGCCGCATTCTGAAGGAGCCAGATGAGCCACAATCTGGTGGCCGTAGAAGTTGAAATCAATCCATTGGTCAGAGGATCGGCCTTCGGGACAGCCCAGTGTCTGTCCGTAGAACTGGCGTGCAACGGCCAGATCATGGACCGGAAAAGCAAGGTGGAAAGGGCGCAGCTCATGGGTATTGGACATGCTTGGCTCCTGTGCGGCATGAATCCGCCAATGTGGTCTTCAGAGCCGTTTATTGTAGGACCAATATGGCCCCACATGTTCTAGCTGTCCTGCAGTCGAACCCGACTCTTGGGGAAACGCAACATAAACACGCTGCCCACGCCCAGACGGCTTTGAATTTGCAGCTCGGCGTTATGTCGCACGATGATGTGTTTGGTAATGGCCAGGCCCAGGCCGGTGCCACCCGTGGAGCGGGAGCGGCCCTTGTCCACACGGTAAAAACGTTCGGTCAGGCGGGGAATATCCTGGGCGGCGATACCGATGCCGGTGTCCTGAACGGAATAACAGGCTTCGCCATTGTCATTCAGATACCAGCGTACGGTGATGGTGCCGTCCTTGGGGGTATAGCGCACCGCATTGGTAATCAGGTTGGAGACGGCCGAGCTTAGTTCAGTTTCCATACCCTGAATGGCAATACGTGGATCAATGTCCGTGACAAAACTGTGTTGTCCGCCGGAGATGGCCTCGCCTTGTTTCAGCGCGCTTTCAATCAATTGGCTGAGCTGCACCGTTTCCCCTTCCACCGTGGGTGAGGATTCCAGGGTCGATAGGGTCAATAAGTCGGACACAATCGACTGCATGTGACGGGTCTGCTCCAGCATCATTTGTTCGTAACGCTGGCGCTGCTCCAATGGCAGGCTCTCGGCTGGCATGTCCTGCAGGGTTTCCAGAAACCCCAGCAATACCGTCAAGGGGGTACGCAGTTCATGGGAGACATTGGCCACAAAGTCTTTGCGGGTGGTCTCCAGCATTTCAACCTGGGTGACATCGCGGGTCACAATCAGGAACTGGCCCAGACCATAGGGTGTTAACTGCAGTAGCAAGGAGCGTTCGCGTCCGTCTTTGCTCAGGTGCAGCAGCAATGGGCCGTCCCACTGAGGTTGGCGGGCATAACGGGAGAACTGGGGTTCGCGCAGGATGTTGAAGATGCTGTGATGACGGTCTGTAGCCAGATTCAGGCCGATGTGCTCACAGGCGGTTTGGTTGCACCATTGCAGCTCCATTTCCCCGTTAAGGGTAATGGCACCGTCGGGCAGGGCCTCGGCGGCCATCATGATGCCATCCACGTAGCGATTCAGATCCTGAATTTCCTGTCGATCACGGCGTAATTGGCGATAGATGGGAGCCAGAATGGCGTCCCAGGGGCCAATGGCGGGCGGTGGGGGATCACTCAGGTTACGGGTCCAACGCTCAACGCGGGACAACTGCAAGGTGCTGATGAAAACCAGCATCAACAGGCCACCGCAAAACAAGGCCAGGCCGACGAATGGCCCGAGCCACCAGCCGATCAGGCTGCCTAGCAGGGCCCAGATAACAATAGACGTAAATATGCTGAACATGGGATCAGGCGTTGGGAGCCTTTTCCAGTGGGGAAAGGGCAAAACGATAGCCTGAGCCACGAATCGTTTCAATATGTTTGTCGTGTCCGCTAGGCTCCAGCGCCTTGCGCAAGCGACGAATATGGACGTCTACCGTGCGCTCTTCCACAAATACGTGATCGCCCCAGACTTGATCCAGAAGTTGGGAGCGGGTGAAGACACGCTCGGTGTGGGTCATGAAGAAATGCAGCAGGCGAAATTCGGTGGGCCCAATGGTCAGTGCCATGCCCTGGCTGGACAAGCGGTGTGTGCTGGGGTCCAGTTGCAGGTTGCCAATGGAGATTACGTCATCCGTCAGTTGAGGCGCGCGGCGGCGCAACACGGCCTTGATGCGGGCAATCAGCTCTTTGGGCGAGAAGGGCTTGGTGATGTAGTCGTCCGCACCGGCTTCCAGGCCATCGACCTTGTCTTGCTCCGAGCCTTTTGCTGTCAGCATGATGACCGGGATGTGTCGGGTACGTTCGTCCGAGCGCAGTTTGCGGGCCAGGTTGATGCCCGAGGAGCCGGGTAGCATCCAGTCCACCAGAATCAAATCAGGCAGTTCGGCGCGAATGAGGATCTGGGCTTGTTCGGCATCGAAGGCGCGCAGCACTTTATGGCCGGCAAAGGACAGATTGACGGAGATCAGTTCCTGGATTGCAGGCTCATCTTCCACGACTAATATGCTTGTACTCATTGTTAGCTTCAGGCTGGTCCGATAAAAAATAAAAGAGGTCAGGCTGGCTGTTTGTATTGCACTTGAGTGACAGGTAGTACGGTGGCTCAAGAGAAACACAGGGGCGCTTCAATCCCTGACTGCACGTAATAGCGCCATCATATGGCGTTAATGTTTCAGGTTTGTGAATGTGTCAAAAAGGGCGGCGCTCAGCGAGCTGGATTTTCGTTTCTGTACCGGGAAATCTGCGTTACGATTATGCCATTATGGAAAAACAGCGTCCTCAACACCCTAGTGCCCAGCACACCGATACGCATTTTGGCTTTCAAACCGTCGCTGAAAGCGAAAAAGCAGGCAAAGTCGCCCAGGTTTTTCATTCGGTAGCTAACAATTACGACATCATGAATGATCTGATGTCGGGTGGTCTGCATCGTATCTGGAAAGCCTTCACCATCGGTCGAGCGGCGGTACGCCCTGGCATGAAAGTGCTGGATATTGCGGCAGGAACGGGCGATTTGACCAAAACCTTTGCACGTCAGGCTGGTGCAGACGGCGAGGTTTGGCATACCGATATCAATAGCTCCATGCTGCGTGTGGGACGTGATCGTTTGCAAGACAAGGGCCTCATCACACCGGTTGCGGTCTGTGATGCCGAGCACCTGCCTTTCCCGGATGGCTATTTTGATCGCGTCTCGGTGGCCTTTGGGCTGCGCAATATGACGCATAAGGATCGTGCACTGGCTGAAATGAAGCGGGTGTTGCGTCCAGGCGGCAAACTACTGGTGCTGGAATTTTCCCGTGTGGCCAAGCCTTTGCAGGCCCCGTATGACTGGTATTCCTTCAACATCCTGCCTCGCATTGGCAAGTTCGTTGCCAAGGACGAGGAAAGCTACCGTTATCTGGCTGAATCCATTCGTATGCATCCTGATCAGAACACCTTGGCCGACATGATGCGCGAAGTGGGCCTGGAGCGCGTGCAGTATTTCAATCTGACAGCCGGTGTTGCTGCGCTGCATGAAGGCATCCGTCTGGATTGATGCCTGGCCTCTCTTCCCTCTCTCTATATGTAGCGGCACCTTTGGGTGCCGTTCGTTTTTTGCTTGTCATTCACGGTAAAAAAAATATGGTGCATGGGAACTTGTCATGTTAATGTTCAGCTTATCGTAAGTTTTCTTGAATATTCGACTGGGATGGCATGGTCGCGGGCTTTAAAGCCCTGTGTCTTAAACGCTTGTTCTGGTCAGGAGTTTGTGACTATGTCTGGACGGCTTTCTCGTTACTTCATGGCTGCTGTACTGGCCTTTAGCACCGGCGCTTTGTTGACCGTTTCGTATGATGCGGAAGCACGTCGCATGGGTGGTGGCTCCAGCTTTGGCCGCCAATCCTCCAACATCACCAGCAATCGCTCGGCAGTGACTCCTCCTGCTGCTGCAAATAACGCCACTCGTTCGGCTGCTCCAGCCGCTGGCGCTGCTGCTGCCGGTACGGCCGCAGCAAGCACGGCTGCCAAGTCGGGCATGTCCCGCTTCCTGGGTCCGATCGCCGGTATCGCTGCTGGTTTGGGTATTGCTGCCTTGTTGTCCAGCATGGGTCTGGGCGGTGCTTTCCTGGAAATGATGTCCAGCCTCTTGTTGATTGGTCTGGTCATCTTCGCTGTTCTGTTCATTGTGCGTCGTTTCCGTGGTTCGGCGGCTCGCCCTGCCATGCAACAGGCCGGTGGTCAGTCCATGATGCGCAATGCCGATCCGGCACCTAGCCCATGGCAACAACCACAGGCTGCGCCCGCTCCTACACCGGCAGCCGCTGCTGCTGCTCAGCCCGCTGCTGCTGCCGCTGTTCCAGCGCCTCCAGTCGACGAGAGCTGGTTCATCCCTGGTGATTTCGACACACCTACTTTCCTGGCCAATGCCAAGACTCAGTTCGTGGAAATCCAGAAGCTGTGGGACAAGGGTGATGTGGAACAACTGCGTACCTTCCTGACCGACGATCTGCTCAAGGAAGCCGCTCCTCAAATTGCCCAGCGCCAAGGCGAGAACGTGACTGAAGTGGTCCTGCTCAATGCCGAATTGCTGGGTATCGAGAAAGTGGCCGACGGCCACCTGGCCAGCGTGCGCTACTCCGGTATGTTGCGTGAGGAAGCGGGTGCAGAAGCCTTCCGCTTTGAAGAAGTCTGGAATCTGTTCAAGGCCGACGGTGCAGGCTGGCTGCTGGCAGGTATTCAGCAGATCCCGGTTGACCCCAACGCTTGATCTTTATCGATACAAACAGCCGCCTTCTAATCCAGGCGGCTGTTCTGTTATGAGTGCTCCCGTTTCTCTGTGATTCCATCTGCCCGTGTTCCTGTCGCCCTGTGCATCCGGCCGTGTCTGTGTCGGGTTAAACTGGCTGTTTTAATTGGACTGGTTTACTTGCCCCGGCAGTAGACTTGCATGGACATGCTTGGTATCCCTTCATTCCTAGAACCTGGCGCCGTGGGCGTGCGTTTGCTCAATGCCTTGCTTGATCGTGAGGATTGGGCGCGTGAGCGTTTGCGTAGCTATGCAGGTAAAACCGTCTCGCTGATTGTGGGCCGTTTGCAACTGGTCTACACCATCAGTTCCCAGGGAAAACTGGAGCAAGGCCATCCTGCCGTGGTGCCGGACGTCACGCTGACACTGCCCCAGGACAAGCTGCCCGAATTACCTCAAATTCTGCAAGACGGCGATTTCAGCCGAGTCACGCAGTTAATGCATGTACAAGGTGAAGCTGGCCTGGCCAATCTGGTGTCGGATCTGGCCGCCAATCTACGCTGGGATGCCGAGCACGATCTGGCTCAAATCGTCGGTGATGTCATGGCGGTGCGCTTGTTGAGTGGCGCACGCCGAGCCTTTTCCGGCTTGCGGGATCTGGGCCAGCGTCTGGCAGGCAATGCCAGCGAATACTTGACTGAAGAAAGTGCCTTGCTGGTGACGCGTCCCGAACTTGATCGGCTGCGTGAACAATCCGCTGTGTTGGCTCAGCGCCTGGACAAATTGGACCAGCGTTTGAATCGTCTTGATACGCGTCGGCGGGAGTCCTGAGCATGTTCTCCTTGTGCCGTTTGCTGACCATTTTGCTGGTTGTATTCCGTTATCGCCTGGACGAACTGGTGCTATCGAGCATCCGCCATCCCTGGGCTTCCCGCCTGTTGCGTATTGTGCGCCTGGGCCGCAAGCCCAAGCTGCCGCGTGGTGTGCGTTTGCGTTTGGCCCTGGAAAGTCTGGGGCCTATCTTCGTCAAGTTCGGTCAGGTGCTCTCTACCCGCCGGGATCTGATTCCGCTGGATATTGCCGAGCAACTGGCTTTGTTGCAAGATCGTGTGCCTCCATTTCCTTCCGAGGTGGCCGAGGCCACGATTCTGAAGGCCTTGGGTGCGTCGCCTTACGAGTTGTTCAAGACGTTTGATCGTGAGCCTATCGCCTCGGCGTCGATTGCCCAGGTCCACTTTGCCGAGCTGCATAATGGCCGCGAAGTAGCCGTGAAGGTATTACGCCCTGGCATGCGCGAGGTTATCCATAAAGACCTGCGTTTGATGCGTGTGCTGGCCGGGTTTATGGAACGCCTGGGTCCTGATGCCCGTCGCCTGAAACCGCGCGAGGTAGTCGCCGAGTTCGACAAGTACTTGAATGACGAGCTGGATCTGATCCGCGAAGCCTCCAATTGCAGCCAGTTGCGCCGCAATTTCACCAAAGATGTAGAGCGGACTGAGTTGCTGATCGTGCCCGAAGTGCATTGGGATTATTGCGCCTCGACCGTGTTCACCATGGACCGTATGAAGGGCATCCCGGTCAACCAGATTGACCGCTTGCGTGCGGCCAATGTGGACTTGAAGGATCTGGCCCGCAAAGGGGTGGAGATTTTTTTCACCCAGGTGTTTACCGACGGCTTTTTCCATGCCGATATGCACCCCGGCAATATTTACGTCTCGGACGCCCCTGAAACGCTGGGGCGCTATATTGCTCTGGACTTTGGCATTGTGGGGTCGCTGTCCGAGTTCGACAAGAATTACCTGGCGCAAAACTTCCTGGCTTTTTTCCGGCGAGATTACCGCCGTGTGGCTCAATTGCATATCGAGTCTGGCTGGGTGCCACCTGAAACCCGCGAAGAGGAGCTGGAAGGCTCGGTACGCGCGGTATGTGAACCGTATTTTGACCGGCCCTTGTCCGAGATCTCCCTGGGGCAAGTGCTTTTGCGCCTGTTTCAGACTTCGCGCCGGTTCAATGTGGAAATTCAGCCGCAGTTGGTGCTGCTGCAGAAAACCCTTCTGAATGTGGAAGGGATGGGGCGGGACCTGGATCCGGAACTGGATCTGTGGGATACCGCCAAACCGTATCTGGAAAAGTGGATGTACCAGCGTATTGGTCCATCGGGCTTTTACTCGCGTTTGAAACAGGAAGCCGGGCAGTGGGCCCAGATCATGCCGCAGCTTCCGCGTCTGGTTTATTCCAGCTTGAATAGACCGGAGACAGGGCAGGCGTTGAACCAGGAACTTAAGCTGTTGCGCCAGTCGCAGCAGCAGACCAACCGATTGCTGACGGCCTTGTGCGCGGTATTGGCGCTTGCGGTCGGGGTGGCCATCTGGGCTTTGGTGGGGCGATAAGTGTGATCTCTCCGCAACGCGTCAGTTTTTTTGTGGCTGACATATTTCTGATAACTGCAGGTTCTACGATAGACGCAGGTCCGCCAGCGAGTTGTTAAGCTGGTGCTTTCCGGCGCCTTCCGGACGGTAAATGGCCGCCCTCAAGGAACCGCTTGATTCTTTTTAGGAATCGTTATGCTTTACCATGACTTATTTAAATCCATGGAAGCGGTGCGCTGGAATTTTGCGCATGACATACCGTGGGATGACTTTGATGGCAGCAAGCTCACAGACGAGCAAGCCTACACCATCAAAATGAACGCCATTACCGAGTGGGCCGCCTTGCCGGCTACCGAAATGTTCCTGCGTGACAATAAAGATGACAGCGACTTTTGCGCCTTTATGTCCGTGTGGTTCTTTGAAGAGCAAAAGCACTCGTTGGTTCTGATCGAATACCTGCGCCGCTTCCGCCCCGAACTGATGCCTACCGAAGAAGAGCTGCATAAAGTGCGCTTTGACTTTGATCCGGCCCCCGCCATGGAAACGCTGATGCTGCACTTTTGCGGCGAAGTGCGTCTGAACCACTGGTACCGCCGCGCTGCTGACTGGCACACCGAGCCTGTGATCAAGGCCATCTATAAGATCGTGGCTCAGGACGAGGCCCGTCACGCCGGTGCTTACCTGCGCTACATGAAGCGTGCTCTGGTGCACAAGGGTCAGGAATTTGGCCTGCAAGCCCGTTTGGCTTTCTCCAAGATCGGTGTTCTGATGGCCTCGGCGCATCGTACCGCTCAGGCCTTGCACCCCACCAACTTGCACGTGAACAAAGCCATGTTCCCGGATGATACGGTGCAGTCCAAGCTGCCATCGCCCGGCTGGCTGGAAAACTGGCTGGATACGCAGATTTGCTTCGACAAGGAATGGGAGCACAAGGTCAGCTCGCGCATCTTGCACAATATGTCGCTGCTGATGGGCAGCTCCTTTGAAACCGTGCAGGAATTGAACCGCTACCGCAAGGATCTGGCCCGTCAGGTCGGTTCTGATTCGACGCTGGTGCAGGCTTGATATGAGCGCACGTTTCGAGGCCAAGGTATTGGGCCTGGATGCCTTGCGTGAAGCGGTGCAGCAGGGGCGCGTGGCGCGCCCGCTGGTCTTTACCAACGGTGTATTTGATATCTTGCACCGTGGGCATGTCAGCTATCTGGACGAGGCGGCTCAGTTAGGCGCTTCGCTGATTGTGGGTGTGAATACTGATGCCTCGGTGCGACGTCTGAACAAGGGGCCGGAACGCCCCATCAACCCTGAACAGGATCGTGCCGCTTTGCTGGCTGCGCTGGCTTGTGTGGATGCGGTGGTCTTGTTTGACGAAGACACACCCGAAGCCTTGATCGCGGCACTGCGTCCAGACCTGATCGTCAAGGGCGGCGACTACGATATGGAAGCCTTGCCCGAAACGGCTTTGGTGCGTAGCTGGGGGGGCGATGCGGTCGCCATTCCTTTTGAGTTCCAGCGTTCCACGACAGCACTGGTCCAGAAGCTGCGCGACTAAAAAGCGAAGTACAGATTGATGTGATGAATCCCGGCTTGGTCCGGGGTTTTTTTTGAAGGGAATTTGGGGGGGGGCTGACACCCAGGATCGTCTGGTGTTTGAGGTCTGCACGGTAATGGGATTAAAGCCAGACCGGGTTGCTACTGCCACTGTCAGTGGCTGAACAAGGTTTGATGTGGTCCTTGTACGTGATCTTGTTTGCTTGGCGTGTCTGTCTTAGAGGCAGATATTGAGCGTATTTGGGAGATATTAAAGCTGGCTGGAGAGGTCTCGCTTTAAAGGTCAGATTGCGGCGCCTGGTCTGTGTTTTTTGCCAGCGCAGGCTTCAGGATGCCGGTTCAAGCAGATCGTTGACAGCACGCAGGTCGTTTTCGCTCAGTGTGCCGCTGGCTGCTTTCAAGCGCAGGCTGTTCATCAGAACCTCATAACGGGCCTGAGCCAAGCTGCGTTGTGCTTCGTAAAGCTGCTGCTGGGCATTGAGCACGTCGATATTGACACGCACACCGACTTCGTAGGCCAGCTTGTTGGCCTCCAGAGCATCCTGGCTGGACTTGGTGGCTGCTTCCAGGGCTTGCACACGGTCCAGACCCGTGGTGACGCCAGAGAAGTACTGACGCGTCTGCTGGATGGATTGCTGAATGGCGAATTGATGATCGTAGCGGGCTTGTTGCAGGCGCGAGCTTTGTTCACGAACTTGCGAGCTGGTTTCGCCGCCACGGAAAATCGGGATGCTTAGTTCCAGACCCAACGCGCTGTTCAGCGAACGTGGGCCACCGCCCGCCTGGCCAAACAAAGTCTGGTCGCTACCGCTGCCGGTTTGGGCTTTCAGGGCCAGGGTTGGCTCGTGCAGGGCCTGGGTGCTTTTCAGTTGCTCCTGGGCGGCGCGGGCCTTGATATCGGCCAGCACCACGCGTAAACCAGATTGGCTGGACTGATCCAGCCAGTCTTGCAGATTCGCAGGCTGTGGGGCGGGTAGACGTAAAGGCTCCCGCAGGCGAGCCAGAGTGTCATACCGCTCCAGCGTCAGTGCAGCCAGCTTGTCCTGGGCCACCTGCAGGGTATTTTCAGCCTGCAAGACGCTGGCTCGAGTTAGGTCCAGGCGCGACTTGGCTTCGTAGGCATCGGTAATCGTGGTGCCACCCAGTTGAAAGTTCAGGTCAGCGGCGCGCAGTTGCTCGTCAATGGCAGCTTGCTGGGCTTTCAGGGTGGATAGCGTATCTTGTGCTGCCAGCACATCAAAATAGCGTTGGCTGACGCGTAGCATCAAATCTTGTCGGTCCAGTGCCAGTTGAACATCGGCACCCTGCGCCAGTAATTGGGCGCGTTCGTAACGGGCCCAGGCATTGCGGTTGTAAACCGCTTGGCTCAGCGTGAGCGTCCAGGCGGCTCGGTCGCTGGAGTGCTGATTGGATAACTGGCTGGTTTGACGGCGCTCTTGCCGTTCAACTGTGCCGATGGCGCTGATCTGTGGCAACAATGGTGCCCGACTTTGAGGCACTTGTTCTTGATCGGCTTGCTGTGCAGCCTGCGCTGCGCCAAATTGCGGTTCACGTGCCAGGGCTTGGTTCCAGGCTTGCAGCAGATCTTGCGACTGGGCGGTGCTGCTTAAGGCAAATAGGCAGAGCAGCGCCAGGCGCAAGGAGGTCATGAACTGCACAGGCACTTAAAAACGGAATTGCGAAACGGCGGTGCCGCGCAAAGGTTTGATCCAGGTGTCGAACAGGGGCGTGGTCTCGAAGCTGGCCGCGCTGGTGCGTGTGATACGTACCGCTGTCATAACCGGGTTTTGACCGACCACCACCACCAGACGGCCCCCGATACAGAGTTGGTACTTCAAGGCATCAGGAATGGTGGGCACGGAGCCGGTGACCAGAATGGCGTCGTACTCGGTGGTGCCCCAGCCGGCATGCGCATCGCCCACTTCAACTTTGACATTGCGCACATTGTTGCGCTGCAGGTTTTCCTGGGCAAAAGCGGCCAGTTTGCTGTCAATCTCGATGGAGGTGACTTGTTGGGCCAGGTGCGCCAGCAAAGCGGCCTGATAGCCCGAGCCGGTACCAATTTCCAGCACACCGTCGCTTGGTTGCAAAAGCAGCTCTTGAGCCAGTCGAGCTTCCACTTTGGGCGAAAGCATGGTTTCGTGCGTGTCCACGGCATTGATGATCAGTGGCAGCTCGGTGTCCGAAAAGGCCGAAGAGCGCAAAGACGAGGGAACAAAGCGTTCGCGCTGGACCTCGACCAATGCTTGCAGCACGTTTTCGTCGGATACGTTCCAGGGACGGATCTGTTGTTCCACCATGTAGTAACGGGCACGTTCGAGTTCAGACAGCGCAATATGGTTCATAGCTTCCAGAAAACTAAAGGCTTGGGAAAGAGCCGATTATAAGCCAGCGCATCGATAAAGAGGCGCAGTTGGGCTTAGCAAGACGGCACCATTGCATGGAGCAAGGTGCTGGCGTTATTGACAGCGATGGGCAAAAAGGTGTCAAAGTCCATGTGTGCTTCGTTGTTGGCATTGTCTGAAATGCTGCGTATACAGACAAAAGGTACAGTATTCAGATAGCACACCTGGGCAATGGCGCCACTTTCCATTTCGCAGGCTAAGGCATTAAAGGTGGCGCTTAACCACTGTATTTTATCGTTACAGGCGATAAATTGGTCGCCGGTAACAATGCGGCCCGTATGGACCTGATGCCCTTCAATCTGTTGGGCGGCAGTTTGAGCGATCGCCAGCAAAGTGGGGTCAGTCGGAAAATCAAAAGTGTCCAGGCGGAAAACCTGTCCCGGCGTCAGGCCCAGGGCTTTGAGCTCTACATCGTGCTGGACCAGGGTATCGGCAATGACGATATCGCCTGGCCGGATGCTGGGCTCAACTGCACCGGCAATGCCGATATTGATGATGCTGCCCACGGCAAATTCCGAGATCAGCATCTGGGTGCAAGCTGCGGCATTGACCTTGCCTACGCCACAGACCACGGCCACAACGGGCTTGCCCAGATAGCTGCCGCGATGAAAGTCCATGCCGGCGCGCTGGATGGTCTGGGGCTCTTGCAAGCGTTCCAGCACAATCTCCAGCTCCTCGCGCATGGCGACAATAATTCCAAGTGTAGGCATAAGACAGGGGCCTTCAAGCGGCCCGATCAAAGGGCACGTATCAGGACGATGGCCACAGTTTATGGAAGTGATGCACTGGACCGTGTCCGCTGCCCACTGTCAGTTCACCCGAACGGGCAATGGCTTCGTACAGGTACTTTTTGGCAGCCAGGGCAGCATCAGGCACATTGCTGTATTGGGGCAGCAGGGCGGCCAGCGCAGCCGACAAGGTGCAGCCGGTGCCGTGCGTATTGGCCGTATCAATACGTTTGGCGGGCATTTCGATCATCTTGTCACCATCGTGCAACAGGTCTATGCAGTCCGAGCCGGGTAGGTGGCCACCTTTCAGAAACACCCAACGCTGATCGCTGTGATTCATCAGGCGACGCAGGCGCTCGGCAGCCTGACGCATTTCCTTGACGGTTTCTACCGGGCGGGCGTCCAGCAGGACACCAGCTTCGGGTAGATTGGGCGTGATCATGGTGCACTGGGGCACCAGTTGCTCGCGCAAGGCATGGACAGCCGACTTTTCCAGCAGGTGATCGCCGCTTTTGGCGATCATTACCGGGTCCAGCACCAGGTGCGTGGGCTTGAAGTGGGCCATGCGTTCGGCCACCACGGTGGTGACGGCCTCCTGGCCCAACATGCCGATCTTGACGCCATCAATGCGCACATCGGCAAACAGCGTGTCAATTTGCTGGCGCACAAAGTCGGCAGGAACGGGGCTGATCCCGGTGACCCCTTGGGTATTTTGTGCCGTCAACGCGGCAATCACAGCGGTGGCATAAGCACCCAGGGCGCTCATGGCTTTGACATCAGCCAGAATACCGGCGCCGCCGGAGGGGTCAACTCCGGCAATGGTCAGCGTATTGGGAATCATGTCTCGATCAGGTACGGGAGTGAATCAGCCCTTCGGTGGGGGAGCTGGGGTCGGCATCGTAGTATTTGCGGGGCACGCGGCCTGCCAGATATGCCTGGCGACCGGCTTGTACCGCCAGATTCATGGCGCTGGCCATCATCACAGGCTGACGGGCACCGGCAATGGCGGTGTTCATCAGGACGCCATCGCAACCCAGTTCCATGGCAATGGCCGCATCCGAGGCGGTACCCACACCGGCATCCACCAGCACCGGCACCTTGCTCTGATCAATAATCAGGCGCAGGTTCCAGGGGTTGATGATGCCCATGCCCGAGCCAATCAGCGAGGCCAAAGGCATGATGGCCACACAGCCCATGTCTTCCAGCATGCGGGCCTGGATAGGGTCGTCGGCACAATACACCATCACATCAAAGCCTTCATCCACCAGGGTTTTGGCGGCTTTCAGGGTTTCGGGCATATTGGGGAACAGATTGCCGGAGTCGCCCAGCACTTCCAGTTTGACCAGCTTGTGACCGTCCAGCAGCTCGCGAGCCAGACGCAAGGTACGTACGGCGTCATCGGCGGTGTAGCAACCCGCGGTGTTGGGCAGCAGGGTGTATTTGGAAGGGGGCAGGTAATCGAGCAGATTGGGCTCGTTGGCGTTCTGGCCGATATTGGTGCGGCGAATGGCCACGGTCACAATTTCAGCGCCGCTAGCTTCAATAGCCAGACGAGTTTCATCAAAATCTTTGTATTTACCGGTGCCTACCAGCAGCCGGGATTGGTAGCTGGTTCCGGCCAGGATAAAGGGGTCGTTGTTCACTGTTTGGGTCATGGTGGTGCTTTGTTGCTTGTCCGTCTTTGGCGACGGATAGATAAGTGGTTTTTGCTGGGCAAACACTGCAAGAATAATCCATTTGGCCAGTGCTCGCAGGAAAACCCGTATACAGGCTTGCTGGTGTTCGGGGTGAAGGGCGCGTGAGCAGCAGGCTGGAAAGCCTCTTCATTCGGGGGCTTGTGGGTACCCTGCAAAATCACATATCCCTAAGTATAAATTTGATGTCCACAAGGTGATGGAAAGTGTGCCAATACCTGACAGACAAGCCTTGGGCCAGATGCGAAAATATCGTTGGTGCAAAAAACCTTGCCCCTTTTTTTAACTACTCACGTTTAAAAGTAAATGGACCCTGATCCTTTTTTATGGCTTTGTTCCTGTAAAGGGCAAACCTTCTTAATGACCAGTCAATTGGACGCTGGACCACAAAGCGGGCCCCTCTGATGAGGTGAGCACTCTTTCTGGGCCCTCGTGTCCGAAGGAGAATGCTATGTTCCGCCTCAACCTGTTCCGTTCCGCCCCACACAACCACGCTTTGCAAGATGCTCTGCGTCTGGCCGCATCCCGCCAGCGTCAAGGCTACCTGCTGGAGCTGCTGCATACACACGGTGCGCGTCAGTTTGCTTACGCACTCAACGACCTGTCTGGTCGCACTATTGAAAACGCACTGTCCACACTGCCGGCAGTGCAACGCAGCCAAGTCCTCAAGCATCTGTCCCGTCATGCCAAAGCCCGTCTGAACGATGTAGAAGGCTTGCGCTGTCAACCCAATCATGCCGTGCTGACCTTGCCCTCCTTTGTGAGGTAAGGGCTCTGTTGGTGATTCAAGCCCCTGCTCGTGATCGGCGCAGGGGCTTGATCGTCTGTGCTTAAAACGTCAGGTTGCGATAGCGATCCAACTGCTCACATAGTTCGCGAGTCGCCTCTATCAGCCTGGGGCCGGGGCGGTACAAGGCATCCGGGTTCAGGTTCAGCAAAGCGTGGGGGCTGAGCCCCAGATGCTTTTCCCAGAACAGATGGCGGGCGCGCAGTTGGGCCGGATCACGGTAGGCCATGATGACCACTTGCGGGCGCTTGTGCAGCACGTCTTCCAGACTGATGGTGGGGGCGACGGCGGCATGGTGAGCATAGATGTTTTGCGCCTTGCAGGTGGTCAGGACATCTTGCATTAAGGGGTCACGTGCCAAGGTGTACAAAGGCTCGGAGCCGATTTCCAGAAACACGCTGACAGTCTCGCCCAAGAGGCTGTTCTGACGCAGGGCAGCAATCTGATTGTCCAACAGGGCAGCCATTGGAACAGCGACATCAGCGGTATCCAGGCTGTCACCTGCCAGACGGATAAAAGCGGAAATATCGTCCAGTTTCTCAGGGGCGGCAAAGATCAGGCTGATCTGGGTCTGCTGTAGCTGGTGCTGTAATTCAGGCCCGATTTGGTTGGCTTGCCAGGCCCAGACTTGATCGGGTTTCAGCTCCAGCAGCCGTTCGGGGTTCACGCGCAAGGCGTCCCCAATGCGGGGCAGATCCTTGGCGGCAGGGGGGTAGTCACTGGAACTGTCTACGGCGATCAAATGGTCTTGAGCACCCGCGGCAAACAGGATCTCAGTGATGTGAGGGGCCAGACTGATCGCGCGGGCTGGAGCGACAGTGGGTGTGGGTGGGGCGTCTTGTTCCTGCGCTTGCGTCAGGATGGGCAATCCCAACAGCAGGGCGAACAGGCAAAGCAATCCCCATAGCTCCAATTCGCTCCAGACAGAGACCTTCGGGTGTTGAAGACGATAAGTCGCAGGCAAAGGGGGCATCATGCGCCTTTAAGTCAATGGCGCGGCTCAATAGCCGCGCCAGAATCAAGCAAAGCTGATTTTACTGCTTACATGCGCCAGGCAAAGTTCAGGAACACGCTGGAGCCGGCATTGTTATAGCCACGCGCCAAGGTGTAGTCCTTGTCGAACACATTGTTCCAGCGCAGTTGGGCTTCCAGGCTGGAGGTCAGCGGGTAGCTGGCGGTCAGGTTCAACAAGCCGTAGCTGCCCAGACGCTGTTCGTTCTTCGCATCTTCATAGCGATGGGAGGCGAACAGGTACTCAGCCCCGGCTTTCAGGTCACCAAACTTGTGATCAACAGCCACCTTGTAGTTTTGCTTGGCACGACGCACCAACTGTTTGTCGGTGTTTCTATCCTTGGGGTTGGTGAAGTCGGCACTGGCGGTCAGTGTGGTGTCCCCCAGTTGCTTCATGGCCGTCAAGGTCACGCCCGTGATGCGTGCTTGTTCGGTGTTGCTGGTTGTGCACTCGAAGTTGGCGTCACACACATAGGGGTTGATCATGTCGCGGATGCGGTTCTGGTAGACCACCAGGCCCAGTTCGGTCGTGTCGTCCGTATAGCGGATATGGGCTTCCACGTTGCGAGACTTTTCCGGTTTCAGATCAGGGTTGCCCTGAAAACCCCAGCTATATGGTGAGTACAAGTCGGCGAATGTAGGTGCACGAAAGCCCGTGTTGGCGGCCACACCCACGGTCCAGTTGCGGGTGATGTCCAGGTCATAGCCCAGGCCACCCGTTACTTTGTTGCCATAGCCGCTGATGTTGTCATTACGCAGGCTGGCTTGCAGGTGGTGTTGATTGATGTCGCCACGGTAAATCAGGGCAAAGGCATTGGTGTTGCGCTTGTCATCCTTGTGTACGGTCGTGTGTGTCATGCGCTCTTCCAGACGCTCGGCCAGCAAGGACACCGTATGGCCTTGGGCAAATGTCAGGTCGTTTTGCCAACTGTATTGACGTTGCAGGGTGGAATAGCGAGAGGCAAAAGCGCGGTTTTCGACTGTTTCTTTGCTTAGCGAGGCGCTCAGACGGCTAGTCCACAATTCAGATAGCTTGTTGGTGCTGGTCAGACCGTAGGCTTGCTGACGTGTTTGTGTGCTAGGGGTGCGGCGCTCGAACAGGCCGTTGTCGAATTGACCATCCATAAAGCTGTTGATGGCCGTCAGACCGAGGTGTTGGCCTTGAGCCCATTCGTAGCCCAAGGAGCCGTTCAGTCCGTGCTGGGTGTAGCCGTTCTTGTCCGGGTTGTAGCTGAAAGACAGTGGGTTGGTGGCGTTGAAGCCATCGCTGGTACCGTAGCTGGAGGCCAGGCTGTAGTCCCAACCTTGGGCCGCACCTGAAAAACCGGCGCTGGCTTTGAAGGTGTCTTGGGAGCCTATGCCCACATTCCCCCAGGCGCTCAAGGCACGGTCGCCGCCGCCTTTTTTGGTGATGATGTTCACCACACCACCAATCGCATCCGAGCCATACAGGCTGCTGCCCGCGCCACGCACAATTTCAATGCGCTCGATCAGGGCAGGGTCAATGGCTTGCCAGTTCACCGAACCACTGGTGGAACTGTTGATGCGCATCCCGTTGATCATGACGCGGGTATGTTGTGGATTGGTGCCGCGCAGGTAAATGCCGGTCGTGGTTTGCGGACCCCCGCTGCTGTAAATCTCCACCCCAGGCTGACGCTGCAAAATCTCGGCCACGCTGCTTTGACCCGCTTTTTGCAGAGTTTCCTGATCAATCACTGTAACGTCACCCACCACGCTTTTCAGTGACTGTGCCAGACGGCTGGGGGTAACAACAATTTGCTCCAGCTTGGTGACAGGGGCAGTTTGGGCCGTGGCGATGAAAGGCAGGGCGCCCGCCAGGGCGACCATCAAAGGTCTGATGGACAGTTGTGTCATGGAGATTCCTGTGAGATGTGCGTCCCCGCACATCAATAAGCGAAGCCACCCACCGTGGGATGGCCATGAATTCAGGGTCCAGAAGCAGGCTGGTGTCGGGCTTTGCGCGTAGCAGGTACCGTTGCGGGGGCAGCACGTCTGGCAGTTCCAGGGTGGAACCGCTTACGTTTCCCATTTGACTTTCCCAGGCCCAAGACTACATGGGCCGGAAAGCACCTCTTTCCGAGCGGAAAATGTTACATGCCGCTGGCGCAAAGGTTAAGTGTTTGGGGCGGATTTGCCGTACAAGGCGCTACAATTGTGGCGCCAATCCACCATTCTCGCGGCTCTTGCTGTCAGATGCCGTCAACGTCCCGTTTCGTGCTACGGAGCTTTTTAGTGTCCTATCCTGCTTTGCCTTATCCGATCTCTGCCTATACGCGTGGTGCTGAGTTTGCGCACCGTTTGGGGCAGCAAATTCTGATTCTGGACGGTGCGATGGGCACCATGATTCAGCGTTACAAATTGGGCGAGGCTGATTTTCGGGGCGATCGTTTTGCGGATCATCACAAGGATGTAAAGGGCAATAACGAATTGCTGTCGCTGGTGCGACCCGACATTATTCGTGAAATTCACGAGAAGTACCTGGCGGCCGGAGCCGATGTAATTACGACCAATACCTTTGGTGCAACCGATGTGGCCCAGGGTGACTACGATTTGCAGGGCATCAGCTATGACCTGAACCTGGCTTCGGCTCAACTGGCCTGTCAGGCACGTGATGCCTTCAGCACACCTGACTGGCCGCGCTTTGTGGCTGGTGCCTTGGGCCCGCAGCCCAAGACGGCTTCTATTTCCCCGGATGTGAATGACCCGGCTGCTCGTAACGTCACCTTTGAGCAGTTGCGCGTGGCCTATACGGAGCAGGTTCGTGCCTTGCTCGATGGTGGCGTCGATATTCTGTTGATCGAAACCGTTTTTGACACGCTGAACGCCAAGGCGGCTGTTTTTGCGCTGGAAACGGTCTTTGATGAGCGCGGTGAACGTGTTCCAGTGATGGTATCGGGCACGGTCACGGACGCCTCTGGCCGCATCTTGTCTGGCCAGACTGTGGAGGCCTTCTGGAACTCCATGCGTCATGCCCGTCCGATTACGATTGGCCTGAACTGTGCCTTGGGCGCCGCCTTGATGCGCCCATACGTGGCCGAGCTGTCCAAAATTTGTGACACCTATGTGTGTGTCTACCCCAACGCTGGTTTGCCTAACCCCATGGCAGAAACCGGCTTTGACGAAACGCCTGCTGATACGTCCAGCTTGCTGCAAGAGTTCACGCAAGCTGGCTTGGTGAATATGGTGGGTGGCTGCTGTGGTACGACGCCGGAGCACATCGCCGCCATTGCCGAGCTGTGCCGTAAGCTGCCTCCACGCGCTGTTCCCGAGGTTCCTGTCAAAACCCGTTTGTCGGGTCTGGAGCCACTGAATATTGACGAAGATACCTTGTTTGTGAACGTGGGCGAACGGACCAACGTCACGGGCAGTAAAGCGTTCTTGCGCCTGATTCAGCAAGAAAATTATGAAGAAGCTTTGTCGGTGGCGCGTCAGCAGGTGGAAAACGGCGCCCAGATTATCGACATCAAT
This sequence comes from Alcaligenes faecalis, assembly GCF_041521385.1. NCBI lineage: Bacteria > Pseudomonadati > Pseudomonadota > Betaproteobacteria > Burkholderiales > Alcaligenaceae > Alcaligenes > Alcaligenes faecalis. Next base: position 1,748,974 of record NZ_CP168006.1, on the reverse strand, counting down.
ATGGACGAAGGCATGCTGGACTCAGCAGCCTGTATGCACCGCTTCCTGAACCTGATTGCCTCCGAGCCGGATATTGCCCGCGTGCCCATCATGATCGACAGTTCCAAATGGGACGTGATCGAAACGGGTTTGCGCTGTGTGCAAGGCAAGGCCATCGTGAACTCGATTTCCATGAAGGAAGGTATTGAGCCTTTCCTGGAACATGCCCGTTTGTGCCGCAAATACGGTGCCGCTATTGTTGTGATGGCCTTTGATGAGCAGGGTCAGGCTGACAACTACGAGCGTCGGGTAGAAATTTGCGAACGCGCTTACCGCCTGCTGGTAGATGAAGTTGGTTTCCCGCCAGAAGACATTATTTTTGACCCCAACGTCTTTGCCGTGGCAACCGGCATGGACGAGCACGCCAACTACGGCCTGGACTTCATTCGCGGCGTTAGCTGGATTCACAAGAATCTGCCGCACGCGCGCTTGTCCGGCGGTATTTCCAACGTCAGCTTCTCCTTCCGTGGCAATGAAGCCATGCGCGAGGCGATTCACACGGTTTTCCTGTACTACGCCATTCAGGAAGGACTGACCATGGGTATTGTGAATGCCGGTCAGTTGGGCGTGTACGCCAATATCGAACCGCATCTGCGTGATCTGATCGAAGACGTGGTTCTGAACAGGGCCGAGCCTAAAGGCAAAACTGATCCGGCGGACGAACGCACCCCTACCGAGCGCCTGGTAGAAATGGCCGAGAGCGTCAAAGGCTCGGGCGCCAAGAAAGAGGAAGACCTGAGCTGGCGCGAAACCACGGTTGAGCAGCGTCTGATCCACTCTTTGGTGCATGGCATCACCAGCTTCATCGTGGAAGACACCGAAGAAGTCCGGCAGAAAATTGACGCCCAGGGCGGTCGCCCCATCAGTGTCATTGAAGGCCCCTTGATGGACGGCATGAACGTGGTGGGTGACTTGTTCGGTCAGGGCAAGATGTTCCTGCCGCAGGTGGTGAAATCCGCGCGTGTGATGAAACAGGCCGTGGCCCACCTGATTCCTTTTATCGAAGAAGAAAAACGCCAGATTGAGGCTGCAGGTGGGGACGTGCGCTCCAAAGGCCGCATGGTGATTGCCACGGTGAAGGGCGATGTACACGACATTGGCAAGAACATTGTGTCCGTGGTGATGCAGTGCAATAACTTTGAAGTGGTGAATATGGGCGTGATGGTGCCGTGTGCCGAGATCCTCGCCAAGGCCAAAGAAGTGGATGCCGATATTGTGGGCTTGTCCGGCCTGATCACGCCTAGCCTGGAAGAAATGGCCTACGTTGCGTCCGAGATGCAGCGCGACCCCTACTTCCGAGAGCGCAATATTCCCTTGATGATTGGCGGCGCGACCACCAGTCGTGTGCACACAGCCGTAAAAATCGCACCGCATTACGACGGCCCGGTTATCTACACGCCGGATGCCAGCCGCTGCGTGGGTGTGGCTACTCAGTTGGTGTCAGATAACGTGGACGAGTTTTTGGCCGAAGTGCGCCAGGAGTACGAACAAGTGCGCCAGCGTCATGCCAATCGTAAAGCCACACCGTTGATCTCGCTGGAAAAAGCGCGCCAAGACAAGCCTGCCATTGACTGGACCACCTACGTGCCGCCACGCCCTAAATTCATTGGTCGCCGTACCTTCAAAAATTACGACCTGGCCGATATTGCCCAGTTCATCGACTGGACACCGTTCTTCCAGACCTGGAGCCTATTCGGCAAGTACCCGGCCATTCTGGAAGACAAGGTGGTGGGCGAGCAGGCCAAGACCTTGTTTGCCGAAGGGCAGGCTATGTTGAAGAAAGTCATTGAAGGTCGCTGGTTGACGGCAAACGGTGTGATTGCGTTCTACCCCGCCAATACCGTCAATGGTGAAGATATCGAGGTCTATTCGGACGAATCGCGCAGCGAAGTTCTGTTCACCTGGCGCAACCTGCGCCAGCAAGGCGTCAAGCGTGAAGGTGTGGACAGCAAGTGTCTGGCCGACTACATCGCCCCTAAAGAAAGCGGCGTGGCGGATTACATCGGTATGTTTGCCGTCACCGGTGGGATCGGCGTAGACAAACTGTCCGAGCGTTTCCAGGCCGCTGGTGACGATTACTCCGACCTGATGATCAAAGCACTGGGCGACCGTTTTGCAGAAGGCTTTGCAGAATGTCTGCATGCTCGCGTGCGCACGGACTTGTGGGGCTATGTGACGGACGAACGTCTGTCCAACGAAGAGCTGATTGACGAGAAATACCAGGGCATTCGCCCCGCACCCGGCTACCCAGCCTGCCCGGAGCACGTAGTCAAACACGAAATGTTCCGTGTCCTGCAGTGTGAAGACATTGATATGTTCATCACCGACAGCTACGCCATGATTCCTGCTTCCAGCGTGTCGGGTTTCTACTTCAGCCACCCGCAGTCCAAGTACTTCAACGTGGGCAATATCGGCGAGGATCAATTGCAAGACTACATCCAGCGTAGTGGCCGTACAGAAGAAGACGTACGCCGTACCTTGTCGGGCGTTCTAGGCTGATATGGGAACGACGGGGCCTAATCCGGGCGGTGCCGAGAGCGCGTCCCAAACCCGGCGTCAGGCTTTGGGACGTTTCTTGCGTCATGCGCGGGAACGCATCCGGCCTGTCGACCTGGGCCTGGCCCCCGGCGTGCGCCGTCGCACTCCTGGTTTGCGTCGTGAAGAAGTGGCGCAGCTGTGCGATATCAGCACCACCTGGTACACCTGGATCGAGCAGGGCCGCGACGTTACCGTGTCTCCCACCGTCTGCGCCCGCTTGGCAACGGTCCTGAAACTGGCCCGGGCCGAGCGCCACTACCTGTTTGAACTGGCCGACTGCGCCGACCCCGAGCATTGGCAAGGTGATATTCAACCCTTGCCGCAAGGCCTGAGCGCATGCGTCGATAGCATCTCCGCCCCGGCCTACATTCTGGATCGCAGTTGGAACGTCTTGGCCCGCAACGAGGCTTTGCTCAGCCTGTTCGATGGTTGGCCGGACCGCAGTGAGCAGCCCAATTTATTACGCTATATCTTCCTGGACCCCGCCGCGCGTGAGCTGGTGGTGGACTGGGAACAGCGTGCCAGCCGCGTCGTGGCCGAATTCCGCGCCGACGTAGGTGCCCATGCCGATGAAGCCGATGTACAGGCCCTGATCCAGGAACTGGCGCATCAAAGCCAGGTATTCGCTTTCTGGTGGGGACGTCAGACCGTCGTGGAGCGAGAAGGGGGCTTACGGGATTTTCGACACCCCAGCCAAGGCGTGCGCCGCTTTCAGCAATTTACCTTTCGCCTGGCAATACGCCCGGACTGCAAGCTGGTGATGTTGCTGGAGGATGAGGATAAGCCGGTTTAAATTGGCGTCCTTATTATTTATTTTTCAAGATTGGTTTTTCTGCTAATCAGGTTTTTTCAATAAAATAAATTATAAAAATTATTGATTGCTTATCTATCGATTTGAATTAATTCTAGGATTCTCTTCAATTACTTGAGCACCGGAAAATGCTGCATTTTCCGAGATTGAGAAAGGGTGCCGGGCGTCAGGCCATAACTTGAGACGAAATGGCGTGTTAAGTGGCTTTGATCTGCAAAACCCGATAAAAGAGACGCTTGAAGCAAGGTGTGTCCTTGCATGATCAGGCGGCGTGCCATTTGCAGCTGACGCTGTAGCCGATACGCATGAGGTGGCAATTGCGTGACAGCCTTGAACGCTCTTAGAAATTGGAATCGGCTTAAACCGGCTTCCGTTGCCAGCTCATTGAGCGAGACCGGGATTTCTGGGTGGGCATCAAGACGAGCCTTCGCTCTGGCCAATTCGGCAGACAGAATCTCGGCTTCCGTGGGCTGAGTATTTCCAAGCAGTGGCACCAGAATTTGAAAAAGCTCCTGCTCCGTAATTTCATCGATCAGCCCTGGCTTTGGTTCGCGCTTTGGATCGGTTAATGTCGCGTACAGGCGCTGGAATGCCATAACTGCGGAGGTGTCGCTCAGAACAGGATGGATGAATTCCACCCCGGCGCTATGCCCCATGGACTGTGCAAATTGAGCGATCAGCTCTGGGTCCAGATACAGCATGCGCCAGGTTCTTGCCTTGCCTGCGACGGGTCTTCCATCATGAACTTCATTGGGGTTGACGGTAATCATATTGCCGTTGGTTGCCCGTACCTGTCCGCGGCCACTGGCTGAGTCTTGGGCCCCGCTGACTACTACCCCTATCCCAAACTGATCGTGAGTATGTCGACCAAACGATTGGCTGGACATCGCCTCAACGGCGACGATATCTGTCTGCCCGCATACCCTTGCTTCAAATTGCTTATTGACCTTCATCTGGGACATTTCCTTTCCTTGTCTAAGAACACACTTCGTGTTCCTGGATGAATAGGGAAATTATTATTCTAGTCGCTTTCTATTTTTGTTTTTATCAAAAATATAGTGCTTCGTCTTGAAGGCTGCGGCTTTTTTATGTCCTTGCAATATCGTTCAAGATTTTTCTTTATCAATGCTATTAAATGCCAAGGTTATTACCTGAATTGATTTGCGTCCAAGGGGAAAAGATGTCAAGTCGCACGCTTGGCTATGTATTGTTGTCCTTGGCCATGATGACGGTTGGGTCGACTGTCATTGCGTCCAAACTGATCGCTGGCAGCATGCCTGCGTTTTTGGCAACAGCGCTTCGTTTTGCGCTTGCCTTGCCGGTTTTGCTCGCCCTGGTGTTCTGGCAGCGAGAGCGGTGGCCCAAGTTGATGTTTCGGGACTGGGTGCTGTTACTGCTCCAGGCCGGGGCGGGCAGTGTTGGCTATACGACTTTGCTGATAGCCGGTTTGTCCCATCTGTCAGCGGCTGATGCGGGTGTAATCATAGGCACATTGCCCGCCGTATCTGCGCTTTTCTCCGTGATCGTTCTGGGTGAACGGCCAGGGCTAAGGCTCCTGATCAGCGTCGTGCTGGCGACCTTGGGCGTCATGGCAGTGGCCTGGAAAGGAACCGGCCCGAGTTCGTCGATTGGCATGTTGTACATCCTGGGGGCAGTGGTTTGCGAGAGCGCATTCATTTTGCTGAACAAACGCATCCCTGTGCCGCTGCGGCCTTTATTGCAGGCCACCACGATGACAGGTCTGGGCCTGCTGGTGTCCTTGCCCTTTGCTTTTCATGAATTACCGCCTTCCATGCCAGATGCCGCAGCGATAGGCGCAGTGGTTTGGTATGCGCTTGTCCCTACTGTTGCAGGGTTTTTGCTGTGGTATGGCGGGGCGGCGCGAGTCAGTGGCAGCGAAGCGTCTGTGTTTACGGCGGTTGCTCCTTTGACAGCCGTCACCCTGGCAGCGCTGGTTTTAGGGGAGCAGATTGGGTGGGTACAGATTGTGGGTGTCGCCACGGTCATTCTTGCCATTTTTGTGTTGACCTTCCCGGTGCGAGCCCGAGCCCGAACCGCACTGACGCAATAGGCAGTGTGCTTGCCTGTATTTCACATTTTCAATCGAGGAAAGGTGCCTTGCATACCATGTACTTCAATCATTCTGACACTGTGTGGAACCGCTTTCCGGGGCTGACGGCATTAGTCCTGGTTTTACAAGGGGTGAAGGCAGCCGAGCTACAAAACGATGCCCTGAACAGTACATTCACGAGGGTCAGCCAGTTACTGGAGCAGGGGCCGGAGAGCGAGCTCCCGTCTATTCAGGCCTGGCGTCAGGCTTACTCCCAGATGGGCATGAAGCCGACCCAATACCGCTGTGCAGTTGAAGCATTGCTGCGTCGCTTTCGTAAAGACGGACACCTGCCTGGCTTTCATCCTTTGATCGATACCTTGAACGCAGAGTCTATGCAGGCAGCCATTCCGATTGCGGCATTTGACTGCGCCCATATTTCTGGAGGCATCACAGTTCGGCCTGCCTATGGCACGGAGATTTACCGAACCTTTCAGGGTGAGGTCGAACATCCAACAGAAGACGAGATTGTGTTTGCCGATGAGGCCAACCATGCGCACTCACGTTGCTGGGTTTTCCGGCAGGGGGCTCAGTCCGTGGTCTCCAAAGAGTCAGATACGGTGCTGGTCGTCGCGGAGGCATTACATGAGCGGGCCCATGAGGATCTAGAGGCCTTGCACGAACGCATCACGATACGTGCGGCTGAGCTGGGCGTGTCTATTCAGAAAGCCGAGATGCTGAGTCAGTCATACAGGCGTTTTGAGTTCGTTTCGTAGCTTTATTACTAGACTAAAGCCCGTTGTAAACATGCTGGCTGATGAGGGGGCAAGCATGTCTGATGAGCTATAAAACCGTTCGGGCCTACTTCTTCTGCAAAGACTCCCCATCACTGGCTGACAGCCGGGCAAAAGACAGGCTGGAGATTGCGGTAATCGCGCCCAGAATCAGAAAGGCCCAGATCGTATCTTGCGTCTCTACACTGTTGGCCCCGCGCAATGCCATGCTGACATTGAGCGTCACCGCAGCACATGCCACGCCCAGGCTGATGGCCAGTTGCTGCGCCATGGCGGCAAAACTGCTGGCCTGGCTCATGGCTTCGGATTCCAGGTCGGCGTAGGTCAGGGTATTGACTGCGGTGAACTGCAGGGAGCGGAAGAAACCGCCTGCGGTCAGGACGGCAATCATGAGCCACATGGGGGTGGTGGCCTGGAACATGGCGCACAGGGCGATGAACAAGCCTGTTAGCCAGGCGTTGACGATCAGGACTTTGCGAAAACCGTAGCGCCGGATGATGGGTGGAGCCACCAGTTTCATGCCCAGAGCGCCAATCGCGCCGGTGAAGGTGATCAGACCCGCCGACAATGCACTCATGCCAAAGTTGGTTTGCAGCATGATTGCTAACAGAAATGGCGAGGCCCCTAGCGAGAAGCGGCACAGATTGCCGCCCAATACAGAAATGGCAAAGGTCTTGGTGCGTAGCAAGGACAAATCAATAATGGGATAGGCTACTTGCCGTGCATGCCAGATGTACCATGCTCCCGCGACCAGACCGGCCAGGGTCAGCCATCCCAGAGTGGCCCAACTGATGGTGCCGTGGCCTACGTTCTCGAAACTGGTTACCAGCGTGGCCAGACAGATGGCGCTCAGGATAAAGCCCAGCCAGTCCAGGGGTGGGCGCTCGGTGGGGTAGTCCTCGCGGATATAGCGCAGTACCAGGGCAATGCCCAGCACCCCCACGGGGATGTTGATCAGGAAAATCCAGTGCCAGCTGGCATACGTGACTAAAAAACCACCCACAGGCGGGCCGATGATGGGGCCCAGCAAGGCGGGTAAAGTCAGCACCGCCATGGCGCTCAAAAGCTCATCTTTAGGGACGCGCCGCAGTAAGATAATGCGTCCTACCGGCACCATCATGGCCCCGGCCATGCCTTGTATCACGCGGGAAATAATCAGTTGGGACAGGGTCTGGGACAGTGCACATGCAACAGAACTGGCGGTAAAGAGTAGAATGGCGGCTAGGAACACCTTGCGTGCACCAAAGCGGTCTGCCGCCCACCCACTGATAGGAACGAATACAGCCACGGCCAGCAGGTAGCTGGTAATGATGGTATTCATGCGGATGACACTGGTATCCAGCGACAAGGCCATCGTGGGCAGGGCAGTGGCGACAACCGTAGAGTCCAGCATTTGCATGAACAATGCACATCCCACAATGTAGGGAATAATGCGTATGGCTCGACGCTCTTGAGGGGACAGGGTCGCCGGTTTGACGGCTTCAGTCTGTTCAGATGCCATGCGGCGAACTCTCTGGTGTGCGGTGCAGTAAACTCAAACTTTTCTGTTATCCAATTTATTTTAGGCGTACAGGTATTATGGCAAAGAATTTCGAATCCGAAATTACCCAGTTTCTTAAACAATATAAAGATCAGAACCCGGATACCGAAGCACGGCAGCGTGAAGGCCGCTATCGTTTGTGGGACAAGCAGATTGATCAGGAACTGCAAGATGGTTACAAGGCTGCTCGTACGCCTCAAAAACCATACGTGTACTACGAAAACAACTAAATCTGTACGTCTGCGCCTGTGACTGAGATTGCACAGCAGCCAGTTGTGGATACGCCAGCGCCTCAGCCCGAGGATGTGCTGGCGCGTCTTTATGGTGAGCCGCTGTTTGCGATCCCCCAGGATCTGTACATCCCGCCTGATGCGCTGGAAGTGTTTCTGGACGCTTTTGAAGGCCCGCTGGATCTGTTGTTGTATCTGATTCGCAAACAGAACTTCAATGTACTGGATATTCCGATGGCCCAGGTCACCGGGCAGTATCTGGCTTATGTCGAGCAGATTCGCGCCACGAATCTGGAACTGGCGGGCGAGTATCTCTTGATGGCGGCGTTGCTGATCGAGATTAAATCGCGCATGTTGCTGCCGGTGCGGCGCGCGGATACGGGCGAAGAAGTTGAAGATCCACGGGCGGAGCTGGTACGTCGCCTTTTGGAATACGAGCGCATGAAGGAAGGCGCGCGTCGTCTGGACGAGTTGCCTTTGATGGGGCGCGATTACCTGCTGGCCAATGCCCAGGCCGAACTGGTTGTGGAGGCCATCCCGCCGGAGGTGAGTGCGGAGGATTTACGCGAAGCCTGGCTGGGTATCTTGAAACGTGCCAAGCTCAATGCCAGTCACAAAATTACGCGTGAGCAGTTGTCGGTGCGCGATCACATGAGCCAGATTCTGCGACGTTTGCAGCATGTGCGCTTCATGGAGTTTACTGAGCTGTTTAATGAACGCCTGGATCAGGGTGATCCGGCGGCGGTGCTTGTCGTGCATTTTCTGGCCATGCTGGAATTGGCACGAGAGTCACTGCTTGAAATCACGCAGGCCGAGCCCTACGCTCCTATTTATTTGCGCCTGACCTATATTCGAGCGCAGGCCGATGGGCCTGATCTTATTCCGTAGCGGAGAATTTTTTGAAAGTCGTCCATAACATCCAAGAACTGCGCGATCAGCTCCAGGGCCAGACACGCGTGGCATTTGTTCCAACCATGGGGAATCTGCATCGGGCTCACCTGGACTTGATGAAGATGGCTCGCCAACATGGCGATCCGGTGGTAGCCAGTATTTTTGTCAATCGTCTGCAATTTGGCCCGAACGAGGATTTCGACCGTTATCCGCGTACCTTGCAGGATGATGCGGCCAAGATGGAGCAGGAGCGCGATGTCTACGTCTTGTTTGCTCCCTCGGAGCGCGAGATGTACCCGGAGCCGCAAAGTTTCCGTGTTAGCCCGCCTGATCATTTGGGTCGAATTTTGGAAGGCCACTTCCGTCCGGACTTCTTTGAAGGCGTCTGTACCGTTGTGCTGAAGCTGTTTTCCTGTGTGCAGCCGCGTGTGGCGGTATTCGGGAAGAAGGATTATCAGCAACTGATGGTGGTGCGTCAGATGGTACGCCAGTTCCAGTTGCCGGTAGAGATTCTGGCTCACGAGACGGTACGTGAAGAGGATGGGTTGGCCATGTCTTCACGCAATCGCTATTTGAGCCCCGAGGAGCGCGCCCAGGCTCCGCAGATTTATTACGCGCTGCAGGAAATGAATGAGCGTTTGCAGCAAGGTCAAAGCCGCGAAGAGATCGAGGCTTATGCGACCAAGAAGATGACGGATCTGGGCTGGAAGGTGGACTATATGGCCTTGCGTCGTCAGTCGGATTTGCTGGGACCGACGCAAGAGCAAATTGCAGCCGGTGAGCCTTTGGTGGCATTGGCTGCGGCCAAATTGGGCACAACGCGCTTGATCGACAACCTGGAAATGGTTAAAGCCTGATTTCTTGTGTTATTTGGTGAGAAAAGCACAGTTTTTACTGTGCTTTTTTTATATCTGTGTGGTTCGATTCTGTGTCTGTGTCTGTGTCTGTGTCTGTGTCTGGTTTTCTGGTCGCTGGTGGTAACAGGCCATGTTTATTCATGCTGGGGATGGACTCAGTAAGACGCCACTCTGACGCGCCGCTCAGGGGAGCGGCTGACTACTTGCCGGTGCTGTGCACCGGTGCCCTTGTCGAGAGATAGCTACGGGCGCACCCTGAACTCACCCGGTACTTGGTCCGCCGGACCAAGTACAAGCGTCGGGTTCAAACAGCAGGGTGCTTGCATCCCTCTGCGCTATCTCCCGACTGCGGCAAGCAGTCTGAATCGCCGTTCCCCTGAGCGGCGCGTCAGAGTGGCTCATAGCCGTCGATGGCCATCTCTGTTGGGAGTTTATGGGTGGGATTTTGTGCTCGTGCCTACCGCTAAGTGAATTTGACCTAGGTGATTGATGTGTTTGAGGTGGTGAGAGGGGACTGGTTTTTCCTATGCTTATCACCAATTTGTCGGATGAAATGGCTGTTTTTCGGCGCATTACAAACCTTGTTCTTATATTAGTCATGTGACAAAAACATCCCGTATAAGTTAACAGTCGTGTAGTCCCTGCCTAAAATGACAAACTCTGTCTATGGTTAATTCTTCACATCGCAGGCGGTCTGTTCGCCTGGTACAGATATACGAGACTGACATGGTATTGAATAGTCATTTACCCGCTTCTGTGTTGTTTGAAAGTCTGACTCCGCGCGAGCGCGACGTGCTGTCTTACATCGCCATTGGCAAGGCGAATAAGGTGATTGCGGCTGAATTGGCGATTTCCCAGCGTACGGTGGAGGCGCATCGCGCACGCGTTTTTCAGAAATTACGTGTGCGCAATGCGGTTGAATTGACTCGTTTTGTGTTTAGTGAACCAGGCCTGCGGGATGTGTTGCCGCCCAGCTTGATGGGCAGCCTGTCCGTACCGTAGCTTAGCGGCAGGTGGGGTTGGCCTGACCGTCCAGCTCGCTGACCGGGTCGATGTCGGCTTGGCGAGTCAAGTGGCTTTCCAGCGTGGGGCGCTGCTGGTTGAACGTGTTGATACGCAAGACGTTGTTGTTTACAAAGCTCAGGTCGGCCAGGGTCGAGTCGTTATTGGCCAGCAAGGCGATACGGGTGGGCTGTGTGCCGATTGGAACCCAGCAGCCGCTCATGCGGTGTTCTTCGCCAGCACCCAGTGGGGTGGCACGCAAGCGCCATTGGCCAGCAGGAGCCAGGGTTACGCTGATTTTGTAGGGCTCACATGCGCCGCCTTGCGGTGGGCAGGACAGGGTGCCCAGAAAGGTTTTGGGCTCGGCCAGCTCTGGAACGCTACGGTCAACCATGGCGGCGGGCTGTTCGGCGCGGGTCGGTGTAATGGCGTGCAGGCCTTCCTGGTTGCCAAAACCCAAATTGATTTGTGAGGGGGCGCGGGTGGTACTGCTGCCTTGTGCTTGGCGCAGGGCGTCCTTCTGGGTGGAGCCACGGCCCTCGTTAGGGCTGGGCTGTACAGGTGCCTGGGCACATGCGGCCAGCAAAACAACCGAAAGCAAGGTCAGGGAACGCAGAGGGAAAATCGTGGAGAAAGACATGGCGGGCTTCCGTGGACGGGTTGATAGCTGAATTCTACGCTAGACCAGGGGGGGCGGGACAGTTTCAGGCCTATTGCGGGTAGGAGGATTGGCGCGGGTACGTTACAGTTTGGATTTTTATCTGTGGATTGTGCATGCTGACGATTGGGCTGACTGGTGGAATTGGATCGGGCAAGAGCCAGGTGGCCCATTTTTTTGCCTCTTGGGGGGCGGCCGTTGTGGATACGGATGTGATCGCACATGAGCTGACCGCGCCCGATGGCCTGGCCATTGAACCGATCCGCGCCGCTTTCGGTGCGCAGGCCTTGGCAGCAGATGGTTCCATGGATCGGGATTGGATGCGGGCCTGTGTGTTTGCTGACCCCAATGCCCGCCATCGCCTGGAGGCCATCATTCATCCCTTGATTTGGGATGTAACAAAAGCACAGGCCTTGAAAGCGCAAGGATGTTATCTTGTTGTGGTTGTACCCTTGCTGGTGGAGTCAGGACGATGGCGTGACCGTGTGGACCGGATTTGCGTTGTGGATTGTGATGAAGCGACCCAGATCGCACGCGTACAAAAGCGTAACGGGCTGGCAGTGGACACCATTGAACGTATCATGGCAGCACAGGCGCAACGTCAGCAACGTTTGGACGTGGCTGATGATGTGGTTCTGAACGATGGGCAGACGACTTTACCTCTGTTGGAGGCGCGGGCGTGGGCAGTTCACCAACGTTGGTGTGCCTTGACGACCTGACAACATGACGTGTCTGGCCCTATAGTCGACAAAAAAGGTTTTAAACGCGTGACTCTATACGAATACCCTTGCAATGAGCGTGTCCGGGCTTTACTGAGAGTCGAGTATTTGTTCGATAGGCTGTTTCATTTTTCAGCCAGCCAGGATGCGTACTCGCATCAGATTGCTGTAGCGACTTTGTTTGATTTGCTGGACATCTCGGATCGGACCGATTTGCGTTCTGCCGTTCTTCAGGATCTGGAGCGTCAGCGCGTGGCGTTGGCTGCGCTACGTGAACACCCAGGTGTTGAGCTGCAGGCGCTGGACAAGATGATTGAGCAGATTGTGCGTGCGGCTGCTGACCTGTCGGCCCAAGGGCGGGTGGGGCAGGGCCTGCGCGATAATGAATGGTTGACCAGTTTGCGGGGCCGGGTTGCTGTACCCGGCGGTACGTCCCAGGTGGATATGCCTTCATATTATTCCTGGCAGCAGCGTCCCGATACGGATCGTGTCCAGGACTTGCGCCGCTGGTCGGAGTCTTTCCTGCCGCTGTATCACGGTCTGGCCTTGATTTTGCGCTTGCTGCGCCAGTCGGGCGACCCGGCTGACCTGTTAGCCCGCGACGGTTCCTATCAAGAAATGTTGGCAGGCAAGACCTTCCAACTACTGCGTGTGTGGGTGGATGCGGGTGCGTGCATCTATCCGGAAATGAGTGCTAACCGCTACGTCATCTGGATACGCTTTGTGCAGCAAGACAATCAATTAAAACCGCAGGCCGTCACGGCTGATATCCCCTTTAGGCTGGCCCGTTGCAACTTCGGCTGAAAATGCTGTTCATATAAGGTTCAGACAGCCGCTTTTATACTTGCGGTGCCAACTTGGTCTAGTCGGGATACGGTTTTTTTCAGGGCTTGTATCCCTTTATCGTTTCAGACTCATTGCGATCGTGGTTTGGCGGCATAATGCGTGTCGCTGTCACGGTAAGTAGTGCTTATTAAACGCTTATGTAGACCGTGCATAGAGACAATCAAGTTTTAGCCGGGGAGTATTCATGTCGGAGTTGAACACAGGCAGAGGTCGGCGTTCCCGATCCTTCTATGTCTGGGTGGTGGTAGGGCTGCTGCTGACAGCAGGTCTTATTTATTACGCCTTGTCTTCCCCCTCAGATACGCCTACCTCCATGCGCGGGCCACGTGGCATGATGGGGGCCACCAAAGTCCCGGTTCAGGTCGCTACAGTCAAGCCAGGTTTGATTGATCAAGCGGTCAATGCGATTGCCACGGTCAAGCCTTTGCAGACAGTCGCGGTACGCGGTCAGGTCGATGGCGTGCTGGAGCGCATTCACTTCAAGGATGGTCAGCGTGTGAAGGCCGGCGATTTGTTGGCCGAAATTGATCCGCGTACCTATCAAGTGCAGTTGGATCAGGCACGGGGACAACTGGCACAGAGTCAGGCCCAACTGAAAGGGGCGCAGCAGGAGCTGGCCCGTCATCGCATCCTGTTTCAACAGAATTCGATTGCTCGTCAGGCCTTGGAGACCAAGGAAACGGCTGTTCAGCAACTGCAGGCACAAATCAAATCCAATCAAGCAGAAGTCGCCCGTACCCAGGTGCAACTGGACCGTACTCGCATCACGGCGCCCTTGGATGGTCGCCTGGGCCTGCGCAAGCTCGATCAGGGTAATCTGGTCTCTGCCGGTAATACTGATGGGATCGTCGTGATTACTCAGGTTGATCCCATCGGCGTGGAGTTCTCCTTGCCGCAGAATCAATTGAGCAGCTTGCTGGCGGCCATGAAACAAAGCGAATCGCCTTTGCCAGTGTCTCTGATCGACAGCACAGGTCAGCTCTTGTCGGATAAAGGCCGTTTGCAGGCCTTGGATAATCAGATCGATATCAATACCGGCACGCTGAAAGTGAAGGCCGAGTTTGATAATGACGACGAAACCCTGTTTGCCAATCAGTTTGTGAATGCCCGCGTTTTTTTGGGTCAGGAACAAGGTCTGCTGATCCCATCACATGCGGTGCAGCGAGGTTCGGTAGGTACCTATGTGTACACCCTGGATGACGAGGACAAAGTTCATATTCAGGTCGTGGAGTTAGGTACCGCCACCCTGGAGTCGACACTTATTAAAACTGGCCTGAAAGAAGGCGATCGTGTGGTGGTGGAAGGGACTGACCGTTTGCGCGAAGGCTCGGAGGTCGACGTGATGCAGCAAGATGGTCAGACCAAGGAAAAAAAGGCGCCCACTGATGCAGGCGCTCAGCCAGAGCAAGACACACGTCCGGGTGAGGGTCGCCGTCCACGTCCTGCAAGCGAGTAAGCCGTGAGCATGTCGCGTATTTTTATCCTGCGCCCGGTGGCTACCACCTTGGCGATGGTGGCTTTGCTGGTGTCCGGTTTGCTGGCCTATCGCATGTTGCCCGTAGCCGCTTTGCCACAGGTGGACTACCCCACCATTCAGGTGGTGACGCTTTATCCAGGTGCCAGCCCGGATGTGGTGGCGGCCTTGATTACGTCTCCGCTGGAGCGGCGCTTTGGCAGTATGTCAGGACTGTCGCAGATGATCTCGTCCAGTTCGGGCGGGGCATCGCGCATTACCTTGCAGTTCGATTTGGGCTTGCCCTTGGACGTAGCCGAGCAAGAGGTGCAGGCGGCGATTAATGCCGCCTCCACGATGCTGCCCAATGATTTGCCCGCTCCGCCTATCTACAACAAGGTCAATCCGGCTGATACACCAGTCATTTCCCTGGCGGTGACCTCCCCCAATATGCCCTTGCACGAGGTGCGAGACCTGATTGATGTACGGGTCGCACAAAAGCTCTCGCAGGTGACGGGTGTGGGATTGGTCAGCATTGCAGGTGGTCAGGAGCCGGCCATGCGGATTCAGGCCGATCCCAACGCCTTGGCAGTGCGTAATCTGACGCTCAATCATTTGCGGCAAGCCGTGGTCGCAGCCAACGTGAACCAGCCTAAAGGGAATCTGGACGGGCCACAGCGTTCCACCAGCATCGGTGCCAATGAGCAGTTGAAAACAGTACAGGATTACGAAAACCTGATTATCAGCTACAAGGACGGCGCAGCGGTACGCCTGGGCGAGCTGGCCAAGGTTGTGAGGGACGCTCAGGATGTGCGTCAGGCTGCCTGGATGGGTGCTGTGCCCGCGATCTTGCTGAATATTCAACGGCAGCCTGGGGCCAATGTCATTGATGTGGTTGACCAGATTCAGAGCCTGTTGCCCGAGATCCGCCGCTCTTTGCCGGTAGGCGTGGATGTGACAGTCGCCACGGACCGGACCCAGACCATTCGGGACTCCGTTGACCATGTGCAAAAGGAAATGATGCTGGCCATTGTGCTGGTGGTGCTGGTGACCTTTGTGTTTCTGCGCACTTGGACCGCCACGCTGATTCCCAGCGTTGTTGTGCCCATTTCTCTGATCGCTACCTTTGCCATCATGCTGATGTGGGGCTTCAGTATTAATAACCTGACCCTGATGGCCTTGACGGTTGCCACGGGTTTTGTGGTTGATGATGCGATTGTCATGATCGAGAACATCGCCCGTTACATCGAAAAGGGCGAAACTGCCTTGCAGGCCGCCTTGAAGGGGGCGGCGCAGATTGGCTTTACGCTGCTGTCCTTGACCATCTCCCTGATTGCCGTGCTGATCCCGCTGCTTTTCATGAGCGACGTTATTGGCCGCCTGTTCCGTGAGTTTGCCATTACCCTGGCCGTCGCTATCCTGCTGTCTCTGTTCATTTCGCTGACGCTCACACCCATGATGTGCGCGCGCATGCTCAAGCCCGAGAACGAGCGCCAGTATGGCCGCTTCACCACCTGGTTGGGGAATCAGATGGACCGCATTATTGCGGCTTACGATCGTGGCCTGATTGTCGTGCTGCGTCACCAGACGCTGACCTTGTGGGTGGCTCTGGGCACAGTGGTGTTGACGGGCCTGCTGTACGTGATCGTACCCAAAGGCTTTTTCCCGCAACAGGATACCGGCCTGATTCAGGCGATTACCCAAGGACCGCAAACCGCGTCGTTCCGCGCAATGGGGAATTTGCAGCAGCAAGCGGTGGCGATTGTGCTGGAAGATCCGGATGTAGAGGCCGTTACCTCTTTTATCGGGGTGGATGGCACGAACGCCACCTTGAACAATGGCCGCCTGCAAATTGCCTTGAAGCCCATTGGCTCGGGCCGGGCCAGTGCCAACGAGATCATGGACAGGCTCAATGAGCGCCTGAAGGATATTCCCGATTTGTCGGTGTATCAGCAGTCCATTCAGGAACTGACGGTGGACGACCAGATCAGCCGCAATGTGTACCAGATGGCCTTGTCTGACCCGGAAACAGAGGTGTTGACCACCTGGATGCCGCGCTGGCTGGATGCTGTCAATGCTTTGCCGCAGATTAAAGAAGCGTCCATGAGCCTGCAAAACAATGGTTTGCAAGTGCTGCTGGATATAGACCGGGATGCGGCGGCTCGTGTGGGCGTGACCAAAGCCAATATTGACGATGCCTTGTATGACGCCTTTGGGCAGCGTTTGATCTCGACGATTTATACGCAGTCTGCCCAATACCGCGTTGTGCTGGAAGTCAAGGATCAATATCGCCAAGGTCCGCAGGATCTGGAGAACATCCATGTGATGACGGCAGCAGGCATACCTGTGCCGATTACCTCCCTGGCGCGTATTCAGCAGGTGCCAACCACGCTGTCGGTGGAGCGTTTAGGGCAGTTTCCGTCCGTGAACGTGTCCTTTGATCTGGCCGATGGTTATTCCTTGTCTGATGCCATTGAAGCCATTGAAACCGTGCCCGACCAGATCGGCATGCCCACCTCGATTGATACCCGCTATCTGGGTGCCGCCAAGGCGTTTCACGCGTCCTTGTCCAGCACACTGTGGCTGATGCTGGCTGCCGTGCTGACCATGTACATCGTGCTGGGCGTGTTGTACGAAAGCTATATCCACCCGATCACTATTTTGTCGACCTTGCCCTCTGCGGCGATTGGGGCGCTGCTGGCCTTGCTGTTGGCCGGACGGGATCTGGACATGGTAGGGGTGATCGGGATCATTCTGTTGATTGGTATCGTGAAAAAGAACGCCATCATGATGATCGACTTCGCGCTGGAGGCGCAGCGTGAACAGGGCATGAAACCGCAAGAGGCCATTCACCAAGCTGCCTTGCTGCGTTTCCGCCCCATCCTGATGACTACCCTGGCGGCCTTGTTCAGTGCCATTCCACTGATGCTGGCGACCGGCTCTGGTGCCGAGCTGCGCCAACCTTTGGGATTGGTGATGGTGGGGGGATTGCTGGCCAGCCAGGTGTTGACCTTGTTTACGACCCCCGTTATCTACCTGTTCTTTGACCGCTTTACCCGCCGTGGTGCTCAGTCGGTACGCGAGTCGTCATGAAGCGTTTGCTAGGGCTGTTTATCTTCCGGCCAGTGGGCTCCAGTCTGCTGGCGCTGGCCATGGTGCTCGTGGGGGCTTTGGCTCTGCGTTTATTGCCGGTGTCATCGTTGCCGGAAATGGATTTCCCGGTGATTGCGGTCTCGGCAAATTTGCCCGGTGCCAGCCCGGAAACCATGGCTTCCAGTGTGGCGACCCCGCTGGAGCAGGCTCTCGGTTCTATTGCCGGTGTCTCTGAGATGAGCTCTCGCAGTAGCGAGGGTTCCACTCAGATCGTATTGGTGTTCGACCTGGACCGGGATATTGAAGGGGCTGCGCGTGATGTGCAGGCTGCTATCAATCAGGCTCGCCCGATGTTGCCGTCGGGCATGTCCAGTGTGCCTACCTACGAGAAGGTCAACCCTTCGTCCATGCCCATCATGGTGCTGGCGCTGACTTCGCAAACGGCCAACAAGGCGCAGCTATTTGATATGGCCAGTGGCATTGTTCAGCAAAAACTGGCTCAGATTCCGGGGGTGGGTTCAGTAGACGTGGGCGGTGGCTCTTTGCCTGCGGTACGGGTGGGGCTGAACCCTAAGGCTTTGGCCTCGGCTGGTATTGCGCTCGATGATGTGCGCTCGGTGATCAATAACGCCAACAGTTTGCGTCCCAACGGCTATCTGGAAGGCGAGCAGGGCCAGTGGCAGATCAATTCGGGCAAGCAATATAACCAGGCCCGTTTTTTTGAGCCACTGGTTCTGAAGAATCAGGACGGGCAGGTGATCCGTTTAAGTGATGTCGCCAAGGTCGAGGACTCCGTTGAGAACATTCACAGTCTGGGGTATTGGAATAACCAGGAAGCAGTCCTGCTGATTGTGCGTCGTCAGGCGGGGGCCAACATTATTGAGACCGTCAATACTATCCGTGAACGCTTGACCAGTATCGAGGAAATGCTGCCTAGCCAGGCGCAATTGACGGTAGCACAGGATCGCACCCCCAGTATTCGGGCCACGCTGGAAGAGGCTCAACTGACCCTGATTATTGCGGTGGCCCTGGTGGTGCTGGTGGTCTTGCTGTTTCTGCGAAATTGGCGTGCTGCCTTGATTCCGGCCATTGCGGTGCCCGCTTCCTTGATCAGCACTTTTGCTTTCATGCATTTGTTCGGCTTTACGCTGAACACCATTTCCTTGATGGCCTTGATTGTGGCCACCGGGTTTGTGGTGGATGACGCCATTGTGGTGCTGGAAAGTATCATGCGCCATCTGGAAAAAGGCCTATCCCCGATGCGGGCGGCTTTGCGCGGGACGCGTGAGGTGGGTTTCACCGTCACGGCCATGAGCTTGTCGCTGGTGGCGGTATTTATTCCCTTGTGGTTGATCGGGGGGCTGGCCGGGCGCCTGTTCATGGAGTTTGCGGTC
The DNA here is from genome assembly GCF_041521385.1 of Alcaligenes faecalis. NCBI lineage: Bacteria > Pseudomonadati > Pseudomonadota > Betaproteobacteria > Burkholderiales > Alcaligenaceae > Alcaligenes > Alcaligenes faecalis. Next base: position 1,730,059 of record NZ_CP168006.1, on the reverse strand, counting down.
ACCTTGTGTACGGCTGTGTTGGTGTCCCTGGTGATCTCCTTGATGCTCACTCCCATGATGTCCGCCCGATTGCTGCGACCAGGGCCGCAGGAGCACGAGTCTGCCAACCCTGTCAGCCGCATGCTGGGCTGGATAGGCAGCGTTAGCTGGCGTGCTTATCGTCGCTCTTTGAATTGGGCGCTCAAGCATCATCGCCTGATGTTGTTCTCCTTGTTTGCCACGATAGGGCTGAATGTGTACCTGTATGCGGTGGTGCCCAAGGGGCTGTTTCCGCAGCAGGATACCGGGCAGTTGATGGGTTTTTTCCGGGTTGATAGGGGCACTTCGTTCCAATCTATGGAGCCTAAGCTGGAGTACTTCCGTTCCATCTTGAACCAGGACCCGGACATCCGTTCGGTGGCGGTATTTGCCGGTGGCCACAGCGGTAGCACTTCGTCCTTCATTCTGGTTGAACTCAAGCCCATGGATGAGCGCAAAGCCAGCACAACGGATATTGTGAATCGCCTGCGTGATCCTTTATCCACCACGCCGGGTGCGCGCATGTTCATGGTGCCGCAGCAAGATATTCCAGTTGGCAGCGGGGGCGGCGGGCGTAGTGGCTCCTATGACTATTCCTTGCTGGGTAGTGATCTGGAGCTGCTGAAAACCTGGTTGCCCAAGGTTCAGCAGGCCATGGCCGAATTGCCTGAGCTGGTGGACGTGGACACAGGCACAGATGACAAGGCGGGCCTGGTTCAACTGGAAATTGATCGGGATATGGCCACGCGCCTGGGCATTGATATGTCCATGGTGGCGGGGACCTTGAACAATTCTTTTTCTCAGCGTCAGGTTTCGACAATTTTTGGACGTTTGAACCAGTATCACGTGGTCATGGAGGTGGAGCCGCGTTTTGCCCAGGATCTGGAGTCCTTGAAGGAGATCGAGGTCGTTGCCAAAGACGGCACGCGCGTGCCTTTGTCCGCTTTTACGCGCTTTACGACGGGCACCGCGCCGCGCAGTATTAACCATATGGGTTTGCTGGTAGCCGAGTCGGTGTCTTTTGGTCTGGCTGAAGGCGTCACCCTCAGTCAGGCTACAGAGGCCATTGAGCAGGCCATGGCCCGGATTCAGTTGCCTACCCGCGAGATTCAGGCCGGCTTTGAAGGTAATACGGCTCAGATGCTCGATGCCCTGGCCAAGCAACCCTTGATGTTTCTGGCTGCTTTGGTGGCTTTGTATATTGTCTTGGGAATGTTGTACGAGAGTTATATGCACCCGCTTACCATTCTGTCCACCTTGCCATCGGCTGGGATTGGGGCTCTGCTGGCCTTGATGATGACCAGTGGCGAGTTCAACCTGATTGCCATGATCGGCGTGTTCTTGTTGATTGGTATTGTCAAGAAAAACGCCATCATGATGGTGGACTACGCCTTGCAAATGGAGCGTGAGCGTGGCATGGACTCGCGTGAGGCCATTTATGAAGCCTGCCTGGTGCGCTTTCGTCCCATCATGATGACGACCTTGTCCGCTATTTTTGGTGCTGTTCCCTTGATTCTGGCTTCCGGGCCGGGCGTGGAAATGCGCCAGCCGCTGGGGGTCACCATTGTGGGCGGTTTGGTGCTCAGTCAAATCTTGACGCTGTACACCACACCGGTGGTTTATCTTTATCTGGATCGTTTGCGCCATCGCTTCATGCGCCGCAAGAACCAGACAACTTTGACTATATAAGCTGATATGCCTACTTCTAACGCCATGATTTTCCCGCGCTTCGCACTGGCCGGGATGGTGCTGCTCCTGTCCGCATGTGCTGTTGGCCCTGATTATCAGCGGCCCGAAGCGCCGGTGGGGGAGCACTTCCGGGAAGAGGTGCGTTCCACGGCCTGGAAACAGGCCGAACCGGCTGATTTGAAGGATCGCGGCCCTTGGTGGGAAAGCTTCAATGATGGCGTGCTCAATACCTTGATGCAAAGCCTGAACGAACAGAATTTCACTTTGCAGCAAGCACAGGCACGCGTCCGGCAGGCGCAAGCTACCTTGTCCAACACGCGCTCGACTCAGTTTCCGCAAGTGGGCAGCTCGGCCAGTACGACGCGGCGGGGCAGTGGGTCGGGTGATACCAGCCAAAGCAGCAGTGCTTACGATGCCAGCATTACGGTAAATTGGGAAGTGGACTTATGGGGGCGAATTCGCCGTCAGGTAGAAGCGGGTGATGCGGGTCTGCAAGCCAGTGCTGCCGATATGGCCGCCACGCGCTTGAGCCTGCAATCTCAATTGGCCCAAACCTATTTGCAGTACCGCAGTGTGGAATCCAGCGAGCGCGTGCTGGATGAAACCGTGGCCGCGTACGAGCGGTCCTTGCAAATCAATCAGAATCGCCTGGATGCAGGTTTTTCGGCCCCGGGAGACGTAGCGGCGGCCTTAAGCCAGCTTGAAAACGCACGTACTCAGCGTCTGGCCTTGAATCGTGAAAAGGCCACCTACCAGCATGCCATGGCGGTGTTGGTGGGCCGTGCGCCGTCCCAGTTCGAGGTGGTGCCGCATGCGCCTTGGCCTGTCGCCCCGGATATTCCGGTGGGCCTGCCATCCAGCTTGCTGGAGCGTCGCCCTGATGTGGCTCGCGCTGAACGCCGTATGGCGCAGGCCAACGCCCAGATCGGTGTAGCCAAAGCCGCGTGGTTTCCCAGCTTGAACCTGAAAGCCAGTGGTGGGTTCAGCAGCAGTGATTTAAGTGAATGGCTGACGGCACCCGCGCGTGTTTGGTCCCTGGGGCCTGCCTTCGCCCTGACCTTGCTGGATTTTGGAGCGCGCCGTGCACAAGTTGAACAGGCCGAGGCCAGCTATGACGAACAATTGGCGGCTTACCGCCAGACTGTTCTGGATGCGTTGAAAGAAGTGGAAGATGCCTTGTCTGAACGCAATGGTCTGGAGCTGGAGCAAGCCAGTCAGGCGCGTTCTCTGGCGGCGGCACGTGAGTCCCTGCGGCTGACGCGTAACCAGTTTGATGCCGGTCTGGTGGATTTCCTGAGTCTGGCGCAAACCCAGGCCACGGCCCTGTCGGCCGAGCGGCAGGCTTTGGATTTGGAGTCTCAACGCTTGCGGGCGGCGGTCAAGCTGATGGTGGCTTTAGGAGGCGGCTGGGATGTGGCGACCGGCCTGAATCCCGAAGAGACTAAAGCGCTAGAAGCTGATCCATCCGCTAAAGCAGAATAGGTTCGGCCTGACCTACACTAACCTGACCTGACCTGACCTGACCTGACCTGACCTGACCTGAATTGATCTGATCTGATTTAAGTTTGGTTTGGCGTTGGCTAGGCTCCTTGGCGCTTGGTTTGGTAGTTTCACCATGCTCTCCGGCCTGGGGCTGGACCGGAGCAGCCACGTCCGGTTTGCCCCGTATGGACCAAGCAAAGATTGGACTACCTCCCAAGATTGGGGCTGCAGTTTGCTTGCTTGTAGTTCAACAGCGGCTCATTCATTGCTTGATATTGCGCGGAAACCGCCTCAGTCCTGGTCCATCCAGGCATACAGCCCGTCAACCCATTCCTTGCCGTCGCCCAAGCCCAAGAGGGCGTGGATCTCTTCAGCACGCTGGTACAAATCATCAAAATCAATTTGTGGTGGGTCCATAAAAGCCAGGGCAACCAGATTCCCGTCATGGGTTTCGGGTAGCCAGACCACGGCAGGAAAGCTCTCTTGCAGCGCATGTAGATTACGCGCATGTACCAGCTCCGAGCCCAGTAAATTCACCGTCAATAGTCCTTGCGGCCCCAGAGCTTTGCGACAGGCTTGGTAAAAGGTTTCGCTTTCCAGTGCCGGGTGCTCGGCTTGGTCGGAATACACATCGATTTGCAGCACATCCAGCTCGCCATATACCGCGTCCAGATAGTCCAGTGCGTCTACCGTGTGTACATTCAGTCGTTCGTCGTCGGGTGGCAGATTAAAGAGCAGGCGGCTGGCTTGCACCACTTCCGGGTTGATTTCCACTGCGTCAATACGCGTTTTGGGGAAGTGCTGGTAGCAAAACCGTGTCAGGCTGCCTGCGCCTAGACCAAGCTGAGCAATACGGCGTGGACTGGTCTGGAATAAAGTCCAGATCATCATTTGACGGATGTAATGCAGCTCCAGTTGATCGGGAGCCTCCAGGCGCATGGCGCCCTGCACCCAGGCCGAGCCCAGGTGCAGGTAGCGTACGCCTTCGTGTTCCGAAATAGAGACCTGCGGCATCATGCCGGGGCCTTGTCCAGCATGTGGCGTATACCGGCAATGCCATGTGCACCGTGATTGCGGGCTTCCGCCAGGGTGTTGGCCGATTGTCCGCCGATTGCAAATACAGGCAGGCCTGCTTGTTCGGCCAGGCTGGCAAAACGAGTCCAGCCCATGCCGGGATCGCCGGGATGAGAGGTGGTTTCCAGAACATGGCCCAGAACCAGAAAGTCTGCCTGAATTTTGCGGGCTATTTCAATATCACTTTCATTGTGCGTGGACATGCCGATCAGGCCCTTGCTGATTGCGGGAAATGTTGCCAGGGTGTCGTGGCATTTCGCAGACAGGGCTTGGGCGTCGCTGGCGCGTAAGTGCACGCCATCGGCGTGGTCCCACCAGCTTTCGGGGTGCAGGCTGTTGACCAGGCAGCGCGCTTGGTAACGTTGGCACAGGTTCACAACCTGCAGGAATGCTTGGTGCAAATGAAACTCGGCATCGGGTCGGGCAGCCCAGGCGGGTTCACGAAACTGGACCAGGGCCGGGCCTTGTTGCAGGGCTTGTTCCAGTTGTTCCAGATAGGCGGGTAAGCGTGCTGGCTCGTCGATATTGCTAATCAGGTAGCGTTCGGGCAGTTGCAGCCATTTCAGTGGCGGTTCGGTAGCCGGCAGTACAGGGCCGACTTCCAAAGGACCTTTAGGGTTGACCCAGGCAAGCTCCTGGCCTTCCAGGCACTGAGGGGTGCCTTTCCATTCCCGCACCAGGCAAAAAGAGAGTTTGACGAAGTTCTTGGGGTATTCGTGTGTGTAGGTGACCCAGGGGTGCGCGTAGGTCGTTTCAATGCCGAGCTCTTCACGAAGTTCCCGTACCAACGCCTGTATGACGCTCTCGCCGGCTTCAATCTTGCCACCTGGCAGTTCCCACCAGCCTGGCCAGGGTTTATCGGCTGGGCGTTTTCCCAGTAGCACTTGGCCGTGTTGGTTCAGTAAAACGCCAACGGCCACTTCCAACGTGGGTTTAGACATGTCTAGCGGTCCAGTCTCTAGCAAATTGACGTGCTACCCGGCCAGAGCGCGAGCCACGCTCCAGAGCCCATTGCAGGGCTTCCATACGTGAGCGTTCAATGTGTTCTGCAGGGCAACCCAATGCGCCCAGCCAGTAATACACAATGTCCAGGTAGTCGTCTTGTTTAAAGGGATAAAACGACAACCATAGTCCAAAGCGTTCGGACAGGGATACCTTTTCTTCAACGGCCTCACCGGGGTGGATCTCTCCGTCCGCAGACGTGGAGGTACTCAGGTTCTCTTTCATGTACTCGGGCATCAGGTGACGTCGGTTGGACGTAGCGTAGATCAGTACATTGTCGCCAGGGGAGGCCAGTGAGCCGTCCAGCACGGATTTGAGCGCCTTGTAACCGGCTTCGCCTTCTTCAAAGGATAGGTCGTCGCTGAAGATGATGAAGTGCTCGGGGCGGGTGCTGATCAGGTCAATGATGTAACCCAGATCGCCCAGATCGGATTTGTCTACTTCAATCAGGCGCAGGCCCTGGTCGGCAAATTTGGCCAGCATGGCTTTGACCAGCGAGCTTTTGCCGGTACCGCGAGCACCGGTCATCAAGACGTTATTGGCCGGTTTGCCTGCCAGGAAATGGCGGGTGTTGCGCTCAATAATATTTTTTTGGCGCTCGATGTGGTGCAGGTCGTCGGTGTGGATAGTGGCTACGTGCTGGACACCTTCCAACCAGCCACGCGTACCATTGGTGCGCCAGCGAAAAGCCACGCAATCCCAGTTGATGGGGGGCGGAGCAGGGGGGAGCCAGGCTTCCAGTTGAGCGAGAACCCGCTCGGCCCGGCTGATCAGGGTACTCAGGTCTTGCGAGCTCAAGACGGTCTCCGTTTCAGGTCGAAACGCTTATTATCGCTAATTTGGCACCTTTTTCTGTGATCACTGTTGTGCTTGATGCGTAACAATGGGCCTAAAGCGATTCAAAATCGTATAATCACAAAGTTATGGTTGGCCGCTATCGGTCCCCTCCCTCACTCGTCCGGAATTCTGTTTTGAACCTGTCCACCCTGATTGAACCTATTGCCGACGACATGAAGGCTCTTGATGTCGTCATTCGTGAACGCTTGAATTCGGATGTGGTGCTGATACGCACAATTGGCGAATACATCGTCAGTGCGGGTGGCAAGCGTATGCGTCCCGCGCTCTTGTTGCTGGTAGCCCGCGCGCTGGCCTATCAGGGGAGCACACATCATTTGCTGGCGGGCGTCGTGGAATTCATCCACACGGCTACCTTGTTACACGACGATGTGGTTGACGAATCCGATATGCGTCGGGGTCGCCACACGGCCAATGCCGTCTATGGCAATGCAGCCAGTGTGTTGGTGGGCGACTACCTGTACTCGCGCTCCTTTGAGATGATGGTGCAGTCAAACTCCATGCCGGCCATGGCTGTGTTGTCGGCAGCCACCACGGTGATCGCCGAAGGCGAGGTCTTGCAACTGCTGAACGTACACGACCCGGATGTTTCCCTGGAGCGTTACTTGCAAGTCGTACGCTACAAGACAGCCAAACTGTTTGAGGCGGCCGCGCAAGTTGGTGCGATTGTGGCCGGCGCGTCGCCCCAGATGGAAGAGGCCATGGCGGCTTATGGCCGTCATCTGGGCACGGCTTTCCAGTTGGTTGATGATGTGCTCGATTACTCCGGCGATGCCCAGGCATTGGGCAAGAACGTGGGGGACGATCTGCGTGAAGGTAAACCCACCATGCCACTGATCCGTGTCATGGAAGTGGGTACAGCCGAACAAGTCCAGTTGATCAAGTCCGCCATTGAAACGGGTGATGCGGATTTTGCGGCAGTGGCCCAGGCCATTGAGCAAACTGACGCGCTGGCTTACACCCGCGCAGCGGCCGAGGCAGAGGCTCAACTGGCTGTGCAGGCTCTGGCGGATGTGCCCGAGAGCGAATTCAAGCAGGTCTTGCTGGGCTTGTGTGCGTTTTCCATCGAACGCGATCGCTAAACATCCCCCTTTCTCCAACCCGCCAACCGGCGGGTTTTTTTGTAATAAGGCGGGCCGATTAACGGAAATAGGCGTCATTAGGCGCCTGTTCATGTTATTTTTCTCGGTTTTGCTACGCTGTTGATGGTTATGTCTTTGCCCCACAAGGGCGAAGTCGCAACGATAGGTATGCCTATTTGAACAAACTGGTTTGAAGCCTTTGTCAAACACAGAGGTGCAGGCCCCTTATTCCAAAGATGTAAGGAACGGATAGATGAATATTCAGCTCGATATAGCGCAAACAGTAGGTTTGGCGGCTGTTTTTCTCGTGCTGGGAGAATATATAAAGAATCGCGTTGCTGTGTTGGCCCGCTATTTCATTCCCAGCCCCATTATTGGCGGTTTGATTTTTGCCTTGATTGCACTGGTGGGTCACGAGACGGGCTCGTTTAACTTCTCTTTCAATAACGATATACGCAACTTCTTGTTGATGGCCTTTTTTACCACTATTGGCTTTTCGGCAAGTTTCGAGCTGTTGAAAAAGGGGGGGCTGGCTGTGGCCCTGTTTTTGGGCTGTGCGGTTGTCCTGATTATTCTGCAAAACGTGATGGGTGTTACCCTGGCAACCTTGATGGATGCCAACCCCTTGTTGGGCCTGGCTGCCGGTTCGGTCGCCATGACAGGAGGTCATGGTACCTCTGCCGCTTTTGGCCCCTTGCTGGAGAACGCGGGTGCTGTGGGCGCTTTGCCCGCTGCCATCGCCGCTTCGACCTGGGGGCTGGTGATGGGTTGCGTCATCGGCGGTCCTTTGGGCCGACGCCTGATGAAAAAACACAAGATTGACGGCCCCGTACCACACCGTCGTCACCGTCGCCAGCATGAAGGTGCAGACGCGCCTCATGCCATGCAAACCTCGGTTAAAGACACTGTTCAGCTTGACGATGGTGGTTTTGAAATGCCGGTATACGCGGTCGTCCTGCTGTCCATTGCGATTGGTGTGGGCAGTGTCATCATCGAATGGCTGGGTGAGCGAGGCATCGTGCTGCCTGCCTACCTGGGGTCCATGCTGGTGGCAGCCGTTATCCGTAATGTGATCGATTGGCGTCGTTACCGCTTGCCGGAAAAAGAGTTTGAAATTATCGGCAACGTCTCGCTGGCGTTCTTCCTGGTCATGGCTCTGATGGTGATGAAGTTGTGGGAACTGGCCCAAGTGGCCGGCCCCTTGCTGGTGATCCTGATTGCCCAGACTGTCATGATGTATTTCTTTGCCCGATATGTGACCTTCAATGTCATGGGCAAGGACTACGACGCGGTTGTGATGTCGGCCGGGCATTGTGGTTTCGGTATGGGCGCAACGCCGAACGCCATGGCCAATATGCAGGCCTTCACGGAAGATAATGGCCCTTCGCGCAAAGCTTTCTTTGTCATTCCCTTGGTGGGCTCCTTGTTTATCGATTTTTTCAACGCCGTGATTATCACTGGCTTTGTGAATTTTCTGACGTAAGTCGACGGAGACGGACGCATTACCTTGCCTTGCTGTTCGATCCTAAAGCCCCTTGAGTCGATATGTGACCAAGGGGCTTTTGTTTGCCTTGGAGCAAGGACGCGATGTTCTCGCTACGTTTCAATGATGATTGTCTCTAGGGGGTACATAATGCGAAGCCATGTAGTGGGATCCGTGCTGTTAGTGGCCATACTGGCCGGATGTTCGGCTGGCGAGTCCAGCAATCCGTCCGCTTTGCCCGAGCTGGTGGAAGTGGCTGGTCCGGCACGTGAGGTCATGCAGGCTGGTGAGTACTTGCTCGATGGCCGCCTGATCGCGTCCGATACGGTGATGTATGCCCCGGCCCCGACTCTGAAAGCGATGAAGTATCAAGTCAGTCAGTACGAGTACGATCAATGTGTCCGTGCCGAACGTTGCAAGGCCGCAGACGCGGTGGGCCGAGGGCAGGCCAAGAACATGCCGGTTGTCGGGGTGAGCTGGCAGGACGGGCAGGATTACGCTGCCTGGTTAAGCGAGCGGACAGGCAAGACATTCCGGTTGCCGGAGTATCTGGAGTGGAGTTACTTCGCGGACCAGACAGTCCCTGAATCGGCTCAGGGTGGCCTGGATGAGAACGAGCAGGCGGCCTTGTGGTTGCAGGAGTATCAGGAAAGCTACAAGCGCAAACAAGAACAAGAGGTGCCCTTAGCGCCCTTGGGGCAGGGTGTGGCCAATGCGTACGGAGTATTTGATGCCGGCGGGCAGGTGGCAGAATGGACCAATACCTGCCACGTACGGGTACACCGCATCAGCATGCCCCGCGCAGAATCGCGCCTGGAAAACTGTGGTGTCCGTACCTTGGGGGGCGAACACATTGCGGTGATGCCCGACTTTATCCGCGACCCAAAAACCGGGGCGTGTTCGGTTGGTGTGCCACCGCGTTACTTGGGTCTGCGTCTGGTCACTGAAGACTAGGCTCGCGCTTAGCCGCGTTCCAGAACGGCCTGTGCAAACTTGTCCAGGTCCGCAATCGTAATTTGCTTGCGGCCTGCCAGGATCAAGCCCTGATGATCCCAGCTACTGACGACACGGCTGGCCGTGTACAAGGTAGTGCCGGCCAGATCCGCCAGATCTTGTCGGGTTACCGGAATGCTTAAGGACGTCCCTTGTGCACCGCTTTGTCCTACTTGGCGAATCAAACGCAGCAGGCTGTGAGCCAGCCGCTGCTCCACCTCCAGACTGTGAATTTCCAGCAGGCGATCATCCGCATCGCTCAGTCGTTGTGCAACGGTGTCTTGTGCGGAACTGAGCAGGCAAGGAAAGCGTTGTGTCAGGCTGTCCCAGGATTTTTCAGGCCAGGCCAGTGCCGCACTGGTGGTTACGCTGATTGCGGTAGCCGGATAGTTGCGGCGGCGCAGGGCAGGGGCAATGCCAATGACATCGCCGGGCAAGGCAAAACGTACCAAGAGTTGCGAGCCATTGGGCATGGTGCGCACGACTTTGATCAGGCCTTGCAGCAGGACGAAAAAATGGTCGCTGCTTTGTTCCTGGCGAAAGACCTGGCTGTCCTTGTCGTAGTGGATCAGGCGTCCTTCTTGCCACAGCTCGTCAATGCTGCTGGCGTCCAGCTTGGAGAAAACGGGTAGGCTGGCTAACAAGGAGGGGTAGGATATGTCAGTCATCACTTAAGCTTTCTGAGCGGGTTTTAAGCCCTAGTTTGCTGGCCAGCTTGTGTAGATTGCTGGGGTCTATGCCTAGCTGCCGTGCAGCCTGGCTCCAGTTACCGGCGGTGTCCTCCAAAGCCTGTCGGATCAGTTGGCTTTGTAGTTGCTCCACGGACTGACGCAAGGATTGGCGGGGAGTATCAACCGCCATACTGACCGTTGCGACAGGCTGGTGGGTAGAAGGTAACAAATTGAGATTATCCGCGCTAAGCGTAAATATTTGGTTACGTTCCGGTGAGTCGACCAACAGGCGGATAGTTGCCCGGCTGATCAAATGTTCCAATTCTCGAACATTACCCGGCCAATGATAAGCCAGTAAAGCGGCTTCTGCGTCGGGAGACAAGCGGATTCCGCGTAATCCCAAACGGGATCGGTTGATTTCCAGAAAGTGGCCCGCCAGCAGCAAAATGTCCTGATGGCGCTCGCGCAGTGCCGGAATAGTCAGTGGAAAAACCGAGAGGCGGTGAAACAGGTCCGCCCGGAAACCGCCGTGGGCGATCTGCTGACTCAGGTCACGGTTGGTGGCGGCAACCAGACGCACATTCAGCTTGATGGGGTGGTCCGCCCCCAAGCGTTGAATCTCGCCATTCTGCAAGGTACGCAGCAGCTTGGCCTGAATCGTCAAAGACAACTCACCGATTTCATCCAGAAACAGGGTGCCGCCCTGGGCTGCCTCAAAGCGCCCGGCGCGGTTCTCATGCGCCCCGGAAAACGCCCCCTTTACATGCCCGAATAACTCGCTTTCCGCCAAAGACTCGGGCAGGGCGGCGCAGTTCACGTAGATCAAGGGACTGTTGTGACGTGGTGAGCGTTGGTGCAGGCGTTGTGCAAACAGTTCCTTACCCACGCCGGTTTCACCCAGCAAGAGCACAGGCAACTCAGAGGTGGCCACTGTGTCCAGCAACTGAACCACTTCCAACAGCGGTTTGCTATTGCCAATGATAGCGGCCGAGTTATGGCGCGATAAATAATCGGGTGGCAAGGTGGAGAGCAGTCGCAGGCTGCGGTTCTCTTCTTCCAGTTCGCTGATGCGAATGGCGCTCTCCAGCACCAGACACCAGTGCTTCAGCTCCACCAGCATGGAGGCCGAAAACGTCCCTGGCCGCAAGGCATCCAGCGTCAGGATACCCCAAGGCGTGCCTTGGACTTGCAAGGTAATACCGACGCAATCGTGCACGGGCAAGGGTTGCCCCAGCTTGTCATCAAGTAGGCCATCGTAAGGGTCGGGCAGGCCACAGTTGGGTTCAAAACGAGTCAGGCTGGCTGAACTCAGAATTCGTGTCAGACGAGGGTGGTCGGCGATCACGAAGTGCCGCCCCAAGGTGTCATGCCCCAGGCCGCTGGCCGCCACAATACGCAGCACCGTGTCGTCCAGCTTCAGCAAACCGGCCGCATCACAGCCAAAGTGCCGCGCCAGCAGATGCACCATGCGCTGCAGGCGTAGTGGCTCCGGAATCTCGGTAGCAAGGTCCGCAATCAAGAGATCTAGCATGGGTGAAAACTACCCTTATGGTGAAAAATACCCAGTTTTGTTGGGGTAGTTTATACCTAGGATGGTGACAAACCATTGATCTATATCGTCTTGGACTTGGCACGGTCTTTGCTTTAGAGGTTTTGTCATACATTTTTAAGGACTATGACATGACCCCCGACTTAGCAGAACATCGCTACAAGGCGTGTACTTCGGTCCGTCCCCCGTTCCGGGGCCGTACCCAAACAGGTTTTGACCAGGTAACTGGTTCCTGCCAGGGCCTGTTTGGATTGGGTCGTTTGATTCATCAGCGAGACGGAGAAGAAAATGCGTAGCTATAAAAAACTATGGTGGTCCCTGGTGGCAGTCACCATGGTCACCTTTGCCATCCTGGGATGGACTGGCGTGGAGGTGTATCGTCAGGCACCCCCCATGCCCGTCAAGGTAGTCACACCGGATGGCCGTGAATTTACCTCACAGGAACAGATACATCGTGGCCAGTCCGCCTGGCAAAGTACCGGCGGCATGCAGTTGGGCTCGATCTGGGGCCACGGGGCTTATCAGGCGCCGGACTGGAGTGCAGACTGGTTGCATCGCGAGGCTCTGGCCTGGCTGGATCTGGCTGCCCAGCAAACCTACTCGTTGAACTATGATCAGTTGACATCTAGTCAGCAGGCCACCTTGCGGCAGGAGCTGCAAGACGAGTACCGTCCTAACCGTATTGATGAGGCAACGGGTGTACTGCAGATCAGCGAACGCCGCGCCAAGGCCATCGATACCACGGCCCAGTACTACATTGACCTGTTTGGTGACGCGCCCGAGCTGAAATCCAGCCGCGAGAGCTTCGCCATGAAGGACAACACCTTGCCAGAGTTGCAGCGTCGTCAGGACATGACCCGCTTTTTCTTCTGGTTGTCCTGGGCGACGGTAACCGAGCGTCCCGGCACCACTGTCAGCTATACCAACAACTGGCCACACGAGCCCTTGGTGGACAACCATCCTTCCACAGCCAATATCGTCTGGTCCATCGTCAGTATCGTGCTGCTGTTGGCCGGTATTGGCTTGCTGGTCTGGATTTGGGCCTTTACGCACAAAGAAGAGCAAGCGCCTGTTGCACCAGCTACCGATCCGGTGCTGGCTTTTCGCCTGACCCCTTCACAGCGTGCCTTGAAGAAATACGCTTTCCTGACAGTTGCTCTGTTTGTCATCCAGGTTTTCCTGGGTGGCTTTACCGCGCACTACACGGTTGAAGGCCAGATGTTCTATGGCATAGACGTGTCGCAGTGGTTCCCTTATTCCCTGACCCGTACCTGGCATATTCAGGCAGCTCTCTTGTGGATTGCCAGTGGTTTCCTGACCGCCGGCTTGTTCCTGGTGCCATTGATTAACGGGGGCGAGGATCCCAAGTTCCAGCGCCTGGGGGTGGATATCCTGTTCGGCGCCCTGATAGTGCTCTTTATTGGTTCTTTTGCTGGTAATTTCCTGGCCATCAAGAACATCCTGCCCCCCGAGCTGAACTTCTGGTTTGGTCATCAAGGCTATGAGTACCTGGATCTGGGGCGTTTCTGGCAGATCATCAAGTTCATCGGTTTGGCTTTCTGGCTGTTGCTGATGCTGCGTGGCATGTGGCCTGCTCTGCGTCGGGACAAGGGCGACAACCACCTGCTGGTTCTGCTGACTATCTCCACTGTGGCGATTGGCCTGTTCTACGGTACCGGCTTGTTCTATGGCGAACACACCAATATCACCATCATGGAATACTGGCGCTGGTGGGTGGTTCACCTGTGGGTTGAAGGTTTCTTTGAGGTCTTTGCCACGGTTGCCATGGGCTTTATCTTCCTGACCTTGGGGCTGGTTTCCAAGCGTAGTGCCACCATTGCCGGTCTGGCTGCTGCCTCGCTGTTTCTGGTGGGCGGTGTGCCGGGTACCTTGCACCACCTGTACTTCTCGGGTACGACCACACCGATCATGGCCATTGGTGCTTCCTTCAGTGCTTTGGAAGTGGTGCCCTTGATCATGCTGGGTTACGAAGCCTTCCATAACTGGAAAATGCAGAAGCAAGCTAGCTGGATGAGTGATTTGCGTTGGCCTGTCATGTTCTTTGTAGCCGTGGCCTTCTGGAACATGCTCGGTGCCGGTGTGTTTGGTTTCCTGATCAACCCACCTATCTCGCTGTACTACATTCAGGGTTTGAATACCACGCCACTGCATGCACACGCCGCCTTGTTTGGTGTGTATGGTTTCCTGTCTCTGGGCTTTGTCTTGCTGGTGGTGCGTTATATCGCGCCCGAGGTTCGCTATAACGACCGTTTGATGAGCTGGGGCTTCTGGACGCTGAACGGTGGCTTGGTTCTGATGATGTTCGTCAGCTTGCTGCCTGCCGGGATTATCCAGGCCTGGGCCAGTATTTCGGAGGGCATGTGGTACGCCCGCAGCGAAGAGTTCATGCAGCAGCCCATCTTGCAATCTCTGCGTTGGTGGCGCACCTTGGGTGACGTCGTCTTTATTGTCGGTGCCTTGATTGTGTTCCAGCAGGTCTGGGTACGTATCATGGCTGGCCGTCGCGGTGCCGCCGCCAATGCGCTAGGTGCAGTAAAAGCATCATGATCTTGTTTAGGGGCGGTCTCTTTTCTCTGTGAGATTCCGTCTATGAAAAAACCGCCTTCGGGCGGTTTTTTTTATGTTGGAGGCAAGTTTGTTTAGCAAGGGGGAGGGCTCCACTTGCTTTGGCCAGACTAGTGCCCTTTTGCAAGGCTGTGTGGCTGTTATTTCAGGTACCTAGGGTTAACGCTGTATTGTGATGAACAATAATAGTTATTTATCATAATAATTATTAAATCAAATTAATTGGATAAAGACCCAATTTCACAAGAGCAAGGAAGGCTGATGAATATTGAACGCACAGAAGAGCAAACCGTGTCGTGTACGGTAGAGCACCGTATCGCCTGGGTGAAATTCAATCGTCCCGAAAAACGCAATGCCATGAGTCCGCAACTGAATCGCCAGATGATGCGTGTGCTCGATGAGCTGGAGTTCCGTGAGGACGTGGGTGTGGTGGTGCTCAGTGGCGAGGGTTCCGCTTGGACTGCTGGCATGGACTTGAAAGAGTATTTCCGGGAGACCGAGGCCACAGGCCTGGAAGGGACGCGCAAGGCGCAACGTGAAAGTTACGGTTGGTGGCGCCGGTTGCGTTGGTTTCAGAAACCGACGATTGCGATGGTCAATGGCTGGTGCTTTGGTGGAGGCTACGGCCCCTTGTTCGCCTGCGACCTGGCGTTTGCCGCTGATGAGGCCACGTTTGGCCTATCAGAAATCAACTGGGGTATTTTGCCCGGTGGCGGGGCCTCAAAGGTTGCGGTCGAGCTCTTGTCGTTCCGTAATGCGATGTATCACGCCATGATGGGTGAGAACATTGACGGTCGGACGGCAGCTCAGTGGGGGCTGGTCAATGAGTCCTTGCCCTTGGAGAGCTTGCAAGAGCGCGTGACGCAGGTTGCCCAAACCTTGCTGCAAAAGAACCCGATTGCCTTGAAGGCCACTAAAGATGCCATTCGTCGTGTGCGGGAAATGACTTACGACAATGCTGAAGATTATCTGGTGCGGGTTCAGGAAGCAGCCAACAGTTTCGATAACGAAGGCCGCAAAGAAGGTATGCGTCAGTTCCTGGACGATAAAACATACAAGCCTGGCCTGGGAACCTACGACCTTTCCAAACAAAAAGCCTGATAACCGGCATAGCAGGGCAGACAGCCTCCTTGGACTGAAGGAGAGCTGACATCACCCAATGGGAGACAACAGTGATAAGGACACAGAGGGTGGCCGCTCAGCGGCCGGATATCGGACGGCTGTTAAAACCGGGTTCCATTGCTATTGTGGGCGCGTCCGCGACACCCGGCGCACTGGGCGCATCGGTACTGGGTAATCTGGAACGCAACGGTTTTGCCGGTGAGATTTACTTGATCAATCCCAAGCGTGCCCAGATAGCAGGCCGCCCTTGCCTGGCATCCGTTGAACAGCTTCCTGACGGCGTGGATGTGGCTGTCTTGGCGATTCCACAAACAGCCGTCCTGGATACCGTTCGTTCACTGGCCAAGCGGCGTGTTGGTGCGGCGATCATCTTTTCGGCAGGTTTTGCCGAGGCTGGTGAGCAGGGCCAGGCCGAACAAAGTGAGATTGCTCGAATCGCGGCTGAGGCTGGCATGGTGATCGAAGGGCCTAACTGTCTGGGGAGCATCAGTTATCAGCAAGGTGTGCCACTGACGTTTGTGCAAGTGGATATTCGGCATAAGACGCAGGAACAACAACCGTGCATCGGGGTGGTGTCGCAAAGCGGTGCCATGATGACGGTGTTGTGCACCACCTTGTCTAGCCGCAATTTGCCCTTGTCCTACGCCGTCTCGACGGGCAATGAGGCGGCCAGTGCTGCAGAAGACTATGTGGAGTTCTTGCTGGAGCAAAGCCATACCCGTGTTATTGCGATGATTGTCGAGCAGTTTCGTCATCCAGAGCGCATGCTGGCAGCGGTGACCCAGGCACGTCGTCAGGGCAAGACGCTGGTACTGCTTCATCCGGGCAAAAGTAGTGCGGCTCGCGCTTCTGCGGCCACACATACCGGGGTTTTGGCAGGCGACTATTCCTTGATGCGCACCAAGATGGAGCGTGCGGGTGCTGTTTTTGCAGAAACACTGGAAGAGTTGGGTGATATCGCCGAGATTGCCATTCGTTGTCCCGCCTTGCCGGCTGCGGGCGTAGCGGTTCTGGGGGAGTCGGGCGCTTTCAAGGCCCTGACCCTGGATTGGGCCGAGGCCTTGCACCTGGACCTGCCGGTGATCAGTGACCAGGACTCGCCGCAGCTCAGGGCGGTGTTGCCCGGTTTTGTGGGGGTGAGCAATCCCCTGGACCTGACGGCACAAGGTTTGGTCGATCCGGATCTTTATTACCGTACCTTGACGGCCTTGCTGGAGGACGAACGCTTCTCCACCCTTGTCATTGGTCTGATCCAGGGCGATGCGGTGACCTGCGGCATCAAAATGCCCCCGGTGCTGCGAGCCATACACGATTTGCGTCCCCGTAAAGCCGTGGTGCTTGCTGGATTGGATGAGGGGGCGGCTGTCCCGCCCGAGTTCATTGAGCAAATGCGCAGCCTGGGTGTTCCGTATTTCCCCAGTACCGAACGGGCCTTGCGCGCTGTGCAACGTTTGACAGCGTTTCAAGCACGCCGCTTTGATAGCAGCCACAGTGAACCTCAAGCCTTAGCGTTGCCGGCAGATCGCACCGTTGTGCCTGAATATCAGGCCAAGCAAATTCTGGCCCCAGCAGGCATACCATTTGCTCGTGGAGAATTGGCTACGTGCCTGGAGCAGGCGGTAGAGGCTGCCCAGGCGCTGGGTTGGCCTGTTGCGCTCAAGGCCCAGTCCGCGCAGTTAAGTCACAAGAGCGATGCAGGTGGCGTCATTCTTAACGTGGGTGACCGGTCGTCTTTAGAGCAAGCCTGGACGCGTCTGCATGCCAATGTGGCCAACTACGACGGCAATATTGTCCTGGATGGTGTGCTGGTCGAGGCCATGGGACGGCGTGGCCTGGAGATGATTGTGGGGGCGCGTCAGGACCCGCAATGGGGGCCGGTCATTCTGGTGGGCATGGGGGGCGTTACGGCGGAAATCATGCGTGATGTTCGTCTGCTGGATGCTGATCTGTCCGTAAGGCAGGTATTGCATGAGCTCGATCAGTTGCAGGCAGCGGCCTTGTTACATGGCTATCGAGGCTCCCCCCGGCTTGATCGTGAGGCATTGGCCGAGTTGATCGTCCGTCTTGGGCAGGTGTTGCGTGGCACGCCTGCTATTCGTGAAATAGACCTTAATCCGGTGATTGTGTTGCCCGACGGTCAGGGTGTGCTGGCATTAGATGCCCTGATGCTGCTTCAGGGGCAAAGCGGCTGAGGTCCGCCAGGGCTGGCTGTTCATGCCAGTCCATTAATTCCTTTCTCCATCCTTCACAGGAGCTTGCCTTGAGCCTGCCTTATTTGCCGGGCCGTGTACGCGTGTCCGCTTCCACTGAGCCTTCGACTTTGGGTTATGCGTATTACGTCACGATTGTCTTGTTGCTGGCCTACACGCTGTCCTTTGTGGATCGCCAGATCTTGGGCCTGTTGGTGCAGCCCATCAAAAAGGATCTGCATCTTTCAGATTGGATGTTCAGTATTGTTCACGGTTTTGCGTTTGCCATTTTCTATACGTTTGTTGGGATTTTTCTGGGCCGCTTGGCAGACCGTTGGAACCGCCGCAACCTGATTGTGATCGGAATGGTGGTGTGGGTGTTGGCCACGGCCGCAGGGGGCTATGTGACCGGTTTCGCATCGCTTTTTGTCGCCCGCATGTTCGTGGGCATTGGCGAGGCCGCCCTGTCTCCGGCCGCTTACTCCATGTTGGCCGATTACTTTGCGCCCGAGCGTCGGGCCCGCGCCATGAGTATCTATACCTCAGGGGTGTATATAGGATCGGCGACTGCCTTCATTGTGGGTGGGCTGGTCATTGAGGCGACCAGCCAGTCAGGGACGCTGGTGTTTCCGCTGCTGGGCAGCTTCAAACCCTGGCAGGCGGCCTTTATCTTGGTGGCCTTGCCGGGTATCCCCCTTATCCTGCTGATGCTGACCGTGCGGGAACCGGCCAGGCGGGGGATGAAAGGGGCCGACTCGACTTCGCGTGCCGGTTCGGCTCCTGCTCCTGATTGGCGCTATGTGCTGCGTCATAAACGGGCCTACTTTCCACTGCTGCTGGCTCCCGGACTGACCGCCATGATTACGTTTGGCGTCACGGCCTGGCTGCCCGCCACCTTTATCCGTCAGTGGGGCTGGACGCCCGGTGAAATTGGCCCAGCTTACGGGGTCATTATTCTGACCTTTGGCATTGGGGGCATGCTGCTCAGTGGCTTTGTGGCTGATCATCTGACCGCACGCGGCAAGCTGGTAGGCTCGATTCTTATTTCCTTGATCGCCACCAGCGTTCTGATCGTGACTGGCGTGGCGCTGGCCTTTGCCCCTTCTGCTGAGTTTGCGTTGGTAGCGGTGGCAGCAACGACCTTCTTTCTGGGGATGCCCGTTGCCTTGGCTCCTCCTATCTTACAGGCGATTACCCCCAATCAATTGCGGGGACAGGTCACATCGATTTACCTGCTTCTGATTAATTTGATTGGCTTGGGCATGGGCCCGTTTCTGGTCGCGTTTTTCACGGACTTTATTTTCTATGACGAGCAGAAAGTAGGGTTGTCATTGGGTTTGGTTTCAGCCTTGGCGGCCTTGTTGTCAGCCGTGTGTCTCGCTCGGGCGATTGGCCCGTATCGTCAACTGGTCGCCGGTTTGGCGCAGCAAGAGAGGACTTAAGTATGCAAGCATCACATTATCAGCCCCCCTTGGAGGACTTTCGGTTTGTGCAGCAGTATTGCTTGCAGGCACAAGAGGATTGGTGCCGTTTGCCGGCGCATCAGGAGCTGGATCAGGAAACGGCAGATAGGGTGGTCGAGGCTGCCGGACGCTTTTGTGCCGACGTCTTGGCACCACTCAATGGGCCAGCCGACTTGCAAGGCTGTCGTCTGGAGCATGGCCGGGTCTTGACGCCAGACGGGTTTGCTAAAGCCTATGCGGATTTTGTGGAAGCTGGGTGGCCTGCGTTGGCCTGCGATCCCAGCGTGGGTGGCCAGGGCCTGCCTCAGTTGCTGGATACGGCCTTGCATGAAATGCTGGCATCGGCCAACCATGGCTGGGCCATGTATCCAGGAATTTTGCATGGTGCATATGCCTGCTTGCATGCTCATGGCGATGATTACATCCGCCGCACTTATCTGCCGCCTATCGTTAGCGGACGCTGGTTGGCCACGATGTGCCTGACTGAACCACAAGCTGGCTCCGATTTGGGTTTGCTGCGTACCCAGGCGCTGCCCGAACAAGATGGTTCTTACCGTTTGCATGGCAACAAGATTTTCATCTCCGGTGGCGATCAGGATATGAGCGAGAACATCGTTCATCTGGTGTTGGCTCGTCTGCCTGGTGCCCCTGCCGGGACGCGGGGCTTGTCCTTGTTCCTGGCCCCGCGCCTGATTCCCCACGAGGACGGGCTTGTGCCCAATACGATTTATTGCGATGGCCTTGAGAAGAAAATGGGCATCAAAGGTAGTGCTACCTGCGCGATGCGTTTCGAGGCGGCCCAGGCTTGGTTGCTTGGCAAGCCGCATCAAGGTCTGGCCGCCATGTTTGTGATGATGAACTCGGCTCGTTTGCACGTTGGCTTGCAAGGCTTGGGGCATGCGGAATCCGCGTGGCAATTGGCACGTGCTTATGCTCACGAGCGTCATCAGATGCGGGTGCAGCCCCGCCCGGCAACGGCCAAGGGAGCAGCAGACCCTATTGCCCACCATCCTGCCATACAACGCATGCTTGCCGACTTGCGCGTCTGGACGGAAGGTATGCGGGTGATGGCGGCTTGGACTGCGCATCAGCTTGATTTGGCGCAGAACCTGCCAGAGGGCGACGAGCAGACTCAGGCGCTGGATCTGGCCTCTTTGCTAACCCCGGTCGTCAAGTCGTTCTTTACCGAGCGGGGCTTCGCTCTGGCCAGCGACGCACTGCAAGTTTTTGGTGGCTATGGGTATGTGCATGAGTATCGTATTGAGCAAACGCTTCGGGATGCGCGTATTGCCATGATTTATGAAGGAACCAACCAGATCCAGGCGTTGGATCTGCTGCAGCGCAAGATTGCCGCCGTGGGCCCCGAGGCCTTGCAGCCTTTGCTCCAGGCTTGGCGCGCAGAGGCGGATGCTTGCCTGAGTGCGATGGCGGACTGTCCATGGGGGAAGGCGTTAAGGCAATGGAGCGACCATCTGCACGAGGTGACGACCTATTTGTGCGCCCGTGCTCAGCACGATACGCAAGTGCTGGCTCGGTGTGCGGAGGACTATCTGCGCGTGGTCGGTACCGTGTGCATGGCATTTGCCTGGGCGCGGGCAGGGCGGGTCAGTCGCTTGCAGGCCGATCCCCGTTTGTGTGAGCGCAAGGTGGCCAGTGCCGATTATTTCTTTGAGCATGGCTTGCTGGACGCCCGTTATTACTTGAGCAGGATCGAGGCGGCAGCGGCAAGCACAGCGCCCATGCAAAAGCTCGTCTGAGACGGTTGGCGGGTCTATGTTCTATGATTGACGTCTGCACCGATCAACGGTGTGCCGCTCAGGATGGTGTCGATGTTGTGTCGACACTGTCTTGCAGGCGTTTTTCTTTTTTTAGTCAGACACCAACTCATGGACAGTGCTCTCGAATCCGCTGTTGACCAGTCGCGCCTTCTGCGCTTTCTGGGCTATCGCCTCACGCGTACGGAAATTCATATTCATAAGCTGTTTGCGCATCGTGTTGCCGAGCATGATCTCAAGCCCAGCGAGTTTTCTATTTTGATCTTGCTCGATGCCAATCCGGGAATCTATTTGCGCCAATTGGGTGAAACGCTGGATATCTCGCCGTCCAATTTGGTGCCGGTGGTCGAGCGTCTGGTCAAGCGTGGCTTGATCGAACGCCATTCAGATCCACGTGATCGACGCTTGCAGCAATTACATCTGACTGCCCAAGGCCAGACTTTGCTCTTGCCTGCTGAAGAGCAGGTCGGAAAATTGGAGGAGGAATTGGAACAGATACTCACCGCCACCGAGCGGCGCCATTTGTTCTCGGCCCTGGACAAACTGATGGCCGTCCAAGAGAGTCGCGAAAGCTGATCCGTTGCAGAACGGCTGGGCAGACGATCCTTGCGGATTGGGTTGCTGCGTATCGTTAACAGGTATTTTTTAAGACCGCCTTTTGGGCGGTTTTTTTTGTGCGCATCGCCAATGCTTGCGCTGCAACAAAGATAGCGTAGGTTAAGTGCGTTCAAATACATCCTGTAACTGTTAGAGCAATCAACTATTTAATCAGCAGGCATTAGGCCTGGATCAAACCGGAGGTAGTATGGAACGTCGTCATTTCTTGAAAAGTGCTGGCCTAGGTGTCGCCGCAGGAACCACTTTGTTGGCGGCGCAAGTACAAGCCCGCGAAACAACCGCCCCCAAAAAGAATGCGCCTTGGCTGGCTGCACGTACAGAAGAGCAGATCGCCAAGCTGGAGCGGGTCAAGGTGGATCTGGTTGCGCCTCCCATGGTTCATAAGCATGAGCAAAAAGTGGGTCCCGAGCCGCGTGTTGTGGAATTTCGCATGACCATTTCCGAGCGCGAAATCGAGGTTGACCGTGATGGCACTACTATGCACGCCATGATGTTCGACGATTCCATGCCCGGTCCTACCATGGTGGTGCATGAAGGCGACTACCTGGAGTTGACCCTGGTGAATCCAGCCAGCAACACCATGCCGCACAATATCGACTTTCACGCCTCGACCGGCGCGCTGGGCGGTGCCAAGCTGACCAACGTCAACCCTGGGGAGCAAGCCACACTGCGTTTCAAGGCCGACCGCAGCGGTACCTTCATTTACCACTGCGCACCCGAAGGTTCGGTCGCCTGGCACGTGGTTCAGGGCATGCACGGTACTGTCATGGTGCTGCCACGCGACGGCCTGAAGGATTCGGCTGGCAACTCGCTGCATTACGACCGTGTCTACACCATTGGCGAATTTGACCTCTACATCCCTCGTGATGAAAAAGGCAACTTCAAAAAGTATGGCTCTTCGGCTGAAAGCTACGGCGACACCCTGGAAGCCATGCGTGGTTTGATTCCCAGCCATGTGGTGTTCAATGGCAAGGTCGGTGCTTTGATGGGCGACGGTGCCATGAAGGCCAAGGTGGGTGAAACCGTGTTGTTCATTCACTCGCAGGCCAACCGCGATACGCGTCCTCACTTGATCGGGGGGCACGGTGACTGGGTTTGGGAACTGGGCAAATTTGATGACCCACCCGCCAAGAACCTGGAAACCTGGTTTATTCGTGGCGGTTCGGCCGGTGTGGCGCTCTACACCTTCAAGCAGCCTGGAGTGTACGCCTACGTGAACCACAACCTGATCGAAGCCATGGAGCTGGGCGCCGCCGGTCACGTCCTGGTCGAAGGCGACTGGAACGATGACTTGATGAAACAAGTCAGCCCTCCCGGCCCGATCAAGGCTTAAGACAGGAGTTGGTACCCGGAGCGCGGAGTTGAGGAACAGGAGTACGAATCAATTCCGTCCGGGCTTGCAAGCCGTACCTGGATCGTAATCAGCCAAAGAACAAGCAGGGGGGATGGACTTTGAAAGCCAGGTCCCTTGTTCAGAAAACGAAGTGTCAGCCGGGCATGTGTTCATGCCGACTGTTTAAAGGGTAAAACCATGAGAACCTATCGCTCCGCCACTATGATGTCATCCGCAATGGCCGCTCTGTTTTTGTTGGCCGCTGTACCTGCAGCACATGCCGATTCCGACGAAGCCCTCAAACTATATAAATCGTCGTGTATGGTCTGCCACGCATCCGGAATGGCCAATGCGCCCCGTCTGGGTGATAAGGCTCGTTGGGCACCCTTGATTGCCAAAGGTGAAGACGCCTTGATGGAAGTGGTTATCAATGGCAAGGGTGCCATGCCGCCGCGTGGTGCTGCCCCCAAGGCCACTGACGAGCAATTGCGCAGTGTGGTGCGCTACATGATTGAGAAGGGCAGCTAGGGCGCTGACCTTCTCAGACTGGGCTTACAAGCTCCAGTCGTAGTCAACCGTCAAGGGCGCATGGTCACTGAAACGCTCTTCTTTATAGACTGTGGCATGACGCGCCTTGGCAGCAATACCTGGGGTGGCAATTTGATAATCAATGCGCCACCCCACATTTTTGGCCCAGGCCTGGCCGCGGTTGCTCCACCAGGTGTAGCATTCGTCGGTGGTATCGGGGTGCAGACTGCGATACACATCGACCCAGGACAGCTCGCCCAGCACTTTTGTCATCCAGGCACGCTCTTCAGGCAGAAAACCGCTGTTTTTCAGGTTGCCTTTCCAGTTTTTCAGATCGGCTTCGTGGTGTGCAATATTCCAGTCGCCACAAATAATGAACTCGCGGCCGGTATCGCGGTGTTCCTGCATCAAGCCATTAATCCACTGCTCAAAATGATCCAGAAAGCGGTACTTGGCCGTTTGGCGCTCGTCGCCCGATGAGCCCGAGGGCAGGTAGGCGCTGATCACACTCAGGTTGCTCCAGTCGGCGCGGATAATGCGGCCTTCGGCATCGAATTCTTCGCAGGCCATGCCTTCGGCCACACTTTCTGCCTTGTGGTTCAGGTACAGGCCGACACCGCTATAGCCTTTTTTCTGGGCATGATGGAAATGCCCGTGGTATTGACCGGGGTTGGTCAGGTCAGGGGTCAGATCAGGCTCGCTGATCTTGATTTCCTGCATGCAGACAATATGAGGTTTCTGGGCTTCCAACCAAGCGGGCAGGCCTTTACGAAAGGCAGCCCGAATACCGTTGACGTTTAACGAGGTGACGCGTAACACGTGGCAATTCTCCTTATAGCGTCAGCACTGTAACCCGTAACTTGCCTGGATGTCAGTGGCCGTCAGAGCTTGTTACGTGGCCGAGCCAAAGCGGTAGCTGGACACGGTCAAGCCCCCAAAGGCCTGAGTTTCATGGTGAAAGCGATACGCGGCATCGCCACGCGCTGCTCCGGCAGCCACCATGATGGGGACCAGATGATCTTCGCGGGGGTGGGCAATACGGGCTGCCGGAGCCTGTTCCCAACTCATCAAGGCTTGACGACGAGCGGCAGAATCCTCCAGGTTCAGGCTTTGGTGCAGCCAGGCATCAAACTGGGCAGAGGGCTCTACACCACCGGCTCCCATATTGCGCAGGTTGTGATAGCTCAGGCCGCTGCCAATAATCAGCACATCCTGGTCCCGCAAAGGTGCAAGCGCCTCGCCCATGGCGTAGTGCAGGGCCGGGTCGTAGTTGGCGTGAATGGACAGTTGCACCATAGGCACGTTCGCCTGCGGGTAGATCACATAAGCCGGTACGAAAGCACCGTGGTCAAAGCCGCGCTGCCTATCCAGTTGAGTGGGCAGGTCAGCGTCTTGCAGCAGATGACAGACCTGCTGGGCCAATGCTGGATCGCCCGGTGCAGGGTAATGGATCTCGTAGGTGTGGGGCGGAAAGCCGTAGTAGTCGTACACCATGCTCGGTTGTGCCGCTGCTGCAACCAGCAAATTGGTCTGTTGAGCTTCCCAGTGAGCGGAGACCATCAAGATCGCTTTAGGGGTGCGGCCCAGTTGGTGTGGAATATCTTGCAAGGCAGTACGCAGCGGGGCGTACATGGTTTGCGCCTCGGACATCCAGGGCCAGGGTCCACCACCGTGCGAAATGAAATAGGTGGGCATAGTCATGATGATCTCCAGCCCCTGCCCAGATAGAGGCAGGGGATAAGGGGGTAGTCAGGCGTCAGTCTTTGCGGCGACCTGCGTCAATGCTCCAGGGGCCTGGGCCAGCAAAAGCCAGATAGAGGAACACAAAGCAGAACAGAACCGCCGCTTCGCCGCCGTTGAGAATTGGAGTGGCAAAAGTGCTGGAGCTGGCGTGACCAATAAAGTAAGCAAACGCGCACAGGCCCGATGCAACAAAGGCCGCAAAGCGAGAAAACAGTCCAAGCACCAGCAAGCCGCCCAGAATGAGCTCCAGGATGCCTGCAACCCCATACAGGGAGGTGATCTGCAGGTTGGCAAACATGTCTACTTTGGGGAAGCCGAGGATCTTGGCAGTACCGTGTGTCAGCAGTAAATAGCCTGTGACGATGCGCAGCAGGCTAAGGATGCGAGGAGTCCAACTGGAGGTAAGGGCGCTCATGTATTTTCCTTTGGAAAGTTGACAGTATCGGTAAAACAGCACCGGGCCCGAGACAGTGGCATCGCTTCGATGTCAGCCAGGAGCTGGTCCCGCCCGTTCAAGGTCCAGACAGGCATCGGGTTGGCACTTTATGTAGATTAATCAATTACTATCAGGAAATAAACATACCGATTTTCATTAGTTACTTTCTTATTAGGAAAGCATGGATACGATTCAGAGTTTGCGAGTGTTCAGGGAGATCGTCGTGGCGGGCAGCTTTGCAGCGGCGGCGCAGCGCCTGGACATGTCAGCGCCTATGGTCAGCAAACACCTGGCCAATCTGGAAAAACAGCTAGGTGCCCGCTTGCTCCATCGCAGCAGCCGTCGTTTGAGCCTGACAGAAATGGGGCAGACTTACTTTGACTATTGTCTGCAGGCGCTCGATACCCTGGAGCGTGGTCAACAGGCCTTGTCGGGCTCAGCGCATCAACCACAAGGCGTGTTGCGGGTCACAGCACCCGTGTGGTTTGCAAACCGCAAAGTGGCACAACTGCTGCAGGATTACCAAACGCGCTTCCCGGAAGTGACCCTGGACATGAGTCTGAGCAATCACAAAGTGGATTTGGTGGCGGAAGGTTTTGATTTGGCCCTGCGAGTGATGCGTGAGCCTGCCCCACATCAGATTGCACGTCTTATTTGCCCCACCCCTTTTCATTTGGTGGCCAGCCCGGCGTTTGTGGCCCGGCACGGCATGCCGCGCAACTGCGCGGAGGTGATGCGCCTGCCTGCCATCAGTCCCAGTTATTTGCAGCAGCCTAGTTTTGAGTTTCTAGGGCCGGACGGGCCGGAGTCTTTGCGGCTCAATCCCTTCATGCGTTCGGACAACACGAACCTGACCTATTACAGTGCCCTGGGCGGAGCAGGGTTGGCCTATTTACCCGAATGGCTGGTGATGGATGATCTGGACAGTGGTCGTTTGATTCGGCTGTTGCCCGATTACACCGAAGCGCTGCAACAACTGCACGCCGTCTATGCCAGCCGTCGCTATTTGACACCTAAAGTGCGCAGTTTTATCGACTTCTTGCTAGAAGAACTGGCCGAAGCTGCCAAGTGATGGCTCACAACACGCTAAAATGCCTTTCGTCTCTATCTTTTTCATACTCTGTCATGTCGGCTACTAACGATAATCGTCGCAATTTTGTGCGCTTTTCCCTGGAACAGGGAGTGCTGCGCTTTGGGGAGTTCAAGGTCAAGTCTGGCCGTTTGAGCCCTTACTTTTTCAATGCCGGCCTGTTCAATACGGGACGTAGCGTAGGTCAGTTGGCCCGTTTCTATGCCCAGGCTTTGCTGGATTCGGGCGTGTCGTTTGACATGCTGTTTGGTCCTGCCTACAAAGGGATTCCTCTGGCTGCCGCGACCTCGATTGCTCTGGCCGAACACCCACAAATCGGTGACCGTGACGTGCCTTTTGCCTTTAACCGCAAAGAAGCCAAAGATCACGGTGAAGGTGGCACCCTGGTGGGCGCTCCCCTGCAAGGCAAGGTCGTGATTATTGATGACGTGATTACCGCCGGTACGTCCGTGCGCGAATCCATGCAGATCATCAAGGCCGCTGGTGCAGAACCTGCAGCGGTGCTGATTGCTCTGGATCGTATGGAGCGTGCCGGTAATGATCAGGAGCTGTCTGCGCATTCTGCGGTGCAGGAAGTGGAACAGACTTACGGCATTCCGGTGATCAGCATTGCCTCGCTGGCCGACATCATGGCGGTGCTGGCGGATGACACCACATTGGCGGCGCATGCTCCCCAGGTGAAGGCCTATCGCGATCGCTACGGTGTCTGACATAAACCGTATGCCCATCCCACAGCGAGGTCCATCGTTCGGCCGTCATTCACATTTTTGTCACGGAGCGCATTGTGGCGAGCAAATCCTGACGAGTGGGAATGTGTGTGGACAGCAGTCCTTCGATCAGCAGCCCATCTACCAGCGCGGTTAGGGATCGAGTCGTCTGTTCATCGGCAAAGCGCCGAATGGTGTCCCTAAGTACTTGCATGGACGCTTCGCTATATAGGCGAAATGCGGGTCGGCGCAGTGCCAGGAAATAGAGTTCGTACGATAGGATTGTTTCCTGCCGGTCGTGCGTCAGGCGTATGACGATCAGTTCGGCCAATCCAGCGATCAGTTCATCCAAGGATGAGATGGTCGCGCTCCATGCGTTCATTTCCGTCTGGCGCTTGTGTGTCAGGCGCTCGATGGAAGCGATTAGCAACGCATCAAGATCACGAAAGTAGTAGGTGGTCGAGCCTAGAGGAACGCCCGTCTTTGCCGCCACAGCGCGGTGGCTGACGCTCTGGACCCCCTCGCTCAGCATCAGGGACAGTGCAGCATCAACCAGACGGTCGCGCCGTCCGGGATCGCCTGCACCTCGTTTGCCGTGTGTCCTGGTCATGACACTTGCCTATGGTTGATCAAGATCACGCCGACGGTGATCAGGGCAATGCCGATCACGTTGGCCAGTGTCATGGCTTCACCGAAAAATACCCAGCCAGATAAGATCAGCAGCAAGGTGCCCAGGCCCGCCCAGACGGTATAGGCCACACTTGCGGGAATCCTGGTCAGTACATGTGAGAACAGGAAAAGGACCAGCACATAGACCCCAAACGATACCAAGCCGGGCGTGGTGTGCCGGAAGCCATCCGATAGTTTTAGTAATGAGGTAGCGCCTGCTTCAAAGAATACCGTCGCCAGCAGTAGCCACCATGTCTGCCGCGTGGGCGATTGCGTCATGCCCAGACCCCTAATACGGCGATACCCGCCAGGACACAGAGAACGCCGGCTATACGGCTAGTGGATAAAGACAGGCGGAACACCCATCGGTCGATGGCCAGTAAGGCGAGAGCGACAAGTCCCGTCCATACGGCATGTGCCAGCGCCACGGGCATTAAGGTCATTGCGTGCGCCAGCAATACGGTCGAGCCGGCGTAGCACAACAATGCCAATGCGCTGGGAACCGGTTTTCGAAGTTGTGCCGAACCTTTGAAGGCCAGGGTGCCCAGGGTGCTGCACAGAGCACCGAGGGCGAGTGTGGGTATGACCACATCGCCTCCCAAGATAATAAATGTACAAGTGTACACAAATTGCTCTGTTTTTGCTTAGGCATGAATCTATGCGCCGTTCTGCAACAAGCAGCGAAATGCTTTGTCGGCGCGGTTGCTCGTGCTGCTTTGGCAAGACGGCCCGCCAAGATTCTGATCATCTATGACAGTGATGACGCAGATTCTCAGCTTGGATGGGAAGTGTAGATCTGTCTGGCAGATAGGTATGGCGATGTCGATTGCGTGGTCGAGATGCCGCATTTGGGTCAATGTGACGTAAAAAAACACCAAGCTAGGTAAGCCCCCCAAAGGTCGGACTAATGTCCAACTTTTTGGGATGGCTTACAAGGCCTGGTGTTTTTGTATTCGCTTAGCGCAGAGTTCGGACTTAAGCGTCCAGCTTTTGCTTGAGCATTTCGTTGATCTGCTGTGGATTGGCCTTGCCCTTGGCCACCTTCATGACCTGACCGACCAAAGCGTTAAAGGCTTTGGGCTTACCGGCACGGTGTTGTTCGACGATGCTGGGGTTGGCGGCCAGTACTTCGTCCACCATGGCCTCAATGGCACCCACGTCGTTGATCTGCTTCAAGCCACGGGCGTCGATAATGGCATCCACATCGCCATTGAGCTCGCCGTCCCACTGTGCCGCGAACACGTCACGGGCAATCTTGTTGGAGATGGTGCCGTCAGCAATACGGGCAATGAGTTGAGCTAATTGTGCAGGGCTGACTTTGGACTGCTCAATGCTGATTTCTTCGCGGTTCAAGGCAGCCGAGAGTTCGCCCAGAATCCAGTTGGCAGCCAGTTTCGCATTGGCGCTGGAACCCGCTTGCAAGATGGCTTCAAAGAAGTCTGCGGTGGCACGGTCTACCGTCAGTTGCGAGGCGTCGTAACGGCTCAGTTCAAATTCTTGCTCGAAGCGAGCCAGTTTCTGGGCAGGCAGTTCAGGCATGTCCTGACGAACCTGTTCGATCCACTCTTCGCTGATAAACAGAGGTGGCAGATCAGGATCGGGGAAGTAGCGGTAATCGTGCGCATCTTCCTTGCTGCGCATGCTGCGGGTTTCGTCGCGGTCCGAGTCGTACAGGCGCGTTTCCTGGATGACTTTGCCACCGTCCTCGATCAGCTCGATCTGGCGGCGTGCTTCGTATTGAATGGCACGTTCCAGGAAGCGGAAGGAGTTGATGTTCTTCAGTTCGCAACGGGTGCCAAATTCTTTCTGGCCTTTGGGGCGTACCGATACGTTGGCGTCTACGCGGAAGGAGCCTTCCTGCATATTGCCGTCGCAAATGCCCAGCCAAACCACCAGACTGTGCAGTGCGCGTGCGTAGCCCACGGCCTCAGCCGCCGAGCGCATTTCAGGTTCGGACACGATTTCCAGCAGCGGCGTGCCTGCGCGGTTCAAGTCGATCCCGGTGCTGGACTCGCCGTATGGACCACGGAAGTTTTCGTGCAGGGATTTACCGGCATCTTCTTCCAGGTGGGCGCGTGTCAGATTGATGGTTTTTTCTTCGCCATCCAGCATGAAGCTGACTGTGCCGCCGCTGACCACGGGAATTTCCATCTGGCTGATCTGGTAGTTCTTGGGCAGATCCGGGTAGAAGTAGTTTTTGCGCTCGAACACGGAGCGCGGCGCAATGTGGCCACCGACGGCCAGGCCTAGGCGAATTGCCCGTTCGGCAGCGCCACGGTTAAAGACGGGCAGCGCGCCGGGTAAGGCCATATCGACTTCGTTGGCCTGCGTGTTGGGCAAGGCGCCAAAGCGGGTGCTGCTGCTGGAGAAGATTTTGGATTCGGTCGAGAGCTGGGTATGGGTTTCCAGCCCGATCACAATTTCCCATTCCATTATTGTTGTCCTGGTTGACGTTGATGCCAGTCGGTGACTTGCTGGAAGCGGTCGGCAAAGGCCAGCAATTGGCCTTCACGGAAGTAGTTGCCAATGATTTGCAGGCCGATGGGCAAGGGGCGCTCATCCTTGCTGAAGCCGCAAGGAATGGACATGGCGGGCAGGCCGGCCAGGCTGACGCCCAGTGTGTAGACATCGCCCAGCCAGTCGGTAGTGGGGTCCTCGATGGTGGCACCCAGCTTGCGGCCCAGGGCCGGTGTGACGGGACCCAGGATCAGGTCGCACTGTTCAAAGACTTTCTGGAAGTCGTCCACAATCATGCGGCGCACGCGTTGGGCTTGCAGGTAGTAGGCGTCGTAGTAGCCATGCGAGAGCACGTAGGTGCCGACCAGAATGCGGCGCACCACTTCAGGGCCAAAGCCTTCCGAGCGCGAGCGCGAAATCATGCTGTTCAGATCGGTGTACTGGCTGGCGCGGTGGCCAAAGCGTACGCCGTCAAAGCGCGACAGGTTGGTCGAGGCCTCAGCGGGGCTGATGACGTAATAAGTAGGGACAGACAATTCCGTCAGGGGCAGTTGCACGGTGACGCGTTCTGCCCCCAGGCTTTCGTAGGTTTTCAGTGCAGCTTCGATGGCGTCGGCAACGACCGGGTCCAGGCCGGGGCCAAAGAACTGGGCGGGCACACCAATACGCAAGCCTTTCAGGGGCTGGCTGCCTTGGGCTTCTTGCTGCGCCTGTTGCTGTTCAAATTGCTGGCGAATGCGCGCGCCGTTATTGGGCTGGTCGTCGCAAAACTCCAGGCTGGTGGCATCTTGCGGGTCGAAACCACACATCGTCTCCAGCAGGTCCAGCAAGTCGCGTGCATTACGGGCGATAGGGCCGGCCTGATCCAGGCTGGAGCCATAGGCAATAATGCCAAAGCGGGAAATCGTGCCGTAGGTGGGCTTGATGCCGCTGACGCCACACAGGGCAGCAGGCTGGCGGATCGAACCGCCGGTATCGGTTGCCGTTGCACCGGCGACCAGGCCAGCGGCCACAACAGCGGCTGAACCACCCGAGGAGCCACCGGGCACCATGGAGTGATCCCAGGGGTTGCGTACGGGGCCAAACACGGAGCTCTCGTTGCGCGAGCCCATGGCGAACTCGTCACAGTTCAGTTTGCCCAGCGAGACGGCACCGGCTGCCTGCAGCTTGGTCACAACCGTGGCGTCAAAGGGGCTGACGTAGCCTTCCAGCATTTTGCTGCAGGCGGTGGTCTGCCAATCCTTGGTGACAAACAAATCTTTGTGGGCGATAGGGATGCCGGTCAGTGGGCCGGCCTTGCCTTGGGCAATCAGGGTATCGGCGGCATCGGCCTGGGCCAGGGTCAGAGCAGCGTCCTGCTGCACAAAGGCATTGAGCTCTTGTTGACGGGCGCTATTGTCCAGGGATTGCTGGGCCAGCTCGCGGGCACTGACGGTTTTGTTTTGCAGGGCTAGTCGCAGCTCTGCAATCGTTGCGAATTCAGGGGTAAAAGACATGGTTTTGCTTTATTCGATGACCGTGGGTACCAGAAACAGGCCATCCTGCTCGGCGGGGGCGTTGCGCATCATGGCCTGACGGCTTTCTACCGTTGCGCAAGGCAGGGCCTTGTCCTCGCGCAGACGCAGACTGATCTGCTGGCGGGCGGACAAGGGATGGGCCATGGGCTCAACGCCTTGGGTGTCAACGGTTTGCAAGGTCTGGATCAGGCCCAGGATGCGCGTCAAATCGTGCTCGACCTGGGAGGCTTGTTCAGCAGAAAGATCAAGGCGCGCCAGTTGCGCTATACGGGCAACATCCTGTTCAGTGATAGACATGTGGGTGGGTACTGGAAAATAAGTAATAAAAAAAAGCGGAAATCTGTCAGTTAGGGACAGTTTGGCACTTTTACAGCAAATGCGGGGGTTACAGAACTTAACTGACCATTAAAACAGTCCTAATGTAGAGCAATTATAAGTTATCATTGACCGTTTCCTTTCCAGGTATTTTTGAATTCGTTGCCTGGTTCTTGTGCCTGTCGTTTTGCGCTTGAGTTCCGCGCCGAATTTACCTGTCTTTTCCCCCAAACACTTTACACTTTGCGCGCCCATGTTCGGATTCCTACGCAGTTACTTTTCCAGCGATATGGCAATCGACCTCGGTACGGCCAATACCCTTATCTATGTACGCGGCAAGGGTATCGTACTGGATGAACCGTCCGTTGTAGCCATCCGCCATGAAGGTGGACCTAATGGTAAAAAAATCATTCAGGCCGTTGGGCAGGAGGCCAAGCAAATGCTGGGTCGGGTGCCTGGCAATATTGAAGCCATCCGGCCCATGAAAGATGGCGTGATCGCAGACTTTACCGTCACCGAGCAAATGCTCAAGCAGTTCATCCGCATGGTCCACCCACGCAGCATGTTTGCCCCCAGCCCCCGTATTATCGTGTGTGTGCCTTGTGGCTCCACTCAGGTAGAGCGTCGCGCCATCAAAGAATCCGCATTGGGCGCGGGTGCCAGCAAGGTCTACCTGATTGAAGAGCCTATGGCAGCAGCCATTGGTGCCGGTCTGGCGGTGTCCGATGCCAGTGGTTCCATGGTGGTGGATATTGGTGGTGGTACCACCGAGGTGGCCGTCATTTCTTTAGGCGGCATGGTTTATAAGGGATCGGTGCGCGTTGGTGGCGACAAGTTCGATGAAGCCATTATTAATTACATCCGTCGCAATTACGGCATGCTCATCGGTGAGCCCACCGCTGAATTGATCAAAAAAGAGATTGGCTCTGCATTCCCTGGTACGGAGATTCGTGAAATTGAAGTCAAGGGTCGCAATTTGTCTGAAGGGGTGCCACGTAGTTTCACGGTTTCGTCCAACGAGATCCTGGAATCGCTGACCGATCCCTTGAATCAGATCGTCTCTGCGGTTAAAACCGCCTTGGAACAAACCCCTCCTGAACTGGGTGCGGATATTACCGACAAAGGTATTGTCCTGACGGGTGGTGGTGCGCTGGTTCATGATCTGGACCGTCTGCTGCAAGAAGAGACCGGTTTGCCCGTTGTGGTGGCTGAAGATCCTCTGACTTGCGTGGTACGGGGTTGCGGCGAGGCTCTGGAGCATTTGGAGCGTCTGGAGTCCGTATTCATTTACGATTGATCTTTGCTTGGTCCCTACGGCAAGGCCTGCTCGTTGGGACAAGTGATCGAGTGTTTGAGTAATGCGAGAACAAGGCTCCATCCGGCTATTTAGGCGCGGCTCATCAGCTGAGCTGCGTTTGGCCGCTCTTTTGGTGCTGACGGTGGGCCTGTTGATCACTGACGCTCGTTACGCTGTGCTTGAACCTGTGCGGCAGGCTATTGCCACCGTCTTGTATCCCTTTCAGCGTGTCATGCTCGCTCCGCGCGATCTGGTAACTTACTTCAGCAGTTGGACAGATGCGGCCTCGACCGCCCGTTCTGAAAAAGAAGCCTTGCAACGCCAGCGCATTGAGCTGGCCCAGCTCTCTACCCATGCGGCCCAGCTTTCTGCTGAAAACGAACAATTGCGTCGTTTGCTGCAAGTGGCCGATACCGTCACCCAGCCTTCTGTTGCGGTTGAGGTTCTGTACGAACCGCCCAATGGATATGCGCGTCACCTGATTTTCAACAAGGGTTCGGCAAGCGGTATTCGTCCCGGCATGCCCGTCATTGACGAAGGCGGGGTTGTCGGGCAGGTGGTGCGTGTCACGCGCTTTACTTCAGAAGCCGCACTGATTACTGACGACAAAGTCTCGGTACCGGTACAGGTGCTGCGTAATGGACTGCGCCTGATTGCCTTTGGCGGTAACCCTGGTGGCAAGGTAGAGGTACGTTTTCTGACCAACGATGTAGACCTGGAGCCTAACGATACCTTGATCACGAGTGGTATCGGTGGTTTGTTCCCTGCTGGTTTGCCGGTCGGTACGGTCAGTAGTATCGAGCGCGATGATGCTTCCGGCTTTGCGCTGGCTTTGGTGACGCCCTTGTCGCACCCCGAGCGTTACCGTCATTTTCTAGTTTTACTGGTGCCCGAGAGCGAACGCCCTCTTGAACAGGAGGATGCTGATGACGCGACGCGCTGAGTCCTCGGACACCTCTAACCGTAAAACCCGGTCCTCATCTTTGAGCAGTTTGCAGCCTATTGATAGCAGCCCGTTTTCGCGTGCTTCCAGCCCGTGGTTGGTGTGGGGCTCAATTCTTTTGATGTGGCTAGGGTCCATGTTGCCCTGGCGCCTGTTGCCCTTTGCACCGGACCTGCTGATGTTGGTACTGGGTTTTTGGGCTGTTCATGAACCGCGCCGTGTTCCCATGTCCCTGGCTTTTGTATTGGGCATTTTGGTGGATGTACATGATGGTAGCCTCCTTGGCGAGCATGCCCTGGCCTATGTGCTGGTTGTGTACGGCGCCTTGCTGTTGCGCAAACGTATTCTGAACTTTGGCATGTGGATTCACTGCCTGCACATGGCGGTCGTGCTGCTGCTGGCACAGTTGATCGTGCAGGTGTTGCACGCGTGGCTGGTGGGGGAGTGGTCTGGTTGGGAGTGGGCGGGTGGTGCCTTGCTGACAGCCGCTTTGTGGCCGTTGGCCGATAGTGTGCTGTTCTTGCCGCAGCGACGTCTGGACGAGTCCGACTCCGGCTCGTCCTGATTGGTAGGGCGGCTATGTTTGAATTTAAAAAAACTTCGCATCAGTTACGCCAACGCATTTTTTTTCGCGTTCTGGTGGCGGCCGTTCTGGCCTGCATACTGCTGGCGGTTTTGGGCGTGCGCTTGTGGTATTTGCAAGTGGTGCGCTATGAAGGCTTTGCCGCCCGAGCCGATCAGAACCGTATTGCCGTCATTCCGATTACTCCTCGCCGAGGCGAGATTCTGGACCGCAATGGCGAGGTTCTGGCCCGTAATTACCGGGACTACACCTTATCGGCCGTGCCGGCCAGTCTGGGCGAGCCCGTGGACGAAATGCTCGATCGTGTTGGCGAGTTGGTGGAGCTAAGCCCACGCGCTCGTCGTCGATTCAAGCAGAATGTCGCCCAAAATAGCCGATATTCCGAAATTTTGCTGCGCAATAACCTAAGCGATGATGAAGCGGCCTGGTTTGCTGCCCATGCTTTCAAATTCCCCGGTGTGACCTTGCAGGCCCGCTGGGTGCGTGAGTACCCACACGGCGAGTCAGCAGCGCATGTGCTGGGGTATGTAGGCCGGATTTCCGAAGGCGATCAGCAGCGTCTGGAAGAAACCGGGCAAACCGGTAACTACCGAGGCACGCAGGTCATTGGCAAAAAAGGGATTGAGAAAACCTGGGAAAAGACCCTGCACGGACGCACAGGTATCGAAGAGGTGGAAGTGGCCGCTTCAGGTCGCCCTGTACGCACCTTGAGCCGCGTGGACCCTGTGCCGGGGGCCAGCCTGCGTTTGTCTCTGGATATTGGCCTGCAGAAAATGGCGGAGGGTTTGTTCGCCGGGCGACGTGGTGCGCTGGTGGCGATTGAGCCCAGCACGGGGGAAGTGCTGGCGTTTGTGTCGGCGCCGTCCTTTGACCCGAACTTGTTTATCGACGGTATCGACGTAGAAAATTGGCGCAAGTTAAATGATTCGCCCGATCATCCGCTGATTAACCGCCCTCTGTACGGTACCTATCCGATTGGGTCGACCTATAAGCCCTTTGTGGCCTTGGCGGCGCTGGAAACCGGCAAGCGCAAGGCGACCGATCGTATTTCCGACCCCGGCTATTTTGAGTTTGGTGGCCAGCGTTTCCGTAACGCGGGTGGGGCGGTTTACGGGTCTACCGATATGCACCGTGCTCTGGTGGTGTCCTCGGATACTTACTTCTACTCCTTGGGCCCAGAAATCGGTGTCGATAATCTGCACGACTTCATGAAGCAGTTTGGCTTTGGCCAGCATACTGGTATTGACCTGGATGGCGAACGCCGGGGCATTTTGCCGTCTACCGAGTGGAAACGTAAGGCGTATCGCAAACCGGCGCAACAGCGTTGGTATGCTGGGGAGAGTATTTCCGTGGCGGTAGGCCAGGGCTATAACTCTTTTACCGTGCTGCAACTGGCCCATGCCACGGCTGTGCTGGCCAGCAATGGCATTGTGCGGCCCCCACATCTGGTTACCCAGACGCTAAGCCCCTACGACCCGGAAATTGAGCAACCCGTTCGTATTGATGCCAAGCTGATTGCCTTGAAGCAGGAAAATGTCGACGTGGTCAAGCAGGCTTTGGTCGATGTGGTGCGCCAGGGTACGGCACGTCGCGCTTTTGCGGGAGCGGCCTATCAGGCTGCTGGAAAGACGGGGACTGCGCAGGTCTTTAGTTTGCGCGGTGCCAAGTACAACGCGAACGCCATTGACGAGCGACTGCGGGATCATGCCT
Source organism: Alcaligenes faecalis (assembly GCF_041521385.1). NCBI lineage: Bacteria > Pseudomonadati > Pseudomonadota > Betaproteobacteria > Burkholderiales > Alcaligenaceae > Alcaligenes > Alcaligenes faecalis. Next base: position 1,693,080 of record NZ_CP168006.1, on the reverse strand, counting down.
TGTTCATGTCTTACGCTCCGGCAGAAAATCCTAAAATTGCTGTTGCCTTGATTGTGGAAAACGCAGGGTGGGGTGGTTCGGTTGCGGCACCGATTGTGCGCAAAGTCTTTGATTACTGGTTGGTGGAGCGGGGGCAGATGCAATGAAGCGACTGTTGCAACTGGGCCTGAGAGCCATCACCGCTTTTGATTGGCCCTTGTTGTTGCTGCTGGTTTTGATGGCCGCGCTGGGCATGACGATCATGCATTCAGCGGTCGGGGGGACGGACTGGCGCTTTGCCGATCAGGTTCGGAATTTCCTGCTGGCCTTTGGTGTGATGTGGGTGGCCGCCCTGATTCCCCCGACGATGTGGATGAAGTTGGCCCCGGTCGTTTATTCGGTTGGGGTAGTCCTGCTCTTGGGGGTGGAGTTCTTTGGCGAGACCAGCAAAGGCGCGACGCGTTGGCTGGATCTCGGGGTGGCGCGTATTCAACCCTCGGAAATGCTCAAGATTTCTGTGGCGCTGATGCTGGCCTGGTATTTCCATCGCTATCAGCGGCCCAAGATGAGCCTGCTGGACTTTGTGGTGGCGGGTATTTTGCTGATGATCCCGTTCCTGCTGATTGTGCGTCAGCCGGACTTGGGTACGGCCTTGCTGGTATTTGCCGCTGGTTTCTGCGTGATTTATTTTGCTGGCCTATCCTTCAAACTGATCGTGCCGATTGTGGTGGTGTTGGTGCTGGGGATCAGTGCTCTGCTCTATTACGAAGACTATATCTGTGTTCCTGACCTGGATTGGGTGGTACTGCACGATTATCAGAAACACCGGGTCTGCACGCTGCTGAATCCGGGTAGCGACCGTCTGGGCAGGGGCTTTCATACCATCCAGTCCATGATTGCGATCGGTTCTGGTGGTGTTTACGGCAAGGGTTACATGATGGGCACCCAGTCCCATCTGGATTTCGTGCCCGAGCGGACTACCGACTTTATTTTTGCGGTGTTTGCCGAAGAGTTCGGTTTGTATGGCGGCATCATGCTGCTGGTGCTGTATGCCTTGCTGATTCTGCGCGGCTTGTCGATTGCTGCTGCAGCTCATACGCAGTTCAGTCGTCTGCTGGCGGGTTCCATGTCCATGATGCTGTTTGTCTACGTGTTCGTGAATATAGGCATGGTCACGGGAATTTTGCCCGTGGTGGGCGTACCTTTGCCATTCCTGAGCTACGGCGGTACAGCCTTGATGACGCTCGGTGTGGCCTGCGGAATGCTGATGAGCATCAGCAACGATAAGCCCACGCGGCCTGCATAGCGCCGCTCACCCCGGATTACGCCGGGGGGCTTGGCATTAGCTCAGAAGTAATTGTTCACTATCATTGCTCTGGTACAAGCCCAGCAGCAGCTTGCGTATGGGAGCCGGTAAGGCGGTCTGTTCCAGAGCTTCATGATCCTGCCATTGCTGGCCTGCCACGGGCTCGGCCAGGGTGGACTCATTCACATGTAGCAGCCACGGCGTGATATGCAGCTTGAAGTGTGAAAACACGTGTTGGAAAGAGGCCAGCGCAATCGCTTCCTCATGGGACCAGTGCAGCGCCGCCGTTTGCAGGCTGATGGCATCGTCGAACTGGGGCAAGGTGAGCAGGCCACCCCAAATACCCTTGTCAGGTCGTTGCTCCAGTAAGACCTGCCCGTTCAACTCCACAATCAGTACATGTGTATAGCGTTCATCCTGACGGATACGCTCTTTGGGGCTGGGCAGTTCGGACTGAGCCTGGTGGCTGTGGGCATAGCAGTCGCTTTGTAGCGGACAGAGACTGCAGGTGGGTTTGCTGCGCGTGCAGCATTGCGAGCCCAGGTCCATCAGCCCTTGGGTGTAGGCCGCCATATCCAGGCTGGCCGGAGCAAGCTTTACCACTTCATCTGCTTTGGCCCACAACGTATTTTCCACCGCCTTTTTTTGTGTGGACCCATAGATGCCGAAGTAACGCGTGAACACACGCTTGACGTTGCCATCCATGATGGGGCTGCGCTCGCCAAAACAGAAAGCGGCGATGGCACAGGCGGTAGAACGTCCTATGCCGGGCAAGGTCGCCAGATCCGTGGCATTGCCGGGGAAACAGCCATCCCATTTCTCCACGACTTCTCGGGCACAGCGGTGCAGGTTACGGGCACGGGCGTAGTAGCCCAAACCGGCCCAGTAGGGCATGACTTCATCTTGCTCGGCAGCGGCCAGATCCTTGACGGTAGGGAAGCGTTCCAGAAAACGCTCGTAGTAACCCAGGACGGTGGCGACCTGGGTTTGCTGCAACATGATTTCGGAAAGCCAGACGCGGTATGGGTCTTGTGTGTTTTGCCAGGGGAGATGGTGGCGGCCGGAGATTTTTTGCCAGGCCACCACTTTTTTGGCCAGATCTTGGGGACGGGGTTCAGGAAGTGACATCAATATTGGGTACTACGGGTAACAGACCAGCGAGCCGCCAAGGCGCCCAAAATAGCGACCAAAATAGCCGCTGTCAGCAAAAGCGAAAATTCCGGCAGCATGAGCGTCAGTTGGATGCCATAGCTTTGGGCCAGGCTGGATAAGGCTTTATTCAGCGGAGTTAATGCCAACAAAGCCAGACCGCATGCCAGGGCGCTGGCAAGCAGACCGGTCAGTGCCCCCATATACAGGAAGGGGCGACGTACAAAGGCCTCGGTTGCGCCGACCAAACGGGCCACGGCAATTTCTTCGCGCTGGTTCAGGGCTTGCAGACGGACGGTATTGAACACGGTGGCAATCACGACCACCCCTACGCCTGCCATCAGAATCCATAAGCCAATACGGATAAAACTCAGGATTGCGGCCAGACGCTGTACCCATTCGCTATCGAGCAGGACACTATCCACGTCTTCGCGCCTTTGCAGGGATTTGGCTAAGGTATCGGCCCGCGTAACCAGATCGGGTGTTTCATGCAGGGTCAGCACAATGGCGTGTGGTAGAGGGTTGCTGGGCAAGGCGCCCAAGGCCTCTGTCCAACTGGGGTTGCCCTGTAATTGTGTGAGTGCCTGTTCTTTGCTGACCAACCGGATATTGGCTAGTTCAGCTTGAAACTCTGTACCTACGGCCTGGCTGAAGGCCTGGGCCTGCTCCAGCGTGCTGTTCTGCTTCATGAACACGGTCATTTCGGGTGAGGTAGGGATCTCACGCACGACAGGCTGAGCGGCCAGCAAGATACTGGCGCCCAGTACTGGCACCGCCAAGGTCAAGGCAATGACCAGCAAGTTGGACAGAGAGGAGAAGGGTTGTACACGTAGGCGGCGCAAAGCCACCAGGAAGGCATATTGATGATGGCGCAGCCAGGTTCTCATGCCAGTACTCCTGGGTGATCGGAAAAGCGGCCGTCCTGAATCAGCAGGGTGCGACGCGCATAGCGTGCCATCAAATGCAGATCGTGCGAGGCAATCAGGGTAGTGACGCCCACCCGGTTAAAGTCCATCAAGACATCCATGATACGTTTGGCGTTATCAGCGTCCAGATTGGCAGTCGGTTCGTCGGCAATCAAAATAGCCGGGCGATTGACAATCGCGCGGGCAATAGCCAGCCGTTGTTGTTCACCACCGGACATTTCCACCGGCTTTAAGTCCTCTTTGCCGCGTAGCCCCACTTTTTCCATGGCGGCGCGGGCACGTGCCTGGGCGGTACTGGGCTCCAGACCGACGACTGCCAGGGGCAGGAGCACATTGGCCAGGGCACTGCGGTCTTGCAGCAAGTGTGTATCTTGTAAAACCACACCCACTGCGCGTCGCAGATAAGGTCGTGCGCGGGCTGGCAGCTTGTCCAGCCTGTGTCCGTTGACCTGGACCGAGCCACGGCTAGGTAGCTCCAGTCCTCCGATCAGACGTAATAAAGTGGATTTACCTGCTCCGGATGGGCCGGACACAAAAATAAATTCGCCGTCATCAATGCGAAAATTAATGTCAGCTAGGATATTTTTACTGCGGCCATACGATTTGAAAACGTGTTGGAACTCGATCATCGCGACGCACAATTAAAGAGGGGTCTGCTTGAAAAGCCCCTGGGAAATGAGCACGGGGGCCTGCCTGGAAGTGTCGGCGTAGGTAAAAGTAGTTGTCAGATTGTTAGAGGGAAACTCCCGATGTGTGTTTGCACAGTCTGGCTCTACGATTGGACACCACAGCTTAGCTGCAATTGTAATCTGCATCCATTTACCAAAAGTAAACAGGAGGTGATATTCCATGACCTTAGTGAAAACCATTGCATGTAGTGTTGCGTTGATGGCCTTGGCCGCTAATGCACAAGCAGGTGAAACACTGGACGCCGTCAAGAAAAAGGGCTTTGTTCAGTGTGGTGTCTCAACAGGTATTGCAGGATTCTCACTGGCCGATAGCAAGGGAGTCTGGTCTGGTATTGACGTAGACATGTGCAGTGCGATAGCCGCTGCTGTTTTTGGAGATGCAAAAAAATACAAGGTTACGCCCTTGACCACTCAGCAGCGTTTTACGGCCTTGCAATCAGGGGAGGTCGATGTGCTGACCCGTAACACGACGGCGACGATCTCGCGCGACACGACATTGGGTTTAGTCAGTACGGGCACTAACTATTATGACAGTCAGGGCGTGATGGTGAAAAAATCCCTGGGCGTGAAAAGTGCCAAGGAGCTGGATGGAGCCGCTGTGTGTGTACAACCTGGTACCACGACCGAGCTGAATCTGGCGGACTGGTTCCGGGCGCAGGGCATCAAGTTCAACCCTGTGGTGATCAACAACCCTGAAGAAGCCATGCGCTCCTTTACCTCTGGTCGTTGCGACGGCTTTACCAGCGATAAATCTCAACTGGCAGCCATGCGTGCTGCCCAGACGACACCGGATGAGTTTGATATCTTGCCGGAAGATTTTTCCAAGGAGCCGTTGGGCCCGTTCGTGCGTCAGGGGGACGATGATTGGTTCACGCTGGTGCGATGGACATTGAATGCCATGCTGGAAGCGGAGGAATATGGCATTACCAGTGCTAATGTGGATGAAATGACCAAGAGCGATAACCCTAATGTTCAGCGCATTCTGGGCGTGTCCGGCGAACTGGGTAAAGGTTTGAAGCTGGATAACAAGTGGGCCTACAACATCATTAAACAGGTCGGCAATTACGGCGAAAGCTTCGAGCGTAATCTGGGAAAATCAACAGCATTGAAGCTGGATCGCGGTTTGAATGCACAATGGCGTGACGGTGGTGTGATGTACGGCTGGCCAGTGCGTTAAGATTTCGGTCTTCGCTGTTTGTTTTTGCGTCTGGCCTGGGCCAGACGCGCGCCACCTCGCAGGGCTACGCGTAGTGCTGCATCCATGGGTTTTACGCTATGGCACAAAATACACCTGCCGCGCCAGCCCCCCCTAAACGGCGCCTGTCCTGGAATGATCCGTTCACACGCGGCATTATTTACCAGGTGCTGATTTTGGGTGTGCTCGGTTTCTGTGTGTGGTATCTGGTTTCCAATACCTTGCACAACTTGGCTGTTCGCAATATTTCTACCGGCTTTGATTTCCTGAATCGAGAGGCTGGCTTTGCCATTGGCGAGTCGGCCGTGGCGTATACGCCGTCAGACACCTATGGGCGGGCCATCCTGGTCGGCCTGGTCAATACGCTGAAAGTGGCGGTGATCGGCATTATTGCTGCCACCGCGTTTGGCACTTTGCTGGGTATTGCCCGTTTGTCCAAGAATTGGTTGGTTTCCAGGCTGGCTGGCTTGTACGTAGAAGTGATGCGTAACGTGCCGCTGCTGCTGCAATTGTTCTTCTGGTACGCCCTGATTACCGAGACCTTGCCCGGACCGCGGCAGGCTTTGAATCCGCTGGGCGGCGTATTTTTATCGAATCGTGGCTTGAAGTTGCCGACCTTGCAGGGCGATGGCATGGACTGGATCTTCATGGGTCTGGGTTTGGCCGTGGTGCTGTGGGTCTTGATGGCGCATTGGGCGCGTCGTCGCCTGGAAAAAACGGGCCGCCCTTTCCCTACCATCCGCTTTGGTATTTTGTTGCTTATTGTGATGCCGGTTCTGGCCCTATTGCTCAGTCCTGCGCCCTTGGCGCTGGATATGCCACGTTTGCAAGGCTTCAACTTTGTCGGAGGCGTGACCTTATCGCCTGAGTTTGCTGCCCTGCTAGCCGGTTTGGTCACCTATACCTCGGCTTTTGTCGCGGAAGTGGTGCGCTCCGGTATTCAAGCAGTGGGCAAAGGGCAGTGGGAGGCGGCGCAGGCGCTGGGTCTGTCCCGTGGCCGCATGATGCGTCTGGTGGTTCTGCCTCAGGCTTTGCGTGTGATTGTGCCGCCCATGACCAGCCAGTACCTGAACCTGACTAAAAACAGTTCTCTGGCAGTGGCCATTGGCTATCCCGATATTGTGTCTGTGGTGAACACCACCTTGAACCAGACAGGCCAGGCGATTGAAGGCATTTTGATTATTATGGCGGCCTATCTGACGGTCAGCCTGTCGATCTCGGTCTTCATGAACTGGTACAACAATCGCATTGCTTTGGTGGAGCGTTAAATGAGTCATACGCCTACATCCACCGTAAGTGGGCCACCGCCACTGCAGCGGGGCACCCTGGGCTGGCTGCGCCAGAATCTGTTTTCTTCCCCCCTGAACGCCATCTTGACGGCGCTGTCGGCCTGGTTACTGTTGATGACCGTACCAGCGATGATCGACTGGCTGTTCATCAAGGCCAATTTTGATGCACAAACCGCGCAGGATTGTCGGGCCAGTGCCGGTGCGTGCTGGGCTTTCATTCGTGAAAAGCATCGCCTGATCCTGTTTGGCATCTATCCCTATGACGAGCAGTGGCGGCCTTTGTTGGCCTCTGTCCTGCTGACCCTGTTGATCGTGTGTAGCTGCGTGCGTTGGTTCTGGAAGCCCTGGTTGCCTTTGCTATGGCTGGTCGGTCTGGTCGTCGTGGGCATTTTGATGTGGGGCGGGGTGCTGGGCTTGAGCTATGTGGAAAACAGTCTGTGGGGTGGCTTACCGCTGACCTTGATTCTGGCCACTTTCGGCATCGCTTTTGCTTTCCCTTTAGGCTTGTTGCTGGCTTTGGGGCGTACTTCGCGTTTGCCTGCCGTCAAGGCAGTGTGTGTGGTTTACATCGAACTGATTCGTGGTGTGCCGCTGATCAGCTTGTTGTTCATGTCCTCGGTGATGTTGCCTTTGTTCATGCCCGAGGGCTTTAATATCGACAAACTGCTGCGCGCCCAGATCGCCATCATTCTGTTTGCAGCGGCCTACATTGCAGAGACCGTGCGGGGTGGTTTGCAGGCTATTCCCAAAGGACAGTATGAAGGGGCGGCCTCGCTGGGTTTGAGCTATTGGCGCACCATGCGTCAGATCATTTTGCCGCAGGCCCTCAAGATCGTGATTCCGCCATTGGTAGGTATCTTTATTTCCTTGTTCAAGGACACCTCCCTGGTCGTGATTATCGGTATCTTCGATTTGACCCAGGCGGCCAAAGTGGCCCTGGCCGATGCGGCTTGGCGCGGCTTTAGCCGGGAAGCCTATCTGTTCATCGCACTGATTTATTTTGTGTTCTGCTATTCCATCTCTCGCTACAGTCGTTCGTTGGAGCGACGTTTGCAAACGGGTTATGAACGCTGACACAGGTAGCAAGGCCTTGGGTAAGACCGGGCGCTTTGCTGGCCAGACAAGGAGTTTTGCATGGCAGACGCCATTATTCAGCTAAAGAACGTCAATAAATGGTACGGGCAGTTCCATGTACTGCGCGATATCAATCTGGATGTGGCCCCTGGCGAGCGCATCGTTATTTGCGGGCCTTCGGGTTCGGGCAAGTCTACCTTGATCCGATGCATCAACCGCCTGGAAGAGCATCAGCAAGGGCAGATTATTGTGGCTGGTGAAGAACTGACCAACGATGTGCGTCAGGTCGAGGCCATTCGGCGTGATGTGGGCATGGTGTTTCAACATTTCAACCTGTTTCCTCACCTGACCGTGATGGAGAACCTGACTTTGGGACCGATGTGGGTACGTCGCAAGACCAAGGCCCAGGCTCAGGAATTGGCCATGCAATATCTGGAGCGTGTGCGTATTCCAGAGCAGGCCAACAAGTATCCCGGACAGCTTTCCGGTGGGCAGCAACAGCGTGTGGCTATCGCCCGGTCATTGTGCATGGAGCCTAAGATCATGTTGTTTGACGAGCCGACCTCGGCGCTGGACCCGGAAATGGTCAAGGAAGTGTTGGAAGTCATGGTCGAGCTGGCGCATAGTGGCATGACCATGCTGTGTGTGACCCACGAAATGGGTTTTGCGCGTAAAGTGGCTGATCGGGTCATTTTTATGGATCAGGGTGAAATCATTGAGCAAAATACACCTGATGAGTTCTTTGACTCGCCACGCAGTGAAAGGACGCGCGAGTTTTTAAGCCAGATCATTCATTAAGGATCAATGGTTGCTCTGCATGGGCTGCCTTGAGCAGCCCATGTGGATTTTTATTTCAAGGAAAAAAGTAATGTTTCGAGTCCGTAAGTGGCTGCTGGCTGTCTCTGGTGTTGCGACTATCATGGCGGCCCCGGCTGTCATGGCAGAGGATGCTTATCCAGCCAAACCTATCCAGTTCGTGGTGCCTTACCCGCCGGGTGGCCCTTTGGACAGCATGGCTCGCTTGCTGGCTGAACGCGTCAAAGACGATCTGGGGACGGTCGTGGTGGAGAACAAATCAGGTGCAGGTGGCAATATTGGTGCCAGCATCGTGGCCAAGGCCGCGCCCGACGGTTACACCTTGATGATGGGGGCGGTGGCAATCAATGCCATCAATCCCTGGTTGTACAAGGCGATACCGTTTGACCCGGTCGAAAGCTTTGCACCTATCGCCCTGGTTGCCTCGGTGCCTAACATTCTGATCGTCAATAAAGAGTTTGCCGAGCAAAACAAGATTGCTTCGGTGCAAGACCTGATCAACTACGCCAAAGAACATCCTGGTCAAATGAACTTTGCCTCGGGTGGTAACGGCAGTGCCGGTCATCTGGCAGGCGAGGTCTTGAATACCCGTGCCGAAATCAATTCCGTGCACGTGCCTTATGCGGGTGCGAATCCGGCCAAGACCGCCTTGCTGGCTGGTCAGGTGCATTTCATGTTCGATAACCTGGCTTCGGCTGCGCCGTTGATCAAGGCCGATACCGTTAAAGCCTTGGCTGTGACGACTCTGGATCGTTCTACTTTCTTGCCGGAAGTTCCCACCATGGAGCAGGCTGGCGTGAAACCGTTTGATTTGGGTACTTGGTTCGGTGTGTTCGCAACTGGCGGTACGCCACAACCTGTGCTGGACAAACTGCATGGTGCTTACGCCAAGGCCTTGATGGACCCCGCCGTGCGTGAAGCTCTGGCCACCATGGGCTCGGATGTTGAGCCTGGCACAATGGCTGAATTCAGTGAACTTGTCAGCAGTGATCTTAAGAAGTACAAAGAAGTCGTTGCTGACTCGGGTGCCGAGTTGTTCTAAGGATTCAAGGGCTTAGCCCCCAAGGCAATGAGTGACTGAAATTGGTCTGGTCGCTGGCAAGATCAAGAATTGTTAAACAAGGCAGTGAAGTCTGTTTTGAAGTACCTGCTTGGTGTGCCTCTTGCTAGTATTAGAGGCATTCAAGCGGTCTTGGTACTTAACTTAAGATTACGGAGCCAATAATGACAATTTCCATTCGTTCGGCAAAATTAGCAGCATGCGCAGGTGCTCTTTCCCTTTTGGCCGCTTGCGGCACGATGGACAATATGAGCACTGGTGGTCGCACCGCAATGGGTGCGGGTGGTGGTGCTGCTGTGGGGGCGGGTATTGGGGCCTTGATCGGCGATAGCAGCAAGGCCGCCATGATCGGTGCCGGTATCGGTGCCCTGGCTGGTGGTATTGCCGCGTATAACTGGTCTGGCATCAAAAAGGATGTTCAGCAGTCTGGGGCAACTGGACTGGGTGTGGACGTGACCGAAATGGCTGATGGCAGCCTGCGGGTCAATATTCCTAGCAGCGTGTCTTTTGATACGGGCCGTTATCAGTTGAAGCCCGCTTTGTTGCCTGTACTCGACAGTGTTGCCCGTGCCATGAATCAACATCCCGAGTTGCGTGCTAAGGCTGTCGGTCATACTGACAGCACTGGCTCGGCGCAAACCAACCAGACTTTGTCGGTTAATCGTGCCAGTTCTGTGACCAACTACCTGACACAGCAAGGTGTGGGACAAGGCCGTCTGATGGTGGAAGGTCGTGGCCCGAATGCTCCTATCGGTGATAATGCGACGGCTGAAGGCCGAGCCATGAACCGTCGTGTGGAGTTGTATCTGTACGCACCGCAGAGGTAAGGGCATTGTAGATTTGTCTGTAAAAAACCGGCTTATGCCGGTTTTTTATTATGGGTCTGGATGTAGGCAGTCGTTTTTGAAGGCGAGTGGCTTGTTGTAAAAGTGCCTCTTGATGAGTGTTTATATGCAAATGATTGATCGGGTCTGTTGCTCGGTCAGGTATCAATAAAAAAGTTGGATAAGTTTCGGAGGCGTGTTTTCGCTTGAATTGGAACAGGTGGTAAGTCCATAAAAACAATAATGATAATGGGAATTGTTGTAATTATTATTTACTAATATAAAAAAAGATGATGTGAAATATTTAGCTGCTTATTATTTAATAAAATAAATCAAAAATACATATTTCATATTTTTTATTAATTACTATCAAGAAACGTCCGGTAGCTTTCCCTACCACAATATGTAGAATGCTATTGATAATCAATCGCATTCATGGACTTGTGGTGGAGATATGTTGGACGTTGAAAGCCGTACAGGTTTCTGCAGAGAGCATTTATGTCTCGTTTTTACAAAGGACAGGGCACAACTCGCCCGTATAGCCTTTGATATTGTCAAAAACGCAGCGGTTGCTGAAGAGATTATTCAGGATGCCTATGTCCGTGTATGTCATGGCAATATCCCTGAAGAGATACGCAATAGCAAAGCATATTGCTGCCAGGTAGTGCGAAATATCGCTTTGGATATTTATCGCCGTTCCGTCCGGCAAGGCGTGCATATCAGTGATGACTATAGTGAACACGCTCTGGGAGCCGTAGAGTCCGCTTGCAAAACGCCAGAGCAAACCATCTATTTCAAGCAGGTGTGGGCTGCGGTGCTAGCCAAGCTGAGCGCACAGCCAGAATGTCAGCGTCAGGCTTTTTTACTGCATTACGCTCACAATATGACTCAAAGAGAGATAGCAATAGAACTGAGTTGTTCAGCGGCTTCCGTGAATACCTACTTGAAAAATGTACGTGAAGCCTTGATGCGGTGTGAGATTTGCCGTGCATTTGTACAGTACTCCATGTCATGAAATCGGCAGGGAGTTCCTACAAAAACTGACTGCAACAGACTTTATTAAACAAAAAGCTTCAATCTTCGTCCTTATTGGGTAATGAGAATCATTAACCATGAAGGGAGTCGTCGATGACAGTCAGTTGTTTCGATCGTGAGGACGAGATGTTTATCGTTCTGGTCAATCATGAAGAGCAATACTCGATCTGGCCAGAATGGAAATCGGTGCCTGGAGGGTGGAGTGCTGTAGAAGGGGTCAAAGGGGACAAGCAACACGTTCTTGATTACGTCAAAACCCATTGGACCGACATGCGCCCCTTGTCCCTGCGCCAGTGGATGCAGGAGCAGGCTACCAACAAAACTGTTCAATCATGACGCTTAAATTGCTGGCTCTGCCGTGTGCTGGAGCCAGTGCAACCATGTATTTGCGATGGCGTCGGCATTTGTCACCTAAGGTGCAGCTATTGCCTTTGGAGCTGCCCGGACGTGGCATGCGAATGAATGAGCCGTGCGAAGAGCATTTCCGCACCCTGGTGGAGCGCATTTGTCATGACTATGCCGAGCATATGCAAGGGGATTATGTTCTGTTTGGCCATAGCATGGGAGCCCTGCTGGCCTACGGGGTGACTGTGTATCGGCAGCAGCACGATTTGGCTTTGCCTAAGGCCCTGATTGCGTCGGCCAGCCCGGCGCCGTCTGTGCGCGATCCCGATCGCTTTGCCAATAAAGATAATGATCAGGCCTTGATTGCCGATTTGCGTGAGCAGGGGGGGACGCCAGAGGCCGTCTTTGCCAATGCGGAGCTGTTGCGCATGACACTGGATACGTTGAGGGCGGATTATCGGCTGTGCGCTAGTTATCAGCATATCTATCTATCTGAACCTTTGCCGGTACCTTTGCACGTCTTTGCCGGACGGGTGGATGATATCGCGCCTGATCGTCTGCAAGCCTGGAAACAGGAAGGAGCCGGCTGTTTTACCGTGGACTGGTTTGATGGCAATCACTTTTTCATCTGGCAGCAACAGACTCAGGTGTTGGATCGCCTCAATGCCTTGATGCGGGTGGTTCAGCCCTTTCCCGCGGTCCTGAATCGTTGATGGTTGCCTTGCGTATTGCATAAGGGTCGTTGCGTCATCGAGGTGCGCAAGGCTCGTGTTGGTTTGTCAAAAGGAATAGAGGATGATGATGCAGCAGCCCCTGACTTCTGGCGCTGAGCAGTTTGTGCCTTCTGTTGATTTTGTGCAGAGGCTACAGGCATTGGCTGAATGCCGTGGCACCGAGACGGCCTTGATTGTGGCGGGCATGGAGCAGGGTGAAACGGTGGAGAAGGTCTTTTCCTACACCGCAATCTGGCGTTCAGTTCGAGCCCTGGCGGCAGTGCTGCAAAAGACGGTTCCCGCTGGAGAGCGGGCCTTACTGCTGCTCGATAACGATGAGCACTATGTCGTCAGCTTGTTTGCGTGTTTTGCGGCGGGAGTCATTGCCGTTCCTGTCTTTCCTCCTGAGTCCAATCGTCCTCAGCATTTGAAGCGTCTGACCGGAATTGCCAGCGATGCGCAGGCCAGTGTGATCCTGGCAACAAGTCGACTGGCGTCCTTGTTGCCCGATGTGACACAGCAACTAGGCGCACAAAAGTCTATTCAGGTTGACCAGGTGGATGAGCAAGAGGCGAACCAGTGGCAGGCACAGGGTCCACAGCAGTCTGATATTGCCTTTTTGCAGTACACCTCGGGTTCAACCTCCGCCCCCAAGGGTGTGATGGTGACTCATGCGTGCTTGATGGCTAACGAGGCGGCGATTCGTTACGGCTTGTCCATCAGTTCCCGCGACTGTTTTGGGGTGTGGTCGCCCTTGTTTCACGATATGGGCCTGATTGGTGGCTTGTTGCAGCCTTTCTATAGCGGCATACCCTGCGTGCTGTGTTCGCCTCAGTATTTTACGGCTAGCCCGTTACGTTGGTTACAACTGATTGATCGTTATCGCATCAGTATCAGCGGTGGTCCGGACTTTGCCTATCGTCTGTGTTTGGATCGGATCAAGTCGCAGGATTGTCGTCATTTGGATTTAAGTCATTGGCGTGTTGCCTATACCGGGGCAGAGCCAGTACGCCATGACACGATGCGTGACTTCGTCGATCGTTTCAGTGCTTGCGGTTTTGCTGCCCAGGCAGTGTATCCCTGCTATGGCTTGGCGGAAGCAACGCTGTATATCACGGGTGGGCAGCGTGGTGTAGGCATGCATACTCAGGCTTTTTCGGCAAGCATGTTGGGACAGGGGCGGGTGCAGGTCGATCCTGAAGGGACTGTCCTGGTTGGTTGCGGTCAAACTGCTCCCGAACACACTGTGCGCATTGTCAATCCGCAAAGCCTTGAGCAGGAAATAGGCGATGGTATCGGTGAAATATGGGCCAGTGGTCCGAGCGTCGCCGCAGGCTATTGGCGCAATCCTCAGGCTTCGGCTCACACCTTCGTAACAGACAAGTCCGGTATGCGTTGGTTACGTACTGGGGATTTGGGATTTCAATATCAAAACCAGTTGTTCATTGCAGGCCGTTTGAAAGACATGATCATTGTGCGTGGACACAATGTGTATCCGCAGGATCTGGAGCAGCGGATCGAAATAGATGTCAGCGCGGTACGCAAGGGGCGGGTGGCGGCCTTCGCGGTTGATGTCGAGGGAAAAGAGGGGGTTGGGATTGCCGCAGAAGTATCGCGAGCGGTGCAAAAGCGGGTCAGTCCGCATGAGTTAGCCCAACAGATTGTGGATGCCTTGGGACCGTATCTTGGCGAAGCTCCCAAAGTGATCGCTTTGCTGAATGGCTCAGGCATGCCCAAGACTTCCAGCGGCAAGTTGCAACGTCAGGCGTGTCGCGCCCAGTGGCAGCAAGATACCTTGGATGCGTATGCCATTTTTGTGAATGGGCATCTGAGCAAGGCGAGTCCGGACGGGCAGGGGGGGACGGTTGTGGATCCGGCCGAAAGTGCGGAGGATAGGGCAATTCGTGAGACCTTGGCCGAATTCTGGGCTGAGTTGTTGGGAGGGCCGTCAGGAAGCGAGTTTGTACCGGAAAGCCATTTCTTCATGTTAGGTGGCAATTCCTTGAGCGCAGCGCAATTGGCTATGCGCGTTAGTGCTCATTACAAGATTGTGTTCCAACCGCGTGATGTGTTCTCTCATCCAGGTCTGGCGGCGATGAGTCGGGCTATCCGCTTGCGGCAACAGGATCAGACACGGACCGTGACGCCGATTCTCCGTTTGGATGAGCAGATGCGCGCTTTGGCTCAGCCCTTGTCTCAGGAACAGTCAAGCCAATGGTTTTTGTGGAAATTGGATCCCGCCAGTACGGCTTACCATGTTCAAGGGGCCATGCAGATTGACGGAAATCTGGATTTGGTGCTTTTCAAACAAGCTGTGGAGCAATTGGTACAGCGCCATGGTGTGTTGCGCACCGGTTTTGAGGTTCAAGCAGATGGCCAGATCCGGCAGCGATTGCAGCAGACATCTACCATTGCCTTGGAGTACCGACAGTCCGGTGGCTCGGCGCTTCAAACGAGGGAGCAGATCATTCAGGATTTCTGCGCTCGGCCCTTTGATTTGCTGGCAGGACCTGCGCAGCGTGCCCTGCTGATCAGCCAGTCCGCCCAACAGCACGTACTGGTGCTGGTTATGCACCATATTATTTCGGATGCTGCATCGATGCAGATTTTGCTCGATGACTTGGGGGCTTTGTATGCTGCCTTGCAAGGGAAAGGGGCCCAACCGGATGACCCTGTCTTGCACTATGTGGATTATGCCGCCTGGCAGTCTTCGACAAAGGCAGCGAGCCATATCGAAGCGATGGCGTATTGGCAAAAGACTTTAGGGTCAGAGCATCCTGTACTGGCCTTGCCTTATGACTTTCCTGCTCAAGTGGCAGGGACCCGGCAGGCGGCTCATCATGATGTGAGCATCGAGCCAAGGCGAGGGGAGCAACTGAGGCAGTTGGCTGGTCAGGTGGGGGCTACGCCATTTGTGGTGCTGATGGCGGCGCTGCATGTCATGTTGCATCGCTATACCGGGCAAGCGAGCATTCGTCTAGGAGTCCCTGTCAGCCTGCGTGATCAAGTGGGCTTGGAGCGGATGGTGGGCTTTTTGGCGAACACTGTTGTCTTGCAGCAATCTTTCCAGCCGTCCATGACCTTGAGGCAGTTGTTGCAGCAGGCTCGTGACAGCCACCAACAAGCATTGGCGCATGCGGATCTGCCGTTTGATCAACTGGTTCAGGCTTTACGGCCAGACCGTAGCTCTGGAGTGAATCCTTTGTTTCAGGTGATGTTCAATTACCTGTACGAAGACTTTTCTGCATTTGCGCAGCATACGGGTCTGAAGGTGCATGTATTGCCTCTGGAGGCTCAACAGGCGCAGTTCGAGTTAAGCCTGGAAGTGCGAGAGGATCCAGCCCACGGCATGCATCTTCGTTTCAGCTACGATCGCGCTCGTTTTTCGGCACAGACCGTGCGCCGTATGGCAGAGCATTATCAGATGATTTTGCAGGCCATGTTGAGCCAGGCGGATGTCGCGATGGCAGAACTGCCATTATTGGCGGAGCAGGAACGAATGCAGGTGATGAGCTGGGGTGCGGGCCCATTGACTGACTCGTCGGCTCTACCTGTCCATCGTCTGTTTGAGCAGCAGGCTGCTGCGTGTCCGGATGCGCCGGCCTTGATTGTTGACGATGTGGCTGTGTCGTATGAGACCTTGAATACCCAGGCGAATCGTCTGGCCCATGCCCTGCTTGCACGAGGGCTTGGCGCAGATCANCCGCGCCTGAATTCATCAGTGGGCAGGAGTATGAAGCGCCGCAGGGTGAGCGGGAGGTGGCGCTGGCGTCGATCTGGTCACAGGTCTTGGGGGTGGAGCGGGTTGGACGTCATGACAATTTCTTTGAGTTAGGTGGCCATTCCTTGATGGCGTTGACCTTGGTCGGTGAGATCAGCAAGCAGAACCTGGGTATTCCGGGTGATTTGGCCATGTTGCTTCGGACACAGACCGTTGCTGCTTATATTGCCGAGCATGGCGTGGGACACCGTACGATTGCCTTGAATCAGAGCCTTGAAAAATCTCCGCCACTTTTTATGATTCATGATGGCCGGGGCAGCATATTGGACTATTTCCATTTAGGGCAGGCCTTGGCGCCGAGTTGCCCGGTTGTTGGCCTTCCGATTGATAGCGATCGTGTTCCCGACAGCTTGCAAACGCTAGCCCGAATGCATGCCCAAACCATACAGGCTTATCAACCCTCTGGTTCCTTGAAAATGGCCGGCTGGTCCTTAGGGGGGGCTTTGGCGCTTCAAGTTGCCGCCATTTTGGAAGCTCAAGGGCGGGATGTGGCCTGGGTTGGCGCTATTGATCCTTACACTCAGGCATTGGATGATCTGGGATTCGATTTTTCGCAATTTGTGCATCAATATGTGTTGGCCATTGTCGATCCAGAACAGCATGAAACCTTGCTCAGTGATCCATTTGTGAGCGCTTGCCTGAAAAACCTTACTCCTTTTCAGGCAGATCTGACTCAGATGACGGTGTATATCCGAGCCCAATATCCTGTTAATCATCAAAGCGGCCTGGCCCAACTAAATGATCAGGAACTGGCTGAGCTTTGCATGACGTCCTGGCTTTTATATCAGGCACGCAAAGTTCATTGTCCAGCGGTTCAGGTACAGGCTTCTGTTCATACCTGGTGGGCAGGAGATGGGACGAATGCCGAGTATTTTTCGCAGTGGATGGGTAGCCCGCAGCGTACTGAAGTCGTGCTGCCGCAGGATGATCATGGCAGTATCGTGCGTTCCCCTCGATTGCTGGCTGATCTTCAGGCTTTGTGTCGGGCTGCCTGAGGCGGGGACAGGGGGGTAACGTTTGTTGGGAGTGGTTCCAGCAGTGTGAAGTTGGCAACAAGAGATAAGAAAACCGCGCTGCAAGTTTGACTTGCAGCGCGGTTTTCTTTTTAGGGCTATTGTTGTGTCGTGCTGTTTGCTTAGAACTGATAGCGCAAAGTAGCCAGGAAGTTCCGAGGTGCGCCGTAGTCGCGATAATCCGTTTGAACCCTGTATGTTTTGTCAAACAAGTTGTTAATGTTGACCGTCAGGTCCACATGCTTGTTGAACTGATAGCTCCCCATCAGATTGACGGTGGCATAAGCGTCCTGCGTGTAGATATGGCGATGGGAGGCAGGGATATCGTTGTTGAAGATCTGGCTTTGCCATTGCACGCCGCCACCTATCTTCAACTTAGGAAGTGATTGTGGCGTATAAGTTGTAAACAGCTTGAACAGATGCACTGGGATTTGCGTGTTCAGGCGCTCACCTTGGCTTGAGCGAGACAGTGTGCGGCTATAACCGGCCTGCATATTCCATCCGGGCGTGATCTCCCCGGCAATGTCAATTTCCCAGCCTCGGCTCTTGGTGTGGTCTTCAGCACGGTAGGCAGGTTTGCCTTCTGGGGTAATGAAGTTACCATCTTGCACGGCCAAATTATTTTTGCGGACTTCAAAGAAGGCGGTGCTGATATTTAGCCGTTGATCAAACAATTCTGCTTTCAAACCGACTTCATAGTTTTCACCTGTTTCCGGTTTGAGCATATTGCCGCTTCGGTCTTCATTACTTTGCGCCTTGAATATCTCGGTATAGCTGGCGTAAGCCGTTAAGTTGTCATTGATATCAAACAGGACACCAGCATAAGGTGTGAAGACGCCATTTTCCTTCATGGAAAGCGGGAAGGAGACTTCGCGATCGAATTTCCAGTTGCTATAACGTCCGCCGAGGATCAGGGATAAACGATCGGTGGGGCGCAGACGTGTCGCCAAATACGCTCCCCATTGCTCGGTGGTTGTTTTGATTGGATTCTGGAAGCTGAAACTGCCCCAGTCTATGGGTGGAAACTGAAGCTTTCCATCTGCATAGTAGACACCGGGGACAAAGCCGCCAGCTTGTGTTCCCATGTCGCGATGGACACGCGAGCCATTAATGCCTGCGATCACATCATGCTTGCGATCAAAGAGCTCAAATTTACCGCTTAGATGAGCATTGAATGCATTTCTGGTTTCGGTGCTTTCATTGTTGCCTACCCAGAGATTGGGGATGTCCAGATTGGGAGCTACCTCGTAAATCTTGTACCACTCGTCGTGATACTTGCGGTAACCGTAACTGTAGGACAAGGTTCCTTTCCAGTCAGGGTTGAATTCATGCTCCAGGGCTAGCGTGATGTCCGTGTTCTTCTCATTCTTATACGCCCAATCTGGTGCTGTATTGAGACGGCGATCATCAGGTGTGGGCGTTCCATCAGTGAACGTGGCTGGCAGGCCCGTGCTGTAACTAATATTGTTGGCTTTCTCTTGGTTATGTTGCAAGGTGAGTCTGAACAAGGTGGTATCGCTGACGTCCGCTTCCAGCACCCCATAGGCAAGGGATTTCTGGCCCTTGTAGTGGTCGATCCAGGAGTGACTGCGATCATGTACACCGATGAATCGGCCGCGTAGCGTGCCTTCCTTATTCAGTGGGCCGCCGATGTCAAAGACGCCACGACGACGATCCCAACTGCCTAGCCCGGCCTCTACCGAAGCCTGGAATTCGCGAGTGGGACGTTTGCGGGTGATATGAATACTGCCGCTGGGGTCGCCCGCGCCCGTTAATAAGCCAGTTGCGCCACGTACAACGGCAACTGAATCATAAATGGCGGTATCCAGTGAAGCGGCACCGTAGTAGGACCAGCTTTGTGGAGTGGCCGGTAAGCCATCGATCTCCAGGTTCTCTAGTGCAAAGCCGCGAGAATAGAAGTTTGAATAACCGCCGATCGGGGTACCCATTCTTTCGTTATAAACGCCTGTGGTGGCATTGACGACGTCCGAGAGCGAGTTCAAGGCCTGGTCTTGCATGCGTTGTTGCGTAATAACTGTTATCGACTGGGGTGTGTCACGCAAAGACAGATTCAAGCCGGTTGCCGAGGAATTGTTAGCGGCTCTGTAGCTGCCCGTCCCCTCGGTCAACTCCTGCTCCCGTGTGCCGGTGACGGTGATGGGGGCCAACTGACTTGTCTCTGGGATACTTTCCTGTGCACGAGTTGTTTGATGGGCAGCACTAAGGCCGAGCAATAGTGTCAGTGGCAGCGTTTGGAGTCGCTTGTGTCTGCGAGTAGTAATGGAGTCGCTTAGGAGTACGGGAAGCAACATAGAGACTGTCTTTGAATGATTTCTTTATCTTCATGTTAAATCTCGCCATATCCAGAGGGTTGGCTCTGGATATGGCGAGATGGGTTTTTGTTGGCTAGTGGTCGTTAAGCTCTAGGTTTTTTCATTCATTAGAGCTTTTATCTTCACTATGGAACCTTCGGCTTGAGGGATTTCATGGTTC
This sequence comes from Alcaligenes faecalis, assembly GCF_041521385.1. Taxonomy (NCBI): domain Bacteria; kingdom Pseudomonadati; phylum Pseudomonadota; class Betaproteobacteria; order Burkholderiales; family Alcaligenaceae; genus Alcaligenes; species Alcaligenes faecalis. The sequence continues at coordinate 1,673,393 of NZ_CP168006.1, read as the reverse complement.
AAAATCTTCAGGTACTCTTCGAGCTTTTTTGTTTCAGTTTCTGTTTTGTTGTTTTTTGTATTTATTGCTTTCTCTGTTTTTTCTTTTTCTTTCCTGAAGTTTTCTAATCCTTTTTCTATTCTTTCTATTTCTCTTCTTAGTGTTTCCTGTTCATCTATTACTCTGCATTCTTTTTTCTCTGTTACTGACTTATCTGCCATGTTAAAAGTTTGAATGTAGCAAGAGCCTGGGTTTTCAAGCCCTTCTATGCCAGTGACAAAATCGGCTAGCGTGATCTTGCTGATAAGGCCATGTTTTTCTCTATTTTTATCAGCCCAGAATTTTTGCGTTACAAAAAATTCTGTGTTTTTGGTGTTTTTTCTAACGAGAAGATTGCTGACTAATCCTCTAAAGAAGAAATCAGTTTCATCGCTGATGACTATGTTTCTAAATTTGCTATTGTCAATTTTTCTCTCGTTTTCGGAGAAAGGTATGATGCTAACTGTTTTTGATTCTAAGTTGCTTACTACTATCTGGGAGGAGTCTTTTTTGTAGGCAATTTCTAAAGCGGAGGATCCTGTGAATAAGGCTGTGCTATTCTTGTTTTTTATGTCAAACAGATAAATTCCTGGGTCTCCTGTTGAGTTCATGTTTGTTGCTAAAATTGTTTCGTCATTGCCAATAGAATAGTTGAAAAGATTTATTTCGTTTTTTTCGCTTGATAGGGGTGTTATTTTTCCCGTCTTTGATGAGACTTCCTTGATTCCTTTTGATCCTGTTAGTATTTTGTTGTTGCTGTATAGCAATGGGAAAGAAACGTTGTTTTCTATTTTTTCTGATTTAAAATCTTTATTTTTTTCTCCATCTTTATTATATTTAACAAGAATTGAATTTCCCTCTCCATTTTCTATGGTGTTGTAATTTATATAGAAGCTACCATTTTCGTCAGTTTGGACATAACGGCCTTTGTAGTCGGTCTTGTGGGTTTTTGTGTCTGGCTTAAGGCAACGGACTTGTTCTGTTTCCAGATCAATCAGACTGAATGCGTTTGCACTGGTGTGGGTGACGATTAGCCTGGAGTTTGATTCGTCCAATGTCATTGCATGAGCATGAAAAGGTAAGGCAATCGATTTTTCATATTGTAAGTTGTTGGCATTCAGTATTACAACAGCCCCTGGTCTAGCTCCCTTAACGGGCTGGCTATCAGCTCCAATAGCCCCACCAAAGGCTACATACAGCTTGTCATCTTTTTCTGCCATTTGGTAAAAACCAAAAATGAAGTCATAGTCCTTTTTGGGTGTTAGGCTCAGTCCATATTCCTCACCATAACTAGCCCACTCAGGATCATAACCAGGTACTGTATCGCAGCTCTTTGTTTCAAATGTCGGGAGTGTCGGGCCGGTGTTTGCGTAAGCGATATGACTTGTAAAGAGGCCGACCATTAAGATGGTGGCATAGTTAATAGCCAGTTTTTTCATTTTTCAATAATCCTTTTTTAATCTACGTTTTCATTTATTTTTTTGTAAATTAATGATTACCATCGGTAGGCAATATTTCCCATGATTCTGCGGCGGGCACCGTAGCCGCAATCACCACTGCTGTTGCAGTAAGAAAGATAGTTTTTGTCAGTTAAGTTATTAATATTGAGTGAGAAAGTCATAGGCCCATTTTGATAGCTAGCCATCATATCAACTTGAGTAATGGAAGGTACGGTTGAGCTGTTTTTTGTACCCATTCCTGTAGATCCTTTGTAGGTTAAGCCAGCGCCTACACGTAAATTCGGTAAGCCCATACTCCCGAAATTGTGTGTAACCCATAAGGATGCAGAATGTTTGGGTAATCCAGATATTTGCTGGTTAAGTGTGTTTTGTCGATAAATATCAACTTTAGAGAAATAATTTTCTGTATAAGCATATTGAGCAAGGATATTCCAGTTATCCATGTTGATGCCAGCTTCAAGCTCAAATCCTTTTCCTTTTCTTTCTGCTGCCTGCTCAACATAACCAGGGTGGTTGAGGTCCGGTGTAATTCCATTTTCTTCTGTTATGTTAAATACAGCGGCATTAACTAATATGTTTTGATCTTCTGATAGCCATTTAATGCCTGCTTCTACCTGTTTTCCAACAAGGGGTTTTGCTAAACCGCCATTGTATTTTTTCAACCCAAACAGAGCCTGGAAAGATTCGGAATAGCTGATATAGGGAGAGAATCCCCCTCCAGCAAGCCAGACTAATCCAATTCGTGGGCTTAGTCGTGTATCTGTTTGTTGGTCATCATTTTTGGATTGGTGGACGTTGTCGTAGCGTAGTGCTCCCGTCAGCACAAAAGTATCAGCGATCTTTATCTGATCTTGTAGCGTGATGCCATACGATTTCATTTTTTTATGGACACCGGGAGTTTGGGAAACATCGGGCGCGATAAAGTTTCCATATTGTGGGTTGTCAACATTCAGTGAGGTGGTCAAACCTTCATGTGAGATGCTATTTCCATGAATATTGTTGGCATCAAAGCCGAGCAAGGTGTTATGTTCCAAGGAGCCCGTTTTAAATTTACCTTGCAAAAGTAAGTCAGTTGCATAGGCGTAACGTCGTTCAGCTTCATACTGAAATGTGCGTTGCATGTAGCTGCCGTTCAGGGGATCTGGGTTTCCTTGAGCATCGGTGTATATTTGGTCACCAGACCAGTAAGAGGGCACAAGAGTTTGCAGGATTCGGTCTGATGTTGAATAGCGAAAATGATGTTTTAGCAACCAGTTTTCGTTGAGTTCTTTTTCCAACTCCCATCCGATACGTTTACGTATCCCGCGTGCTCGGTCCCAGTCCGGTTCGCTGACAAATAGATTACTTGGAAGATTCCCGAGTGGGCGATCATATAGAGTGCCTAGAAGTGGCAGGTAGCCCAGAACGGTGTTGTTATCGTCGTGTTGGTATTCCGCAAATAACGTCAGTCGTGTGGCGGCGTCGGGGTGCCAACTGATCATGGGTCTGACAAAGGCTCGTTTACTTTTGGCATGGTCGACCTGAGTTTTACTGTCATTGCCTACGGCAATCACGCGATAGAGCCATTTGCCTTCGGTATCTAAAGGGCCGGTTAAATCCGTAGAGAGTTGTTTGTAGCCGTGGTTACCTATGCCAAGGGAGATTTCACGTGATGCAGTCGCTTGTGGACGTTTGCTGACCAGATTGATCATGCCCCCAGGGAAGTTATTGCCCGAGATAACGGCACTGGGGCCTCGTAAAACTTCGATTCGCTCATAAGCATATGGCTCATTTCGTGCTTCTGCTTTTTCTGGGATGGAGGTATTTTCCGTCATGCCATCTTCGAAAATTTTTGCGCCAAAGCCACGCATTTGGAACCAGTCGCCAAAGTTGTCCAGGCCTGAGTTGGCAGTGGTCACCCCAGGCGTGTATCGCAGTGCGTCAGACAGACTTTGGGAGCCCTGATCTCTAATTTGCTCCGCTCCAATGACACTTATGGATTGTGCTATCTCGTTCAAAGGGGTATCAGTGCGAGTTGCGGTGGCTGATCGTTTTGCAACATAGCCTACCACTGGGTCAAATGCCGTTTGTTCTTGTTGGGCTCTGATGGTGATCGCAGGCAACTGGGTGGTGTTGTCGTTGTCAGTACGAGTCGTTGAGCCTGTGTCTTGTGCATGAACGCTACCAATCATTAAGAAACTGCAAATGCTTAAGGCGATGGGCGTGAGCTTGAATTCATTTTTTGTCATGGGAGATTTATTTCTTTCAGGTTTACATGTTTCGTAACACGAGGGGTGTTTCTGCCAAGACTTAAGGCAATGGGCGGAAACGATTCACTTGTTTGGGTTTATCTAGAAAGACGAAATGCGAATGATTCTGTTCATCAACACCGTTTACAAGACGAAAACCCTCGCCGATATCAGCGAGGGTAGTTTTGGGAAGGCGTTCGTGCCTGTTATCCAGGTGGGCGAGTGTTGTCGGTGAAACGTGAACGAGAGCTGTTCATCACACGCAGCGCCATCGTAAAAGAGCCAAACAGGCGAAGTAAGATTGAGCGTCCTTATTCAAGGCGCAGGCGCCGTCATAGGGTCGGGAGGTAGGCCCATTTGTTCACGTCCCATGGCTTGTGAGCACAGGTCGTAATCCGTATACGCATGGGCGGCGGTGATGTTGACATCCCGAAACAGCCGTTGCATGGGGTTGTGTTCGAGCCAGGCCGAGCCGCCCGATGCAGCAAATAATCGATTCACGGCTTCTGTGCACATCTTGATGGCGTAGGCTTGTTCGGTGCGCCATTCGACTGCCGTTCGTTGGGAGGGATAGATTTGTTGCTCGGCATGATGACGATGATCCTGCCAGGATTGTTCCATCAGGGCGCGGGCAGCTTTAATCTGGTGGGTGGACTCACCGATACGCAATAGCATGGGCGGCAGGGTGCCCACCAAAATGCCACTGTAGGCACGTTTACGGTTACGGTTCTTGTCAATGAATAAGGCCAAGGCTTTTTCGGCAATACCCAGGCCAACTGCGGCAAAGATACTGGCGAAATAGGGCCGGTAGGGCGAGTGGAACAAGGTGCTGTCTGGATACAAGGCAATGCCCGCGGAGCGTCCTTCATACAACATATCGTCAATCGCCTGAATGCGGTGATTGGGTACAAAGACCTTGTCTACAACGATCGATTTGGAACCACTGCCTGACATGGCCATGCAATGCCAGTCGTCTTTAATGCTGTAGTCGCAGCTAGGGACTACAGCCAGGCTATAAATGGCTTGGCCTTGGGCGTTGCGTCGATTGACCCCTAAAACAGCCCATTCGGTGTGATCGCAGCCGCTGCTCCAACCAAAGGTACCTGACAACACAATACCGCCCTCGGCTTCTTCGTAGTGGCCCAGCGGCGCAATACTGCTGCTGGCCGTGCAGTTGGGATCGTCCGCCCAGACTTCATCTTGCAACTGCTTGGGGTAGTGGGCCAGCAGATAATTGTGCGTACACATCAAGCCAAAGGCCCAGGCTGTACTGGCGCAGGCACTGGCGATCTTCACCAGGCATTGTGCAAACTCAGGCAAGGAGGCTTCGTAACCACCATAGCTGATGGGCAAGAAGATCCGGTGCAGTCCGGTGGACTTCAATAGTTGGATGTTCTCGGCAGGGACGGCCCGATTTTTTTCCGTTTGGGACGCGCGGGCCTCAAGCTCTGGCAAAATGGCGCAGACCCGTTCGTACAGGCCATTGGCAGTTTGTCCGGTGGCGGATGTACGGCTAGGAAAATCGACAACTTGATTGGAGTACATGATCAACCTGTTCCTTGCTCAGTGCTAACAGGCCTTAGGCCGCTTGGATCTCTTTATTCAGGAGCTGGTTCAATAAAACGTGCGTGACCTCTCCGGCTCGTATGGCCGTCAAGGAGAGCAAGGTGTCGCTCAGCCCATGTGTGGCCTCGTTCGAACCAAGCACAAAGATGCTGGGCTTGAGTTCGCTGCGGGTTTTCAGGCGATAAAAACGATCCGTGGTGAAGTCATGCACATAGGGCTTGAGCTGACTTAACAAACTATGGTGCAAGTTGCGTTCATAACCTGTTGCCAGAATGACGGCATCGTATTGGCGTTTGAGAGTGTCACCAGTATTCAGGTTGAGCAACTGTACTTGCACATGTTCAGGGTTCGTTTCAATGGCTTGTACTTGATGACGCAGGCACAGCCGCATAGTGTTTTTGCCCTGGACTTGCTGCTCGTAGAGCATGCGATTCATGCTATCTAACAGATCTACATCAATGCAGGCATAGTTTGCGTGCCGAAACTCTTGCAGGAATGCCTGCCGTTGCTCAGGCGTCAGGCTATAGATATGTTCAACAAACTCTTCATTAAATACTTGGTTCACAAAGGGGGTTTCGTCAGCAGGCTTGGGTGCGTAGGTACGCGCAATTAGATCGACCGTTCTGTTTTCCTGCGGGGCAAGATCCATGAAAATCTCGGCTGCACTTTGGCCGGCACCGATAACGGCCAAACGACGAGCCTGGCTGTTGTTCTGGATTTTTTGCAGATAATCGTGTGAGTGGAAGATGCGAGGATCCCCGATTGCCTGTTTGCAAAAATCAGGAACTTTAGGCTTGCCCCCTATGCTGGCGATTAGATTGCGGGTAATGCGCTCTTTTCGTTCGCCCTTGGCGTTGAGCGTAACTACCTTGAGTAAGGTGATTCGATTGCTTTCATTGATAGGGCTGACCTCAATGACTTTTTCACCCGTTGCGACCCAGGGCGACAATTGCCGTGCGGCCCAGCTCAGATAGTCGTTAAATTCAATACGGCTGGGGTTAAAGCTTTTCAGATTCAGGAATTGTTCGAATCGACCTTGACTATGAATATAGTTAATGAAGGAAAAGCGGCTGCAGGGGTTGCGAGGAGTCACCAGATCTTTCATGAAGGAGATCTGCATGTCTGCATCTTTGAGCAGCATGTGTGGATGCCAAGCGAAGTTTTCTTGTTGCTCGATAAATCGTATTTTGAGGATATCGTGCGGATCGCAAGCTGGATGTGTTTTGGCCAGGCTTTCTTCCAGAGCAATAGCAATTGCCATGTTCGACGGTCCAAACCCAATGCCAATCATGTCATAGATAGTCATACACTTCCTGATCCCTTGGATGTTCTTGCTGCATGAGACTTCATGCAACCGGTATGCTTTTAGGTCAACTGGGGGTATGACGTATTGGCTGTCATTTTGTTTAATAAAAATGATAATTGTTGTCATTGGCTTTCTTGTTTTTAAACAAAATGAACATCGATTCGTCTCTAGGGCATACCAATGTGGGTGTGTAAGAGCGAATGCGGATATTTCATGAAAAGAAAATTGGTGTATGTCATGTCCTTACGCAATGCGGCGGCGGACAAAGCGGGGCAGCAGATTGAGTACAAAGGGCAGTTGCGGTACATGATGTCTCCTTTGGAGTATCTGGTTCATCAATTGAATCATTCTGAACTGGGCCGTCTGTATTCACTGGAGGCGGTCATCTACGACGATATTGATGACTATGCGCTTGATCAGGCCAAGCTCGATGGTTATGGTCGCGACGGTCAGAGTGGGGGGCAGTGGATCTATCCGCAAGATTTGTGTGTGCAGGGGCGGCCACTGAATGATTTGCTGGAAAATATCCCGTCATCCTACCGCGGCCTGGCTATAGATGACGCTGCCCGCCAGCCTGGCAAGCAGGCGTTTGAACAGCGTTTATTGGAGCGATTTCAGGCATTGGAGGCAGACTGGGTTGTTCTGGACGGCCTGATTGTGATCCTGGACAAACTGGTGTGTGCCGGTGCGCCGTATCAAGGCAAGATCGTCAATATTCATCCAGGTCCGACTCGCGAAGATTCGCCTTACCAACGACGGGGTGCGACAGCGACATTGGATGCGCTCTATGGGGCACGGGGGCAGCGTGTGTTGGATTGGCAAACCATGCAGACCGAACCAGTCCAGCCTTTGTTCAAGACTGGCGCATCGTTTCATTATGTGGATCAGGGTATTGATTCAGGGCCGGTGTTTTGGGAGGTCGTCAATACAACGATTGAGCCTGAGGACACGATTCTGGAGTTGCGCTGGAACAATTTTAACAACAGCTTGTTTTCGGCGTTGTCGCATGGCTTGGCCTATCTGGCAGGCTTGCCAACTGACGCGTAGGGCAAACGTGTCCCCTCTAGCGGCGGGTTGGGCCTTGTCGAGTGGTGGGCGCCTTTCCCTCCTGTTTTTGTCACGGCCCTGTTGATAGCAGCACAGGCCTGCTGGGCGATTCGCTTTCTGATGGGTAGGGGCGTGATCCGTTGTGCTGTCCTACTGTAAGAAACTCACCAAGGACGCGGTCTTGTTTAAATATCTGATCAAGAAATCTTGGCCTTTATTGGCTTTTTGTGCAGTGCTCAGTGTGCTTGGCGGTTTGCTGAGTGTGCGTTTGCTGGCGTTAATCACGGATGTTATTACTGTCTCGTCTGAGTCGTCTCGAACCGAGCTGGGCCTGCAATTTGCCATAACGGCGTTGTTGGCCATGTTGTTCCAGTCCGTAGCCCAGATACTTTTGGAGCGGCTTGGCCAACGGGTACATGCCCAGTTGCGTAATTACATCGTGGATCATGTCAATTCGGCTGATTTTCGTTCATTGGAAATGATGGGGCGGGGACGCATGCAGGCCGCCATGTCCGAACATACGTTGAATGTGAAGTTTTTCTTCGGTTTTATGCCGATCATGTTGACCAATGCCGCTATTGTATTGGGGTGTTTGGTGTATATGGCTGCTTTGTCCTGGAAGATTTTTTTGTTCGCCATTGCCATTATTGGTACAGGTTTTTTGACTTTTCAATTGGCGGGCTTGCGCGCTGTAAAGCATTTGGAGCGTGCTGAGCATGAGCAGGACCGCATGTTGGGTATCTTCAATGCCTTGATCAACGGTGCCAAGGAACTGCGCTTGAATGTGGGCAAGCGGGACCGTTTTTTGCGCGCGCACATGCGTGATTCGATTGAGCAGGTGCGGCGAGAACGTAGTCTGGGCATGACGATCTATATTGTTTCTTCGGTTTGGAACAATTTCTTGATTTTCGTGTTTATTGGTCTGGTGTTGTTTGTGTTGACCGATAGTGCCTCCGAGCAAGTGCGGGTGACGACCGGATTTGCCTTGCTGTTGGTGTATATGGTGGGGCCGCTGGAGGCGGTCATCAGTAGCTTGCCACCTATGAAGTCTGCAGGGATGTCTGCTCGGCATATCGAATCCATGGTAAGTGGTCTGGTGCAAAGTGAACAGATGGCAGGGCAGGAGGGGGAACAGCGTTTGAGCTCTCTGGCTTTGCACGGTGTTTCACATCAATATTTCCATGAAGGCAATAACGATGTTTTCACCTTGGGCCCGATTGACCTGAGCTTTGAGCCGGGGCAACTGAATTATCTGGTGGGTGGCAATGGCAGTGGCAAGACCAGTCTAGCCAAATTGTTGGTGGGTTTGTATCGACCCGAGAATGGTCATATCGAATTCAATGGTCAGAAGATTTCGGATGAGAATCGGGACCAGTACCGGCAAATGTTTTCCGCGATTTTTTCCGATTTCCATTTGTTCGATAGTCTGCTGGATAGTGTTTCAAGCGGCTTTGATGAACGAGGCAATGCCTTGTTGGAAAAGTTATACCTGCACCATAAGGTGCAGATCAAGGATGGTGCCTTTACAACGCAGGCCTTGTCGCAAGGCCAACGCAAGCGTCTGGCTTTGGTGGCAGCGTATCTGGAAGATCGGCCTTTCCTGGTGTTTGATGAGTGGGCAGCTGATCAGGACCCTGTGTTCAAGGATGTGTTCTATCATGATCTCTTGCCCGAGCTCAAAGCCATGGGCAAGACGGTGCTGGTCATCAGTCATGATGATCGCTATTTCCATTTGGCAGATCGACTGATCAAGATGGAAAATGGACGCATTGTCTCGACCGAGCAACCACGCTCGTAAGTCAGGCCGTTTATTGCCGCCCACGGCTTGGCCGTGGGTGCTTTAAGGGGCCGGCGGACACCTTGGCTCCTGGGTTTCGCTGCTGGGGCTTGTGCTTAATGAGTGTGTTCGGCCATCATGGCCAACCGTTGTGGCATGGGGATGCGTGTACAGTCCGGGCACTCTCCACCCGTCTGTATGCGGTAGTACTGACAACAGACTTGGCGATTCAGGCCGAGCTGACCATTGGGAAGGAGTAAAGTGCCCGTGATCAGTGGCAGCCCGGCGGCGTTTAACCATTTATCCAGACGAGTTTGGAGTTGATCCTGCCTTAGCGCCACAGCGGATTGAGCCAGTTGATTTTGCATGATCAGGCATTCCACCAACGCATCGGTCGTCAGCTTTTGTGCCAGCTTGATGTGCAGGGAAAAGCTTTGTGTCGCTGCTGTGTACAGCGTACCCATCAGCATTTGTATCTGTTGACCTGCATAGTGAATGAGTTCGTCTTCTGGTCCGGAGAAAACCGGATGATCCTCTAGCGCGCTGCCTTCAATACTTTCTTGCGTGACCCATAGGCCGCTACCTTGTAAACATACTGCTTTACCAAGGCTATGGACGGCCATCACGCTAAACAGGATTGGATTCCAGTTCAGGATGCGCCAAGCCGTTGTAGACCAATAGATTTTGCCTCCCTCAGGATGGGCTTGCGCGAGTTTCTCATGCAATAGGGATAAATAGGCTGGTGCGTGGGCGGCGGTGAACTGAAATAGCTCAGTATTCGGGGGGGGGCGGAAGCGTGCCAATTGAAGTGGACGGCGCGAATGTATGTGGACTTGGTATTCCGGAACCAAGTTCAGGATCTTGCTCAAAAGCAGCTCAAGTTGCATGGGCGGGACAGAACAGGTGGGCATACCGGGGGCCTGGTAAACAGCAAGGTTCATCAAAGAGACGAATTCTTTCAGTATTTGTTTAGTTCTGACATTGCCGGTGGTTTGCCCGGTGTGTTCCTGAGAGCCAGGTGAGCCTTGGCACTGCTCACGAGGCTGCAGAGTATGACAGTGGCTTTAGTCTGGTGCGTATCCAGGAAGGAGGGGGGTGGAGATACGAACAGCAGATCAGAGAAGATCTGCTGTTCGGGTTGAGACGCTGTGCTGGAGAGTAAAAGCGTCAGGCTTGTTGGTACAAGCGGCTGCCCTGCTGAACGAACTGCACAGACATCTCCTTCATCCCCTGATCCACAGCGGACTGCTCATCCAGACCGTTAGCCTTGGCATAGTCTCGTACATCCTGCGAGATCTTCATGCTGCAGAACTTGGGCCCACACATGGAGCAGAAGTGCGCCACTTTCATCGAGTCTTTAGGCAAGGTCTCGTCGTGGAATTCACGTGCGGTGTCCGGGTCCAGCCCCAGATTGAACTGATCATCCCAACGGAATTCAAAGCGCGCCTTGGACAAGGCATTGTCCCGGAATGCCGCCGAAGGATGCCCCTTGGCCAAGTCCGCGGCATGTGCTGCGATCTTGTACGTGATGATGCCGTCCTTCACATCCTTCTTGTTGGGCAAGCCCAGATGCTCCTTGGGCGTCACATAGCACAGCATCGCCGTGCCTTGCCAGGCGATCATCGCCGCACCCAAACCGGAAGTGATGTGGTCGTAACCCGGTGCAATGTCGGTTGCCAAAGGCCCCAAAGTATAGAAGGGGGCCTCATGACAGTGCTCCAGCTGCAACTGCATGTTCTCGGGAATCAGATGCAAAGGCACATGACCTGGGCCTTCAATCATGACCTGAACATCGTGCTTCCACGCGACCTGAGTCAACTCGCCCAAGGTACGCAGTTCCGCGAATTGCGCCTGATCATTGGCGTCATAGCCCGACCCGGGACGCAAGCCATCACCCAGCGAGAAAGCCACGTCGTACTGCTTCATGATCTCGCAGATGTCCTCGAAGTGCTCGTACAGGAAGCTTTCGCGGTGATGCGCCAGACACCACTTCGCCATGATGGAACCGCCACGCGAAACAATGCCTGTCATGCGGCTGGCTGTCATGGGGATAAAGGGCAAACGCACACCGGCGTGAATGGTGAAATAGTCCACGCCTTGCTCGGCCTGCTCAATCAAGGTGTCGCGGAAAATATCCCAGGTCAGATTCTCGGCAATGCCGCCGACCTTTTCCAGGGCCTGGTAAATAGGTACGGTGCCAACCGGAACAGGCGAGTTGCGAATAATCCATTCGCGCGTTTCATGGATATTCTTGCCCGTGGACAAATCCATGATGGTGTCTGCACCCCAGCGAATCGCCCAGGTCATTTTTTCGACTTCTTCGCCAATGGTGGAGCCCAGGGCCGAGTTACCAATATTGGCGTTGATCTTCACCAGGAAGTTGCGGCCAATAATCATGGGCTCGGTTTCCGGGTGGTTGATATTGGCGGGCAAAATGGCGCGGCCACGCGCAATCTCATCACGAACAAACTCGGGCGTGACCGTGGTGGGCAAGCTGGCACCGAAACCCTGACCAGGATGTACCTTGGTCAGGCGACGAGCCATCTCTTCACCTTGCGGGCCGCTGGCACGCAAACTTTCAATATATTGCTCGCGTCGCAGATTTTCCCGAATCGCCACAAACTCCATTTCGGGCGTGATGATGCCGCGCCGTGCGTAATGCATTTGCGTGACATTGGCGCCCGAAGTGCTGCGTCGGGGCTGACGCTTCAGTTCAAAGCGCAAGGTGTCCAGCTCCGGATCGGCCTGGCGGGCCTGACCGTACTGGCTATTGAGTCCTGCCATCAACTCGGTGTCATTGCGCTCGCTAATCCAGGCTTGACGCAGTGCAGGAAGCCCTTTGCGAATATCGATCTGCACCGAGGGGTCCGTGTAAGGACCGCTGGTGTCATAAACGCTTAAGGGAGGGTTTGGCTCGGCGCCAAAGTGGCTGGGGGTATCAGCCAGGGAAATTTCCCGAAAAGGCACACGCAGATCTGGCCGTGAGCCGGTTTGATAAGTCTTTCGGGAGTTGGGTAAGGGCTGGATCGCGGCCGGGTCTACACTGGCCGCTGTGGCTGTAAAAGAAGGATTTTTGCTTGTCATTGCAGCTCCAAAGAAATGGTGGAGCCGATATAGGAAGAAGTGCCGTGCAGGCATTGCACCTGTGGCACACGCTCCCAGCATCGGCATTATCCGTACTGGTACGAGGGTTTATCTCAACCCGCCCAATGGCGAGTACCCCTGCGTGCCGACAAGTATAGGTACTTTGGAACGGCTTGTGGGCGTATAAGGCTTATTTTCTTTTCATGCCGTTGAGCAGATGACGGATGGTCTGATCCAGATGGTCACGCTCTTTGGGTGGTAAAGCCACAATTTCGTCAACGGAAAAGCGGTTGAAAGGCCAGGTCACAATCGGCGGGCCTTCGCCAGAGTCTTGTAAGGTGGTCGCATGGGCTGTGCTTAGCTCCATATGGCCCACCCCGTTCTTGAGCCATTGGGCGCTGATATTCAGGGCTTTGGCCAGATCCAGAATCTCGCGTGCGTCACGCCGCGTGCCGCTCTCGTAATTGGAGATGGCGCTTTGGCTAAGGTTACACAGGCGGGCCAGCTCGGCTTGGGAAAAGCCGCGTTGCTGGCGGGCGTGGCGAAGGCGATCAGAGAAGTGTTTCACACTACAGATTGTTCATGGAACGCTCTGCACGATGGTTTTCAAGAAAAACCCCGTATGTGATAAAACTGTCCGACTGAATCTGTGTCGCCAATGAAAGAGTGCGTTAGGATAGGTGTGGCCGCAGCCTGGTGTTGGGCGGTGTGTTGCCAGTACTTGGCAAAGCGGTGCGAAGCTAGGTGGCAGCGGCTAGATGGGGGCAGAAAATAGCAGCATCTAGCGTTTTTTCATGCCATCTAGCAAATGGCGCAGTGTGCGATCAAGCAATTCACGTTCGCTATCTGCCAAAGCAACTACCTCATCGACGGAGAACAGACGGAAAGGCCAGGAGACAATCGGAGGGCCGTCCTGGGGTTCGGCCAAGGTATAGCCGTCATCGCTGAACTCCATCTTGCCGACACCTTTGTGCAGCCATACTGCGCTGACATTCAAGGCTCTGGACAACTCCAGTATTTCACGAGGGCCCCGACGAGTACCGTTTTCGTAGTTGGAGATGGCGCTCTGAGTCAATCCGCATAGACGTGCCAAATCCGCCTGAGAAAGACCGCGGTATTGACGTGCATGGCGAAGGCGTTCGGAGAAATGTTTCACACAACAGATTGTTGATGCAAAGCCAAACACGATGGTTTTAATAAAAAATCACAGTCGTGATTTATACTGTCCGACATAGTCATCAGATGTCATTATAGTTAAGGTTTCAACTATGTCGGTTGCAAATGAAATTGCTGGCGGTCCTGTTGTGCTCTACCTGGCCACGGCTATCCCTGATCGAAATTTACTAGAACAAAGAATTCAGGCACTGGCTGAACGTGGTTATCGTCTTATTTTTTGCCCGGATGTCGCGGCTTTATTGCAGTTGGCCCAAACGCGCGGGCGCCATGTCGGTTCTGTATGTATTGCCTGGCTGGGGGGGACTTTGGCAGAGATTTGCTCTGCAGCCGTGCGTTTACGGATGCTGTGTCCGCAAATCGGGATCTTGATGCAGTCCGACGCCACGGACTCGGCCATGCTGCAAGCCTTGCATAGCGGCGGCGATCAGTTTTGTCCGAAGGAGGCGTCTTTGGAGTTGCTGGCGGCCAGTTTGCATAGCCTGCAACGACGTTTGATGCAGATGCCCATCATCCCTGAACCCTCCTTGATTCAGGAGTGGGTGTTGGATCAGGAAGGCTGGATTTTGGTATCTCCGCTTGGCATGTCATTTACTCTGACCAGCACTGAACGCGCCTTTATGGTCCGCTTGCTGCGAGAAGAGGATCGCCGGGCCAGCCATTACGAGTTGATGCAGGCTGTCGCCAGTAAAACGGATGTCATCAGCAATCCGCCCGGCGCTTCGCATATCAATCGTCTGGGTGTGCTGGTCAGTCGTATGCGGCGTAAATTCAGTCAGGGGGGAACGTCGTTGCCTATACGCTCTATTCATAACTGGGGCTATATGTTTGCGGCCAATTGCCAGTTGCTGGTCGAGCCAGTGCGCCATTAGGGCAGGGGAGTTGAAAAAGGCTTTGCCGGTTAAACCTGACAAAGCCTTTGTTTACCTTGTAGAGCAGGGGCTTAGTAGTAACGCTGCACCGACAAATCGTCAGCACGGATGGCCGGCTCTTTGTTACTGATCAGGTCAGCCAGCAATTGCGCGCTGCCGGTCGCCAAGGTCCATCCCAACGTGCCGTGGCCTGTATTCAAGAACAGGTTGGAGTAACGGCTGCGGCCCACAATCGGGGTGCTGTCCGGCGTCTTGGGACGCAGGCCGGTCCAGAAATGCAGGTCTGCATCGCTTTGGTAGCTGCCGGGGAACAGGTCGTTCAAGACCATCAGCAAGGTTTGTTCACGGCGGGGGTTCAGGCGCTTGTTAAAGCCGACTACCTCGGCCATGCCGCCCACACGAATGCGATTGTCAAAACGGGTCAGGGCGATCTTGTAGCTTTCATCCAGCAGGGTGGATTGGGGCGCACGGGAGGCGTCCGCAATCGTGGCGGTAATGGAATAGCCCTTCAACGGGTAGACCGGAATGGCTTGCAGGTCTTTCATTAGACCTGTAGACCAGGAGCCCAAGGCCACCACGTAGGCATCGGCAGTCAGCAAGCCGTCGGAGCTTTGCACGCCGCTGATTTCTGTGCCATTGCTGTGAATGCGCTGAATGTTCTGGTTCCAGCGGAATTCCACGCCTTCCTGTTCAGCCAGTTCGCTAAGGCGGCGGGTGAACATCTGGCAGTCGCCGGTTTCGTCCTCAGGGAAGCGCAGGCCTCCGCTTAGTTTGTGTTCTACATGGCGCAGAGCCGGCTCAATCGTGTGCAGCTCAGACGCGGACAGCAGTTCGTAAGGTACTCCGGCTTCTTTCAGGACCTCGATATCGGCAGCAATACCGTCCAGTTGTTTTTGCGTACGGAAGAGCTGCAAGGTGCCTTGGGCGCGGTGCTCGAACTGAATATCGGTCTGTGCACGCAGCTCGGCCATGCAATGACGACTGTATTCTGCCAGACGCACCATGCGTTCTTTATTGATGGCGTAGCGATCTGCCGTGCAGTTGCGCCACATGGCCAGCAGCCACTTGATTTGTGTCAGCGTACCATCCGGGCGAATTGTCAGGGCAGGGTGTTCGTCGAACATCCACTTGATGGCTTTGCGCGGGATACCCGGCGCAGCCCAGGGGCAAGCATAGCCAAAGGAGAGCTGACCAGCATTGGCAAAACTGGTTTCCAGAGCAGGGCCAGCCATGCGGTCGATGACCGTTACGCTGTGTCCTTGGCGGGCAAGATAATAAGCACTGGTTACGCCTTCTACGCCAGCACCTAGTACGAGGATTTTCATACGGTTCCTTGGGCGCATCGCCCGAAAGGGAAAGTGTTGTGATCAGGCGCGGAAAGTCCGCACGCATTGTCGCAACTCGATACGTTTTATCCGTCTATTTCAACAGGCGGGCCGGGCAGGGGTCAAGGCTTAGTCCTGATCCGGTCCACTGCGAGGGAACACCATATTGTTGCGGTGGATTAGCTCTGTATCGTGTTCACTACCCAGCAATTCATTGATCAAGTGGCTGGGTTGGCCCATGATGCGACGCGTGTCGTCCGAGGAGTAGTTGATCAGACCACGGGCGTATTCCACGCCGTGCTTGTCCACGCAGGCCACCACATCGCCCCGGTCGAATTCGCCCTCGACATGGGTGACCCCTACGGGCAGCAGGCTTTTGTGGCCGTCTACCAACGCACGTACGGCACCTTCGTCCAGCGACACGCGACCACGCACACGCAGTTGGTCGACCAGCCAGCGTTGACGGGCTGAACGTACAGGCAGGGTGGCGCGCAGTTCTGTGCCGATGCGTTCGCCTTGCGACAGGCGCGACAGAACTTGCTGTTCACGGCCCGACGCAATAATGGTGTGGCCACCGCTTTGAGCGGCGCGTTTGGCCGCCAGAATCTTGGTAATCATGCCGCCGGTGCCGATATTGCTGCCCGAACCGCCAGCCATGGCTTCCAGTGTTGGGTCCCCTGCTTGCCCCAGCGAGATGAATTGCGCATCAGGATTGCTGCGTGGGTCGGCACTGTACAAGCCAGCTTGATCGGTCAGAATGATCAGGGTTTCGGCTTCGATCAGATTCGTGACCAGTGCGCCCAGCGTGTCGTTGTCGCCCACGCGGATTTCATCTGTGACCACCGTGTCATTCTCGTTCACGATGGGCACCACCCCCAGGTCCAGCAAGGTGTTGATGGTGCTACGTGCGTTCAGATAGCGATGGCGGTCAGCCAAATCCTCATGGGTCAGCAGGATCTGGGCGGTGCGCACGCCGTGGCGGGCAAAAGCCACTTCATAGGCTTGAACCAAACCCATCTGGCCGACGGCCGCTGCTGCTTGCAACTCATTCATGGCCTTCGGTCGGCGCGGCCAGCCCAGGCGGGCCATGCCTTCGGCAATGGCACCGCTGGAAACCAGCACCAATTGCTTGCCTTGGGCATGCAGTTGAGCAATCTGGGTAGCCCATTGCTCCACGGCATCCAGGTCAATCCCCTTGCCCTCGTTGGTGACCAGGGACGAACCTACTTTAATAACCAATCGGCGCGATTGTGCAACGGCCGATTCAGAATGAGAAGAGTGCTGCATGACGAGTTCAGAAATCCATCGCTTGGCGTGTAAATAGAGAAAATGCCAGGAGTAGGGCGGCTGGCTTAACCGCGTCTTCCGGGCATTTTTGGAGTCAGTCCTGGAATCTAAACCCTGGACTTGTGTGGCAACGATCAGTCTGGGGCAAACCTCTCGTCGTAAATATGGGTGCCGTCAGCAATATCTTGCTCGATATGCTCTTTGCGGCTTTCTTCATCCAGCCAGGATTGAAGCTGATAGACCAGATCCTGTGTTCCCACACCGGTCAGGGCGGAGATGCCAAAGACTGGGCCTTCCCAGTTCAGCTCCTTGAGCAGGCGGGCTTTCAGGTCTTCCGGGTCCGAGACCATGTCCAGTTTGTTGAGAACCAGCCAGCGAGGCTTGGCGTACAGCTCTTCGCTGTACAGACGCAGTTCTTCAACAATGGCACGGGCTTCTGCAGCCACTTTGGCCACGATATCCTCGTCCGGATCCAGGCTGGATACATCCAGCAGATGCAGCAAGATACGGGTGCGAGTCAAGTGGCGCAGGAACAAGTGGCCCAGGCCAGCCCCTTCAGAGGCGCCTTCGATCAGGCCAGGAATATCGGCAACCACAAAGCTGTGTGCTTCGGATGAACGCACCACGCCCAGGTTAGGGTGCAAGGTGGTGAAGGGATAGTCCGCAATGCGAGGCTTGGCGTTGGAAATACGGGTGATCAAGGTGGATTTGCCCGCATTGGGCATACCCAGCAGACCGACATCAGCCAGCACTTTCAGTTCCAGGCGCAGCTTGCGATGCTCGCCTTCCTTGCCGTAGGTAAATTGACGCGGGGCACGGTTCACACTGGACTTGAAGTGCAGGTTACCCAAACCACCGGCGCCGCCTTGGGCCAGGGTGATTTTCTCGCCATGACGCTTCATATCAAACAACTGCTCGCCGGTTTCTGCGTCAAAAATCATGGTGCCTACGGGCACACGCAGGGTGATGTCCTCACCACCGGCGCCGTACTGGTCCGAGCCACGGCCATTCTCGCCGTTGCGAGCGCGGTGCAGGCGGGCGTAGCGGTAGTCGATCAAGGTGTTGACGTTACGGTCGGCCTGGGCATAAATGCTGCCACCGCGTCCACCGTCGCCGCCATTGGGGCCACCTTTTTCAATAAATTTTTCTCGGCGGAAACTGGCAGCGCCGTTTCCACCTTTGCCTGCGACCACTTCAATGGTCGCTTCGTCTACGAATTTCATGGTGATGAGTGCTGTATAGGTCCAGGGGCCGCAGAACTGTATGGGCTGCTGGTCTGGGAGCAGACCATTTTAAACAAAAACCCCAATTGCTTAGTGTATAGGAGATTGGCTTATCTGCCGGTATGTGCCGTGATAGTGGCCGATTTTTAGTCTCTTGCTGTGGCCGTAGGGAGACTGGCTAAGCCGGGTGGGCGGGTTTGGGCGATGGCGCGTTGGCCATGCATAAAAAAAGCCCTGCCTAGGGCGGCAGGGCTTTTTCGCAGCGAGTACGCTTTGATCGGGTGGCTTATTCGCCAGCAACGACCGAAACGGTACGCTTGTTCAGAGCACCCGTGATGGAAAATTTGACTTTGCCATCGACCAGGGAGAACAGGGTGTGGTCTTTACCAATGCCCACGTTCACGCCGGGGTGAAACTGAGTGCCACGCTGACGAACAATGATGCCGCCAGCCGAAATTACCTGACCGCCGTAGACTTTAACGCCCAGACGTTTGGCCTGTGAGTCACGGCCGTTCCGCGTAGAGCCGCCGCCTTTCTTCTGTGCCATTTCTTTAGCTCCTAGATGAAGAAAATACCAAATTCGCTTTTAGCAACAACTTAGGCGTTGATCGCTTCGATGCGGATTTCAGTGTAGTTTTGACGATGGCCTTGCGTTTTGCGGTAGTGCTTGCGACGGCGCATTTTGAAAATCTTGATTTTGTCGTGACGGCCTTGCGCAAGAACAGTAGCCTTGACCACAGCACCAGCAACGAAAGGAGCACCGATTTGCAGTGCTTCACCTTCGCCGACGGACAGAACCTGGTCAAGCGAAATTTCTTGCCCAATGTCTGCCGGTATCTGTTCTATTTTGAGTTTTTGGCCAGCAGTAATGCGATATTGCTTACCGCCGGTTTTTATAACCGCGTACATAGGGAATCCCTTAAAGAGTCAAACAGGCATCGCGTAAAAGGCCAATAACAGCCCGCTGTAATGCCATCTAACATAAAAAAATCTTGACACGCAAAATGCCAAGCAAAAAATAATAGGGCAAAAAGGCTTTGCTGTCAATGGCTTGGGGCTTCTCCTGTCTGTATTTTGCATCCAATCCTTTCCTCTGCCAGAGCAAGGTCAGGGGAACAGGGCTATCGCAGAGCTCGAAGTGGCGGGCAGAGGGCCAGGATTCACTCAAAATGGCGCCTGGCTCCAAACTATTACACTTTTCCTCAATCTGTGGCCTTTGAAAGCGCGTGTATCCGTTACGGTAGAGGCGTTGCGTTCACAGAGCGTAAGTCATTTATTTTTCGAACCTGATTAGGGGAAACGTATGAATAAGGACACGATCGAAGGCAAATGGAAACAACTGGCAGGCAAGGCACGCAGTGTCTGGGGCGAGATCACCGATGATGATTGGGCCAAGATCAAGGGCGATGCCACTCAACTGGCTGGTTTGGTGCAAGAACGCTATGGCCGTACCCGCGAAGAGGCAGAGCGCGAAGTAAAAGATTTCTACGACAAGTACGACCGTTAGTGAAGCGGGGCTCGTTTTGGTCTGATGCTTATTTTATGAGCCGTAAAAAAACGGCCCACCAGACAAAGCCTTGATTCTGTACATACTGATGATGAGGAGAATCGTATGCTTTACTACGCTGTCATCTTTTTTATTGTTGCTATTGTGGCCGCTGTGTTGGGCTTTGGTGGTATTGCCGCCGGTGCTGCGTCCATCGCCAAAATTCTATTTGTTGTGTTCTTGATTCTTGCGGTGCTCTCGCTGGTCAAGGGCATGGGCAAGAAATAGAACAGGCCCGCACAAGAGGCGGGCCTGTCTTAGCCATAAAGCCGTCTCCACCCATTGAGTGGAGGCGGCTTTTTATATCAGGAGCGGTAGTCGGCGTTGATGGTGACGTACTCGTGCGAGAAGTCGCAGGTGTAGACCGTTTCGCTGTGCTGACCACGGCCCAGAGAGACACGGACCAGAATTTCGGCTTCTTGCATGACACGCTGGCCGTCCTCTTCCTGGTAGTCGGGGTTACGGCCGCCGTTTACGGCGACCAAAACATCGCCTAGCCACAGGCGCAGCTTGTTGACGTCCAGATCGCTAATGCCGGCGTAACCAATGGCGCACAGAATACGGCCCAGGTTCGGGTCGGAGGCAAAGAAAGCGGTCTTGACCAAAGGCGAATGGGCGATGGCGTAAGCCACTTTCAGGGCTTCTTCGCTGGAACCGGCGTCATCAACCTGGATGGTCATGAACTTGGTGGCGCCTTCGGCGTCACGCACGATTTTCTGGGCCAGTTCGCGCGAGGCATCCACCAGAGCGTCGAGCAAGGCGTTGTAGTTCGGGTCTGCGATGGACTCTACCGTGACACCGCTCTGGCCAGTTGCCATGATGATGAAGGAGTCATTGGTGGAGGTGTCGCCATCAACCGTAATGCGGTTGAAAGAGCGGTCCGCCGCCAGACGGCACATATCGCGCAGCAGTTCGGGAGCAATACCGGCGTCCGTAGCCAGGTAACCCAGCATGGTGGCCATATTGGGGCGAATCATGCCCGCGCCTTTGCTGATGCCGGTCAAGGTAACGGTTTTACCCGACAGCTGGATTTGACGGGACACGATTTTGGGCTGCGTGTCGGTGGTCATGATGCTGTGAGCAGCATTGAACCAGTTGTTGTCGGCCAGATCGTTCACCGCCGCAGGCAGAGCGCCCAGCAGGCGATCCATGGGCAGCGGTTCCAGAATCACGCCGGTGGAAAAGGGTAGTACTTGCTGGGGCAGGATGTTCAGCAGGCGTGCTGTTTCCGTGCAGGTTTGCTGTGCTTTTTCCAGGCCTGCCTGACCTGTGCCCGCGTTTGCATTGCCGGTATTGATGACCAGAGCGCGGATACCATCATGAGTAGCCAGGTGCGCTTCGCACACTTGTACTGGAGCAGCACGGAAACGGTTGGTGGTGAACACACCGGCCACGCTGGTGCCGGGGGCCAATTCAAACACGGTCAGGTCGCGTCGGTTGGCCTTGCGAATACCGGCTTCGGCAATACCGATTTTGACACCGGCAACGGGGTGAATATCAGATTCAGAGGGGATGAACAGATTGACGGCCATGACGCGATCCGAAAAACAATGTTAAAGGCGGCTCAAAGCAGTAATGATACTTGCTTTGAGCCGCCTGGGCATATCTTTGGTCGCGCGATGATGTTAGCTTTCGCGAGCAGCCATGGCGACGTTGTTGCGAGTGATCAGCTTGAGTTCGCCCAGAGCTTCAAACAGGTTGACGCGTGCTTTTTCCGATAGGTTGGCAAACATCTCTTGCAGCCACTGCTCGTGGGAGGCAGCCATTTTCTTGAATTGGCGCTTGCCTTTGGGAGTCAGGCGGATCAGGGAACTGCGACGGTCGGTGAGTACCTTGATACGTTCGACCAAACCCTCTTTTTCCAACTGATCGGTGATGCCCGTGATATTGCCGTTGGTGACCATCAGGTGGCGGGACAGCTCGCTCATTTTCATGCCGGCGGGCTGGCGCTGCAATTGGGCCATCAGATCAAAGCGGGGCAGGGTGGTGGTGTGTTCAGTACGCAGACGGCTGCGAATTTCGCTCTCAACCAAATTGGTGCAGGCCATCAAGCGCAGCCACAGACGTGTGTCGAAGTGGTCGTCGCTATGGGCACGGCTTTCCAGGTCGGGAGCGGCATCGGCGACGGCGGAAGCGGGGATATCGTTCATGATCATAGATAGCTTGCCTTAATGGTGCATGTCCAAAATATTTAGCTTTGAAGGACGCAGACCGCAGCCATGAGCAAGCTGGGTTAGCTTGGAAGGTATCTTAGGGGCTGGTTTGAAGTTTGACATTGCGACAGATCAAAGTAAATTCGTTTTTAAGCTTAAATTAATCAACTTGCTAGAAAGCACTGGCAAGGGTGACAAGGTATTGAGTAAGACAATGCAAATTCTTGTCTGCTATTTACTTTTGTAACCGTGGCTTTGATTACGGTGTAGACAGCGCCTTTACTTTGATTCGATGCGTTAAGCCGTCTGAATTCAAGTGATTATTTAGTTGAAGTATAAGGCATTTGCCTCTGTATCGTCCGTTTGCTTAATCATTTTCCTGCTATTTAGGATGTTTTTTTAGTTTTTGGGAATAATGCTTGGGGTAAGTTTTCTTAATTGAAAAATTGGCAGATGACGGATTGATTTATTTCTTATATCTTGAAATTTTTTATTAAACTTTCCGCTGCCTGGGCAAGACTTCACGGATTTTCAAGCTAGTCTGGAGTGTCATCTGAAAACGGTGGGTAGTGACGCGCTACTGCGGATAACCCGTAGTCAGGTTTACTGATGTTGGGACGTTTTTTTTGCTAATATCCTTTAGGACTAAACAATATAGACCTTGCCAATCTGGCCGGCGCCGTTGAGGGATAGGGTCTACGCCTGAGTGGGGCGTAATCTACGCAGGAGATAAGGATGGAACGTTCAGCGCACCTTGATACCTTTGCACGTGACAATCTGCCACCCATGGAGTGGTGGCCGGAGATGTTGCTGGAAGGAAATCCGGATGTGGACTATCCCGCTCGTCTAAATTGCGCTGTTGCGTTGTTAGGGGAGCAGGTAGCAGCGGGGCAGGGTGATCGCGTGGCTTTGCAGTGGGCACAGGGTGATGAAAATCGTAGCCTGACCTACCAGCAGCTAGATGTGCTGACCAATCGTATAGCTCATGTGCTGGTTGAGGACATGAAGTTGGTGCCTGGGAACCGGGTTTTACTGCGTGGCCCCAATAACCCCATGATGGCTGCTTGCTGGTTGGCCAGCATCAAGGCCGGTCTGGTTACGGTTCCTACCATGCCTTTGCTGCGCGCGGTGGAGTTGAAGACGATTCTGGACAAGGCCGAGATCCATGCCGCCTTGTGTGATGAGCGTTTGCGTGAAGAGCTGGAACACTGCATGGACTCCGCGCACGATTCCTACACGCCTGTTCTGAAACAGTTGCTGTGCTTTAACGATGAAAGCGCCCATGGTTTGGAAGCCCTGCTGGCTGACAAGCCTGAAGAGTTCATCGCCTGCGATACGGCGGCTGATGATGTTTGCCTGATCGCCTTCACGAGCGGCACGACCGGTCAGCCCAAAGGTTGCATGCATTTCCATCGTGATGTGCTGGCCATGTGCGATACCTTCTCGCGCCATGTGCTGCGCTTAAGGCCCGATGATGTGGTTTGCGGTACACCTCCTTTGGCCTTTACGTTTGGTTTGGGCGGTTTGTTGTGTTTTCCGCTGCGTGCAGGTGCATCCACGGTATTGCTGGAGCGCCTGACGCCTTCCGATCTGCTGGGCATGATTGATCGCTTCAAAGTGACCATGAGCTTTACCGCA
Source organism: Alcaligenes faecalis (assembly GCF_041521385.1). Lineage (NCBI taxonomy): Bacteria > Pseudomonadati > Pseudomonadota > Betaproteobacteria > Burkholderiales > Alcaligenaceae > Alcaligenes > Alcaligenes faecalis. The sequence continues at coordinate 1,649,690 of NZ_CP168006.1, read as the reverse complement.
CCCACCTTCTATCGTCAGATGGCAGGGTTGGTGGATCGTTACTCCTTGGCCAGCTTGCGTGCCACCGTGTCGGCAGGCGAAGCCTTGCCAGACGCGACACGTCAGCTTTGGAAGCAGGCCAGCGGTATCGAGATGACGGACGGCATTGGTGGCACGGAAATGATTCATGTGTATGTGTCCAGTCCGCCGGAAAAAGTACGTGCCGGTGCAATCGGCCAAGTGGTACCCGGTTATGTCGCCACGATTCTGGACGATGACCTGAACCCGGTGCCCGTTGGTACGGTGGGGCGTTTGGCTGTTAAAGGCCCAACGGGCTGCAAGTATTTGAACGACGAACGCCAGAAGTTATTTGTTCAGGGCGGCTGGAACTTCCCGGGTGATACGTTCAAGATGGACGAAGACGGCTACCTGTATTATCAGGCCCGTAACGACGACATGATTGTTTCCTCGGGCTACAACATTGCAGGCCCAGAGGTGGAAGGTACCTTGCTCAAGCACGAGGCTGTTGCCGAGTGTGGCGTGGTGGGGGCTGCGGACGAAGAGCGTGGCCAGATTGTGCAGGCTTTCATTGTGCTCAAGCCCGGCTTTACCGGCAGCGACGAGCTCAAGAAAAAGCTGCAGGATTTTGTGAAGGAGAATGCCGCTCCCTACAAATACCCGCGTGCCATCGAATTTGTGGCTTCCTTGCCGCGTACTGAAACGGGCAAGTTACAGCGTTTTGTGCTGCGTCAGATGGCGCAGGACTGAGCCATCAGGCAATAAAAAAGCGGGCTTAGGCCCGCTTTTTTGTGTCCGGCGCGTTTAGTTTTTGAAAGTGGCAAAAATTTCGCGGGCCGCTTGCACGGTTGCGTTGGTGATGTCGGAGGTGTGTTGTACCGACACAAAACCGGCCTCAAAGGCCGATGGCGCAAAGTACACGCCCTTATCCAGCATGGCATGGAAGAATTGCTTGAAGCGTTCGATGTCGCCCGCCGAGACTTCGGCCAGAGACGTGGGAACATGCTCGCTGAAGTAGATCCCGAACAAACCGCCTTGGTGGTCGGCGGTGAAGGGTAAACCGGCTTCTTTCGCTGCGGTTTTCAAGCCCTGAATCAAGTTGGCGGTGTTGGCGGTCAGGGTGTCGTAGAAACCGGGTTGAGCCAGTTTCTTCAAGGTGGCCAGACCAGCCGCTACAGCGACAGGGTTACCGGACAGCGTGCCTGCCTGGTAGACACCACCGACGGGAGCCACGCATTGCATGATGTCGCGGCGGCCACCGAACGCACCGACGGGCATGCCGCCACCAATCACCTTGGCCAAGGTAGTCAGGTCTGGGCGAATGCCGGTCAGGCCTTGTACGCCTTGCGGGCCAACACGAAAGCCGGTCATGACTTCGTCAAAAATCAGCACGGCGCCGTATTCGGTACACAGCTCCCGCAAGCCTTCCAGAAAGCCGGGGGCTGGGCGCACCAGGTTCATATTGCCGGCAAAAGGCTCAACGATAATGCAGGCGATTTCGTCGCCCTTTTGTTTGAAGGCATCGCGCACGGCATCCAGGTCGTTGTAGTCCAGAACCAAGGTATGGCCTACAAACTCGGCCGGTACGCCTGCGGAGGTGGGGTTGCCAAAAGTCAGCAGGCCGGAACCGGCTTTGACCAGCAGGCTGTCAGCGTGGCCGTGGTAGCAGCCTTCAAATTTGATGATGGTGTTGCGACCGGTAAAGCCGCGGGCCAGACGAATGGCGCTCATGGTGGCTTCAGTGCCGGAGCTGACCAGACGCACTTGCTCGATGGAGGGCAGCATCTTGGTCAGGGTTTCAGCCAGTACGACTTCGCCTTCGGTCGGTGCACCGTAAGACAGGCCATGAACGGCTGCTTCTTGTACGGCCTTGATGACGTCCGGATCGGAGTGGCCCAGAATGGCCGGGCCCCAGGAACCGACGTAGTCCGTGTATTGCTGGCCGTCAGCATCCCAGATGTAGGGGCCTTGGGCGCGTTCGACAAAGCAAGGTGTACCGCCCACGGAACCGAAGGCACGGACGGGCGAGTTGACGCCGCCGGGAATGACTTTGCAGGCACGTTCAAAAAGTTCGGAGTTACGGGACATGAGGCAAGAATCCAGAGGTGAAAAGGTCAAGGCCAGGCAAGGACTCAGCGCACAAAGCGCGATGCGTCCTGAGCGTGAAAATAGTCGGTAAAGCGTTGCGCCGTGGCGCGTATGTCGCTGGTTTCAAACAGGCTGCTGATAACGGCAACGCTATCAACCCCCGCCTCCAGCAGTTCGGGCATTTTCTCGGGTGTGATGCCGCCAATGGCAACAATGGCAGCACGCCGTCCCTCGTGTTCTTGTTCTTGGCAAAGCAATCGGGCTTGTCGCACGGTGTTCAGTTCAGCCGGTGGTGCTTCGGGTTTGACGCTGGAGGGGTACATGGCCCCGAAGGCAATGTAGTCTGCATCGTCCGCCAGGGCCTGGCGAGCCAGATCCAGACTGTTGTAGCAGGAGCGTCCCAGCAGGGCGTGCGGTCCCAGTGCCTGACGGGCCTGGCTCAGTGCGCCATCGCTTTTGCCCAGGTGTGCGCCCTGCACGTCAAGCTCTTGCGCCCAGTTCCAGTGATCGTTCACCAATAGCGGTAGATCCAAAGACAGGCACAGCTTGATCAGCTCTTTGAGTTGTTGCTGGCGGATGGGTTCCGGGCCGTTCTTGCGACGAAACTGCAAAACCTGCAAACCACCGTCGTGAGCGGCACGCACTGCGTTCAATAAGCGGGTGGTGTCGTCCCATTCGGGAGTAATGCCGTATAGACCGGCAGGAAAGCGCAGGGTGGTGGCGTCAGTCATCTTGGGGGGCAACAGGGTTGAACAGGCGGTGGCCCATACCGGGCTGGAAGGTGTTGCTGGCACGTGCCTGCAGGTGCAACAAGGCTGATTCTACCGCGTTATCCAGTTCGTGACCTCGAGCCAGAAAGCTCAGGCAGGCGGTAGCCAGCAAACTGTCTATGTCCTGCTGGCGCAGGCCGCCATCCAGCGGCATGCTGTAGTCCAGACGGCCATGATGCCCCTGGAAGCGTGTGTGCCATTGCCCGGCAGCCCCTGGCACGCCTGTCACCAGTACGGCATTGGCGCCGTTGTTCAGCAGGGTTTCTACGGCATCCGGGGTATCGCCCAGCAACTCGTCGGCTTGCCAGCGTTCCAGGCTTGGATGGTCGATCAATAATAAAGAGCTGAGCGGCAGGAGCAGGCGTAAACTGGCATCAAGCGCATCGTCAGCATCCAGTTCGTCCAGTCCGGTGGGCATGGTGCTCAGGTGCAGCACTAAAGGTAGTTCAGGGTAGTCGGAGCATAGCTCGGCCACCATGCTGGCGATTTCCGGGCTGTAGACGGGGCCACACTTGATGGCTTGAATGTTCATGTCTTCCAGCAAGCAGCGCGCCTGGTCGTCGGCAATGTCTTCTGCCAGGGTCTGGATGTTTTCTTGCTGGGCACTGTCGCGTACCAGCAAGGCAGTGGGCACACTGACGACATGGCAGCCCAGTTGAGCGCCAGTAATGCCATCTGCAGGCAGGTGGGCGCCACCGCTGGGATCATAAGGAGCCAGCACGAGCGCCAGGGCAGGACTTGAATTTTTGATTTCAGCAGCCATCTTGTCTTGGATGCACATGCAGGGCCAGTAAGGCTCTGGATGTCACAGGTTGAGTAATTTAGTAATATGAACCCCATTTTAATGGATTGCCCCGATTTGCACGCGGATCGGACTATGTTTACAAATACAGTAGGAATACTATGCGTACGTGGATGTGCCTGATTTGCGGCTGGATTTATGATGAAGAAGCAGGTTTGCCTGAGGAAGGCATTGCGCCAGGCACACGTTGGGAAGATGTCCCTCCGAACTGGGTCTGTCCCGAATGCGGCGCCCGTAAGGAAGACTTCGAAATGATCCAAGTGTGATCATCTCAAGTTCCAAGGTGGTTTGTTTTGACGGGAGGTGTGTATGAGTGCCACTAGCCAGTCCCCGCTAATCCAAGAAAGCGCCGACTTAACGCACCACCTGTTACTTGCCATGCCCGGTGTGGTGTCGGGCAGTTTGGCCGACACGGTGATTTATGTCTGTGAACATAATGAACAAGGTGCTTTGGGCCTGGTCATTAATCGACCAACGGATCTGAGCCTGGTTGAACTATTGTCTCGCATCGAAGTGGAGGTGGAGAACCGGGCTGATCTAGCCGGGACTTCGGTTTATTTCGGTGGGCCCGTGCAAACGGATCGCGGCTTTGTCCTTCATGACTCCGACAAAACCTATACTTCCAGTCTGGGGGTGGGGGATCTTACCCTGACCACTTCCCGCGATGTGCTGCAGGACGTGGCTCAAGGCCAGGGGCCAGTGCATATGCTGGTCACGTTGGGCTATGCTGGTTGGGGTGCCGGTCAACTGGAAAGCGAGATGGCCGACAACGCCTGGCTGAGCATCAAGGCTACCCATGAAATCTTGTTTTCCACCCCAGTTGGGGAGCGTTATGATCGCGCCCTGGCTTTGCTGGGAATCAGTCCTTTTACCCTGACAGGTGCGGCGGGCCATGCCTGAACACGATACGCCGTCAACGGTTAGCTCGGCACAAACCTTGCTGGCTTTTGACTACGGCCTGAAAAAAATTGGCGTGGCGCTGGGCAATACCTTGACGCGCCAGGCCCGCCCTTATACGATTTTGCGGCCCGTGACACGGGAGCAGCGTTTTGCGGCTATCGAGGCTTTGCTCAAGGAATGGCAGCCTGATCGCGTCGTGGTAGGTTTGCCTTTGACTCTGGATGGCGGTGAGCAGTATGCTTCGCTGCGGTGCCGGCGTTTTGCCAACCAACTGCACGGTCGCTACGGTGTTGTAGTAGACCTGGTCGATGAGCGGGGCTCCAGTATGGAGGCTCAAGAATTGCTGGGCAATAATGACGATGATGATGCCATGGCAGCTTGCGTGATCCTGCAGCGATATCTGGACAGTCTGCCACCGGCCTGAGCCCTCTATAAGGTTGCAGCCTTTTGATAAGTTTATTTCGTTTTAGTTGGCGCGCTGTCGTTCTGATTGTGTGGATCGTGATCGGCTTGTTCAGCGTCGGTTTGCTTTTTCCGGTATTGCGTCCAGGCGGACGTCGCGTCATGGTGCTGCGCATGTCACGCCTTTTGATGCTGATCTGTGGCGTACGCGTCATTCAACACGGTCAGGCAGTTCAGGATCGCGCTGTGCTGTATGTATCCAACCACGTGTCCTGGCTGGATATCTTTGTGATCAATAGTGTGCGCTGCACTTCTTTCATTGCTAAAAGCGATATTCGACGTTGGCCTGTCATTGGTTGGTTGGTCGCGGGCGCAGGAACTGTCTTTATTGAGCGTGGCCAGCGTCGTGCCATTCAGGTTGTCAGTCAGCAAATGGCAAGCTGCTTTGAGCGCGGTGACGCTGTCGGGCTGTTTCCTGAAGGCACCACCTCCACAGGAATGGATGTCCGACCTTTCCATGCCAGTTTATTTGAGGCTGCCATTGCCTTGAATGTCGATATTCAACCGATGGCTTTGCTGTTTGAGCAAGCAGGGCAACGCAGTGAGCGTTTTGCCTTTGTGGGTGAACAATCTCTGGTAGCTAATATTTGGGTCTTGCTAAGCGCCCGTCAGGTGTCGGTGCATTGCCATTTTCTTGATCTGATCCCAGCTCAGTTCTGTACGGAATGGGGGCGCGCACAAACGGCACAAAATGCCCGTGAACAGATTCGCGCAGTCGTTTGCCCGGAAGCTGTGACTGTCGCGGCCTGATAGGCTTAGCCCGGTTTTTTGCTTTCCGGGCAATGAATCTGAACCAGATGCCGGTCTTGCAGACGAACAGCACTAAGCTGACGACCCCAGACGCAGCCGGTGTCCAGGCTGATTACCGTCGGTGTATTCAACAAGCCCAGCGTAGACCAATGACCAAAAATAACAGGTACCTGGGCACAGGCACGATTCGGCAGTTCATACCACGCTAACAGGCCTGATTCGGTATCCGGGGCCCCCTTGTGCTTGAAGTCCATGCGGCCATTGAGATCACACATACGCATGCGTGTCAGGGTGCTGACAATGGCCCGCAGGCGGTCATAGCCTTGCAAGTCGGTATCCCAACGATCCGGCTTGTTGCCAAACAATTCGATAATCTTGTCTTGCCAGTCATCCGCACGCAGCAGCGCCTCCAGCTCGTGAGCGTATTCCAGTGTTTGTTGCGGGCTCCAGTCTGGATGCACACCGGCATGCACCATCAAATGACCGTGCTCGTAGTGGGCTAGTGGCTGGTGTCGCAACCAATCCAGCAGTTCTTGGGCATCAGGGGCGGCAAGCAGTTCTTGCAAGGTGTCCTGTTTGCTGGATTTGCGTACACCTGCCGCGACGGCCAGACAGTGAATGTCGTGGTTGCCCAGCACGCAGACGGCGCGATCCCCCAGGGAGCGAATGAGACGTAGCGCACCGAGCGAATCCGGGCCACGGTTGACCAGATCGCCCGCGAACCAGAATTTGGCCTGGTTATCGGCCGCGACATCGGGATGGCTGAGCAAGCTGTCCAGAGGGCGGCAGCAGCCTTGAATATCACCAATCGCCCAGATGGCAGGGGAAGTAGCTAAGGACATGGTTTAGTTAGTGGTGCTGGAGGTGCGACGGCGCCGGTTGTGCCGGTTTTCCATCATGATAAGGGCACTCAAGGCCATGGCCATGGCAATCAGGTTTGGCACCAGTGCGGTGACCCATGGTGCCAGGTTACTGAGCATGGCTACATTCAGGGCCAGTTGGTTGATCATGAAAAAGCCCACGCCCAGCAAGATGCCGGTAAAGACCTTGGTTCCCACACCGCCGTGGCGCGTCTGCATAAAGCCGATAGGTGCCGCAATAGTAATCATGACCAGCAAGGTGAAGGGGTAGGCAACTTTGCGCCACAAGGCGACAACCTGACGTTTGGTTTGCAGCTTGTTGGCATCCAGATAGCCAATGTAGTCTTTCAAATCCAGAATGGACATGCGCTCGGGTGTGACGACTCGGGCAATCAGACGATCGGGAGTCAGTGTGGTGGTCAGTGACAGGTCTGGGCGTTTTTCGATACGAACCAGAGGCTGATCCGGGGTCTTATCTTGCGCCAAGGCCTCGTGGGATTGTTCACTGACATAGGTTTCGGTCACGTCCTGCAAGTCCAGTTGATTCTTGTGGAATTGACCGGTTGGCGCTTGTGTCATTGAGCTTAGGCGTTGTCCATCCGAGAAGTCGAACACGCTGACATCGCTGACTTTGCCATCGCCTTGCAGGTTGGCAATATTGATGATGCGCACTCCGCCATTGTCATTGCTTTCTTTGAACCAGTAGCCGCTGTCCAAGCGCCCGCCACCGGAGCGGCCCAGCAAGGCCATACCTTGCTCACTGGATTTGACTTCGGCCATTGGTGTGACGTATTCGGAGAGCACAAAAGCACCGGCCACCAAGGGCAGGGTAATGGTCCAGAGCATCAGCATCATATGTAGGCCGCTGACGCCTGAGGCGCGCAAAATCACGAGCTCATTGCGTTGTGCCAAGCTGGCCAGGGCCAAGGTGGCGCCAATCAACAGCCCAATGGGGAGCAGGTCGTACAAACGGGTAGGTAGCTCCAGGGCCTGGATGTAAAACAGATTCATCAGGGTGAATTTGGAGCCTACCTTGTCCAGCTCTTCGATCAGGGCGAAAAAGCTAAACAGGCCAAGCAAGGCAATCAGCACCACGGCGCTGGAGCGATAGATTTCGGAAGCGAGATAGCGGCGAGCGGTGCGCATGAAAATAGGGCCCAGGAAAGACGTGGCTAGCTTAACAAAAATGCAGATTGCAGTCAGGGAATAGCGACTTGTCGCATACGTTGACTGATGGTGCGTGTGCGCGATTGCAAGTAGGGGCTGTTGCGGTTTTTGTCATAGTAGGCTGGATTGGGCAGCATGCTTGCCAGACGGGCGGATTGCATGGCGCTGAGCTTGGTTGCATCAACCTTGAAGTAGTGGCGTGCCGCCGCCTGGGCGCCAAAAACGCCTTCCCCCCATTGGGCTACGTTCAGGTACAGCTCCAGAATGCGTTCCTTGCTCATGACGGCTTCAATCATATAGGTCAAAATCAGTTCCTGACCTTTACGCAAATAGCTGCGGGACTCTGACAGAAACAGATTCTTGGCCAATTGCTGGGAAATGGTAGAACCTCCGCGACGGCGGCTAGAGCCTTTTTCTGACTGGCGGCGGTTGTATTCCCAGGCTTGACGAATGGCATCCCATTCGACACCAGTGTGGTTCAGGAAGTTTGAATCTTCGGAGGCAATCACCGCACGTTTCAAGTTGACGCTGATCTTGTCGTAAGGCACCCACTGATAACGCAGTTCGGCGTCTGCATCGGCGCTACGCAACTGGCCCTGTTCTGCCGCCATGAAGGTTGTCATGCGTGGCGGCATCACGCTGTACCAGAGCACCATGACAAATAGGGCAATCTGATAGATCAGGACACCGGCAGCCACAGCCAAAGCAGCTAGGCCAGCCAGTTTCCAGGGATGGATCAGTAGGCGACGCACGTCAGACTTGTCCGATTTCCTGGCGTAGCGTGGCCAGTACAGGTTCGACATTGGCCGCTACACCGTGCCAGATTTGAAAACTGGCCGCCGCTTGGCCGACCAGCATACCCAGGCCATCGACGCTCTGTGTCGCACCGGCCTGTTCGGCGGCGCGCATGAAAGCGGTGGGTTCGTTGGCATAGAACATATCGTAAGCCAGGGAGTTGCTGCGATAACGGGCGTTGGGCAGTTCGGGCAGGTTTTGATTCAGGCTGGCCGAGGTGGCATTGATCACAATGTCCCAGTCGCCACAATGATCGTCCAGGCCGCCCGCGCTCAGGCGGCGCGAGGCATCCGGGTCCAGCGCAACGACCTGCTCACGAATGTCGTAGGCTTTGGCACTGGTGCGATTGATGATGTGCAGCATCTCGCAACCGGCCTCCAGCAAAGGGAACACCACCCCGCGCGAGGCGCCACCTGCACCGATCAGCAAGATACGCTTGCCTTCCGGCTTGTGGCCAACACGTAGCAGATCCGCGCACAGGCCCACGCCATCAGTATTGCATCCATGCAGTTGGCCATCCTCCAGCCACAAGGTATTGACGGCCCCGGCCATGCGAGCGCGACGGCTCAGGCGCGGGCCGACCAGATCATAAGCTTGCTCTTTGAAGGGCAAGGTGACGTTCAGGCCACTGCCGTTCTTGAAAAACGCTTCCACGGTGACGGCAAAGCCATCCAGCGGTGCCAAGATACGCTCGTAGCTCAGGGCCAGGTTGAATTGACTGGCAAACTGCGTATGGATTTGCGGGGAGCGGCTGTGCTCGATAGGGTGGCCAATAACGCCGTAGCGCTTGGCGGGAGTCGTGTCGGGCATGGTTGAGCAATACTAGTTTTGTTGTGAGTGGTCAGCCCTTAGGCCGCAAGCCGGTATTTTACCCTAGGGGCTGCTCTCGTTTGGGCTTGCTGTGGACAATATGCGCTTACTGCGTATCTCCGCCGTGCATGCTGAGTGTGTCATGCGTAAAGCTCCAACTGCGAGTAATGACGAGTACATCGGCGCCAGGGGCCACGTGTTCGGGTAGGGGGGCGAACGGGGCGGCCAACTCAACAATCCGTCGTGCAGCCAGATTCAGGGCGGCCTGATCCGAAGGCTGAGTAATCTGGGCGCGTAGCAAGCTGCCATCGCGTCGGATGTAAACCGTCATTTGCAACTGGCCGTATAGCTGTTTGCCGTCCTGCTTCGGATAGTGACGCGTGCCAGTTTGCTCAATTTTTTGACGCCATTGGTCCAGATACTGGGCCTGCTCGCTGGCTTTGGCGCTAGGGCCGACATAGTGATAGCGCGGTTGGCGTTGTTGCTCACGGATTTGCTCGCGCAAAATAGCCAGCTGGCTATTGTGAATGTGCGGATCCAGATCATGGTCATCCGGGCCGGGTTCAATGGAGGCACCAATATATTCAGGGTTGGGTGTGGAGGGAGGCGCTTTGTCTAGACTGTCCAGTTCACCCAGCAGGCGCTGCTGCTCAGCTTCCAGGCTTTGTTGGCGGGCACGCAATGCCTCCAGTACTAATTGGTTAGGCAAGTTGGGGTCGGTCAGCGGCAATGGGTTGCTGGCCTGTCCTTGCTGATGCTCTCCGCCACCGTCCAGATTCAGTTGTGCCAGCAGTTGGGGACTTAAGGGCGCCGAGTCGGTACTGAAATTGACCAGTGCCACATCCAGATTATGGGCCGGTGCTGATGAGGGGGGGCGGCTGGGCCAGAAGATCAGCAACAGGTGAAACAGTGCCGAAAGGGCGACCGCCAGCCACAGATAGTCTTTGGGTGCGTGGCGGCGGTCGGGCTTGACCATGATCGTCAGTCAGCCGTGGCGACCGAGCGCAAGCGGGCTTCTACCGTCAAAGCCAGTTCGTCGAAAGACAACAGATCCAGCGTCACTTCCTGCCCACGATCCAGAGCAGGTAGGCCGGGTACATGAAGCACCAGCGGCGCATTGCTCAGGCGCACCAGATCTTCTTTGATGAAGTTGGCCTGGACCTGCTTGATGTCGTTTTGTTGCAGCCAGCGCAGGCACCAGAAGCGTTCCAGAGAAGACTGGTAGTCCGACCACTGAGTGTATTGTGATTCAAAGGCGCCAATAATGGCGTACAGGTCTGCATCTTTAGGCTGGAAGGGGGCCGCCAGACGCGCAGAGATTCCGTGCTCGGCAGCCGCCAGAATCTGGCCCTGGTTGATCAGGTCCACATAGCGACGTAGGGGCGAGGTAGACCAGATGTATTGCGGTACACCAATGGATTCGTGTGGGCCAGGCGTGGTGGACATGCGTGTACGCATGAATTGCTGGGAGCGATAGATGCCAGGTACATTGTGCTCGGCCAGCAAGCCGCCCCACAGTTGATTGGCCAGAATCATGTATTCAGCAATCAACAGGCTTAGCGGGGCATTGCGCACGCGAGGCACCAGACGAATGATGGAGTTGGGGTCGTCGTGCGGGCCATCCAGTTCAAAACTGTATTCCACACGGTTATTGTTTTCTGGCTTGCCTCTTACCGCTTCACGCTGAGCCGATAATTGGCGCGAGAAGTTCCACAGCGGGCGCAGCCATTGTGCATAGGGCAGCTCGGCATTTTCGTCGGCCAGGGCTGCTTCGCTGATCAGTGGGTCCAGCTCGTGCTGACGCAAGTTGCCCGCCACGGTAATGCGCTCTAGACGGGTGTGATGTGACAGGATTTCGCCGGTGCTGATATCCGCGTCTACATACAGTGACAGGGTAGGGCGAGTCTGGCCTTGATCCAGCGAGAAACGCGCGATCAGTTCGGGCGGCAGCATGGGAATCTTGTGGCCGGGCGTGTACACCGTGGCCATGCGATTGCGAGCAATCTGGTCGATCTCGTTGCCGCGTGTCATGGCCAGCGAAGGCACGGCGATGTGAACCCCGACACGCAGGCGCCCCGGCTCTGGGTGTTGGACGGACAGGGCATCGTCAATTTCAATCGTATTGGCGTCGTCCACCGAATAAGCGGTGACATTGGCCTCGGGCAGATCCTGCCCCCAGTTTTGCAGGGCAATACTGGGAAAGCCCGTGCCTTTGGGGAAATGTGCGGCCAGAAAGCGATGTTGATGCAAGGTCAGCGGATTGGACCAGGCCCCCAGCGATAGCAGCAGCTTTTCAGTACTGACGCCTAACTCTTTCTGAGCCTGATCAAAAGCTTTCCATTCCAGTGTGTTCTTGTCTGGCTGGGTCAGGAAGGTGCCGGCCTTTTCGGCGACTTCGGGGGGCAGTTCGCCCTTGATCATCTGTTCGGCCCAGACCTGGATTTGCTCTTGCTGTAGACGTTTTTTCTCAATGGCAGCCAGGGCAGCTTGTAAAATTTCCGGCGGGGCGGGGCGGTACAGTCCTTTGCCGCGACGGTGGAAGTAAGCGGGCGCACTATGCAGGGCAAAGATGGTGCCGGTTTTTTCGACGGCGCTGGGCGCGTGACCGAAGTATTCCTGTGCCAGTGTGGAGGCCTCAAATTCGTCCTGAGGGGCGCATTCCCACAAAAAGTTGATATCCAGGGATTCGGCCAGGGCTTGTGCTTTTTCCAGCAGCTCTGCCGGTGCAGGCTGCTCGAAGGTAAATAGAACGCTGTTCTTCTTTATTTTGCTGCGTTTGCCAGACGCGGATTCCACCTGCATGGTGGTATCGCTGTCAGAAAATATTTTTTCTGCTTTGAAATTACCGCTGTCTTCAAAAAGGACGTACATGATTTTCCATCTGGATGGGGCTGGCCATCCGGTAAAGATAAATTAAGGGTGTGGCAGGGCAAAGCGCAAAATGTCGTCGATCCAGGGATCAAAGTCGGTCAGGCCGTGGTCTCCGCCTTCTAGAATGTGCCCTTGGCTACCTTTGTACCAGTCTGCCATTTCGCGCCAGTTCAGGACTTCATCACCTTTAGCGGCCAGTAGGTAAAAGCGTTGAGGATCGACAGGGCGCGGTACGTGAATGTCGTTCAGTTCATCCACATACTCGGGCAGGAAATGAAAAGGGTCGGGCGAGTGATAACAGATATGTTCGCCCACCTGTGTAGCCAGATCCCGTCCTGCATAGACTGCCGGGTTAAGCAGCACCGCGCGGCTGTGGTAGTGCTGCGCCAAGTGGCTGGCATAGTAACCGCCCAGCGAGGAGCCAATCACACATAACTGATCGGCCGTCATGCCCGCCTGTATTTCTGTATCCACAATGCGCTTGCACATGGCAATGGCCTGGGCCGGGCTGGCGGGCAATTGTGGACAGCGCCACAGGTGCAGCAAGCCTCTGTCTTGCAGGGTTTGTTTCAGGCGCTGCGCTTTATAGGACGAGGGCGAGGAACGAAAGCCGTGTAGATAGAGGATCATGGGGAGGCACCTGCTATATGGATGAGGGGGTCAGCGTGACAATTGATCCAGCAGACGCTGATGAATGCCACCAAAGCTGCCGTTACTCATGACGACAATGGCATCGCCGGGCTGGCTGGCCTGAACAATGGCCTGAACCATTTTATCCAAATCATTCCACGCTGTGGCGCGATTACCCAAAGGAGCCAGTACCTGAGCCGCATCCCAGCCCAGTGCGTGCTTGCCCTGGGCTTCGCCGTAGCAAAACACCAGGTCGGCATCTTCCAGCGAACCGGGCAGCCGGGACGCCATGGCGCCCAGCTTCATGGTGTTGGAACGCGGCTCCAGTACGGCCAGAATCCGAGAGGTTTTGCCGGTTTGGCTGCGCAAGCCCGACAGGGTGGTGGCAATGGCGGTGGGGTGATGTGCAAAATCGTCGTAGACGGTAATGTCATTGACCACGCCACGCACTTCCATGCGGCGCTTGATACCGGCGAACTGGCTCAGCGCAGCGCAAGCCTGTGCGGGCTTGACGCCTACATGGTAGGCAGCGGCAATGGCGGCCAGGGCGTTCAGGCGATTGTGTTCGCCGGTCAGGGTCCATTGGACCATGCCTTGGGACTGGCCTTGGAATATCACTTCAAAAGAGGTGGCGCTGATTGCCTGGCTGTCCCAATCCCCTTCGGGGCCAAACTGCTCGACCGGTGTCCAGCAACCTCGGGCCAGGGTTTCGTCCAGACTGGGGGTGTGGGTAGGGCGCAGAATCAGCCCGGTGGAGGGGATGGTACGTACCAGATGGTGAAATTGGGTCTGGATGGCGTGCAGATCAGGGAAGATATCGGCGTGATCGTATTCCAGATTGTTCAGGATGGCTGTGCGAGGCCGGTAGTGAACAAATTTGGAGCGTTTGTCGAAAAAGGCGGTGTCGTATTCGTCGGCCTCGATCACAAACAGGGGGTGCTCAGGGTGGAAGCGGGCCGATACGCCCAGGCCTGGAGCCACGCCACCGATCAGAAAGTTGGGGCAGAGCCCGGCCTGTTCCAGAATCCAGCCCAGCATGGAGCTGGTGGAGGTCTTTCCGTGCGTGCCAGCCACGGCCAGAACGTGCTGCTTGTGCAGGATGTTCTCGCCCAGCCATTGAGGGCCGGAGGTGTAAGGCAGACCCTGGTCCAGAATCGCTTCCATCAGGGGATTGCCGCGCGTGACCACATTGCCCACTATATAGAGATCGGGGGACAGCGTGGTTTGCTCTGCGCCAAAGCCTTCAATAAGCTCAATGCCTTGTTCTTCCAACTGTGTGCTCATGGGCGGATAGACCCCGGCATCGCAACCTGTCACTGTGTGGCCAGCCGAGCGGGCAATCAGGGCCAGGCCGCCCATGAATGTGCCGCAAATCCCTAGTATATGTATGTGCATGACAATCCTCCGGCCTGTATTCTAGACGACTGTTTGATCTGATGCGTGAGCTTTGGTGAGGGGCGATGCTATCATCTTCAGATGATTCTTTTTCAGGTGTGAGCCGGTATGCGTAGGCGTCTTTTTTTACAGAAATCGCTAGTGTGTGCAAGTCTTTTGGCCTTGCATCCCGCTCCTTGGGCTAGTTTGCTGCCTTCAGACCCCTTCCTGGCGCAAAGTTTCAAGGATCTTCAGGGCGAAGATCAGGCACTCTCTACTTATATAGGCAAGCCCCTGGTGGTCAACTTCTGGGCTACCTGGTGTGCGCCATGCGTCAAGGAAATGCCGGATCTCCAGGAACTGCACCAACGCTATCCCGACGTGAACTTTGTGGGCATCGCAGTGGACTCGCTGGATAACGTGACCGAGTTTCTGGAGCGCGTGCCCGTCAGTTACGACATTTTGCTGGCTGGTTCGGGTGGCTTGAAACAAATGCGCAGCGTGGGTAATAAAAAGGGCGGATTGCCCTTTACCGTAGTCTTTGGCAGCAACGGCCGGGTCAGCGAACGTATTTTGGGCCAGATAGATCCCGAAAAGTTGGACGAAGTTATTAAAGCTCAACGCTAACTGGCCGACTTTTTCGCTTAATTTCGTCAAATTGCCGGTCTGCTCCATCCCTGTTTAAAACGGGATTGGACCAATGCTAACTGTTTGTAAGCCAAGCAGGTTTATGGACAAATGACGTTATTTAGCGTAAAAAGGCGGTCTGTCTTGACGAAAAATCCGCTATGGCGAAACATGTCCTGGTCCTGAATGGGCCTAACCTTAACCTGCTGGGTACCCGGGAACCCGATGTCTATGGACATCAGACTCTCGACGATATCAATAATGGTTTACAGGTGCTGGCCGACCAGTATGGCGCGCAGTGTCATTTTTTTCAAAGCAATCACGAAGGCGGGCTCGTCGATCGAATTCATCAAGCCCGTACCGAGGGCGTCGATTTCATCCTGATCAATGCTGGGGCTTATACCCATACCAGTGTAGCGATACGGGATGCACTTGCCGGTGTCGGTATTGCGTTTATTGAAGTTCATCTGTCCAATGTTCACCGTCGTGAGCCGTTCCGTCACCACTCTTATCTCTCTGACATCGCTAGCGGTGTCATTGTTGGTTTGGGGGCGTATGGTTATGAAGCCGCCCTGCGGTTCGCTTTGAATAGTTAGGTGGTTCGTTTCGTTTTTTTGACCAATATTTTTTAATGCCGTCCTGACCCGGTCAGTGGCTAGTACGGCGTTGCGGGAAGTACGCATGGATCTTAGAAAACTCAAAACCCTGATCGATCTGGTCGCCGAGTCTGGCATTGCCGAACTGGAAATCACTGAAGGTGATGACAAGGTTCGCATTGTGAAATTTTCGCAAAGCTCGGCCGCTCCTGTGGTCTATGCTCCCGAGGCTCCTGTCGCCCAGGTGGTAGCCCCCGCTGCTGGCGCTCCTGCCGCGGCACCCGCAGCACCGGCCGCTCCTGAGGGCCACGCCGTCAAGGCTCCTATGGTTGGCACCTTCTACCGTGCTCCTAGCCCAGGTGCTTCTCCTTTTGTGGAAGTGGGCCAAACGGTCAAGGAAGGCGAGCCTTTGTGCATTATTGAAGCCATGAAGTTGCTCAACGAGATCGAAGCCGACAAATCCGGCGTGATCAAAGAAATTCTGGTTGAAAATGGCGGGCCGGTGGAATACGGCCAGACTCTGTTCGTCATCGGTTGATGATATGTTTGAAAAAATCCTAATCGCCAATCGGGGCGAAATTGCCTTGCGTATCCAGCGCGCTTGCCGCGAGATGGGTATCAAGACAGTCGTCGTTTATTCTGAAGCTGATCGTGATGCCAAGTACGTGCGTCTGGCCGACGAGGCCGTGTGTATTGGCCCCGCCCAAGCCCGTGACAGCTACCTGAGCATGCCTGCCATTATCTCGGCAGCAGAAGTCACCGATGCGGAAGCCATTCATCCTGGTTACGGTTTTATGGCTGAAAACGCGGACTTTGCTGAGCGTGTCGAAAAGAGCGGCTTTGTCTTTATCGGCCCACGTCCCGAAAGTATCCGCACGATGGGCGATAAGGTCATGGCCAAAAAGGCCATGATCGAGGCCGGTGTGCCTGTAGTTCCCGGCTCGGACGGTGCCTTGCCCGACGATCCTGCAGAAATTGTCCGTATTGCCCGCGAAGTGGGTTACCCAGTCATCATCAAGGCCTCTGGCGGCGGTGGTGGTCGCGGCATGCGCGTGGTCTACACCGAAGCAGCCTTGCTGACTGCGGTTGCCACTACCAAAACCGAAGCCGCTTCTGCGTTCAACAATCCCGAGGTCTACATGGAAAAGTACCTCGAGAATCCACGCCATATCGAAATTCAGGTATTGGCTGATGGTGACCGCAACGCGATCTGGCTGGGTGAGCGCGATTGTTCCATGCAGCGCCGTCACCAGAAAGTCATCGAAGAGGCACCCGCTCCTGGTATTGCCCGTCGCCTGATCGAACGTATCGGTGAGCGTTGCGCTGATGCCTGCCGTCGCATGCATTACCGTGGTGCAGGTACGTTCGAGTTTTTGTATGAAAACGGCGAGTTCTTCTTCATCGAGATGAATACCCGTATTCAGGTTGAGCACACCATTACCGAAATGATCACCGGCATTGATCTGGTCCAAGAGCAGATCAAAGTGGCTGCAGGCGAGAAGTTTGTGCTGCGCCAGCGTGATATCGAGTTTGAAGGTCACTCGATCGAATGCCGTATCAACGCAGAAGATCCGTTCAACTTCGTACCAAGCCCAGGCCTGGTCAGCAAGTGGCATACTCCTGGTGGCCCTGGCGTGCGTATCGACTCGCATGTCTTTACCGGCTACACCGTGCCGCCGTACTACGACTCCATGATTGCCAAGCTGATTACTTACGGTAAGACGCGTGAGCAAGCCATTGCCCGTATGGACATTGCCTTGTCTGAAATGGTGGTGGAAGGAATCAAGACGAACGTGGAATTGCACCGGGAATTGATGCAGGACGCCAGCTTCAAGGCAGGCGGCACCAGCATTCACTACCTGGAACAAAAGCTGGCCCAACGCAGCAAATAAGGGCAGCAAGGGGCAGGCCACAGGCCTGGCCCGATAAGAATAATGATTACGTAAAACAGGGGCGAGCCCCCTGTTTTGCTTTATGGAAACTATGTATGCGTGAACTCTTACTGAGCTGCCAGGAACACGAGGCCGAACGCTTGTCCGATGCCTTGCTGGAAGCCGGCGCCTTGTCGGTGTCGGTAGAAGATGCGGATGGTGATACCGATCAGGAAAAACCCCTGTTTGGTGAACCTGGTATCGAGCCGGATGTGCTGGCCTGGGATCGCAACCGGGTGGTTGCTTTGCTGCCCGAGGAACTGGAGCCTGAAGAGTTACTGCAGCCGCTTTTTGATGCCGGTGTACTGGAGCCTGAAAAGGCACAGTGGAGTGTGCGTGAAGTGCCCGACGAGGATTGGGTTCGTTTGACACAGTCGCAGTTCGGTCCTATCCCGGTGGGCGAGCGCATCCTGATTGTGCCTAGCTGGCACAAGGACGATGAGGACCTGCCGGTCGCTCAAGAAGGCGATGATGGTCTGGTGCGCATTGAACTGGATCCCGGCCTGGCGTTTGGTACCGGCAGCCACCCCACAACACATTTGTGTCTGGATTGGTTGGCTCACCATGTGCAAGCGGGTCAGACTGTGCTGGACTATGGTTGCGGTTCCGGCATTTTGGCGATTGCTGCCCGCAAACTGGGTGCTGGCCATACCGTGGGTGTGGACATTGACGAGCAGGCCGTGATTGCCACGCGCTACAATGCGCAAGTCAATCAGGTTGAGGTTGAAGGCTTGCTGCCCGATGCCATGCCCGCTGGGCAAACCGATCTGGTGCTTGCCAATATTCTGGCCAATCCCCTGCGTATGCTGGCCCCCATGCTGGCCAATCGGGTCAAACCGGGCGGGCATCTGATTCTGTCCGGTATTTACGATTGGCAGGCCGAGGAAATGATCGAGGTCTATTCCTCTTATCTGCCCTTGTCTGTCTGGCAGGAGCGCGATGGCTGGGTGTGTTTGGCCGGTCAACGCCCCTTGTAAGACGGTAGAACCTAAGGTGAGTTCATGGAGCTAAAGACTCGCTGCCCCCGTTGCGGGACATCGTTTGCAGCCAGTGTAGAAACGCTGCAACGCCGCCGGGGCTATATACGCTGCATTCAATGTGCGCATATCTTCGATGGTTTTGAAGAAGTCATTGATGATCAAGCTCCTGAGCCTTCTTATCACCCCCCGGCTGCACCGGTTCAGACCGAGCCGCGCCTGGAGCTAGAGCCATTTGCCTCACACCGGCAGGAGCAGGCGCAGACAGTGGACTTGCAAAGCCCTGTTCCGGGGCCGCGCTTTGTAGAGCATTCCCGTCACGCACCGCCGCGTGATGAAGGTACAGCCCACGACTCCTTGCAGGTACGTAAATTTCCCGATTCCATCCTGGCGCAGGCGCCGGTCACGCCGGCCTCGCCTTCTGTTAATACTGCGGAGCCTTTTGTGCGACCGGCAGAACCGTCTGTTGAGTTGACTCAGTCTTCTTTGCAGGCTTCAGAACCTTCTGTCATTCGTGCCCGCTCTCGCCTCGAGCCCGTGACCAGAGAGAATCAGGACACCGCTTTTTTTGTATCGACCGGTACTGCTGCCCCTGAGCCGGAGGGCGGGCATCACATTGGTCAGGCCTCCTGGCCGGCTGCCGAGCCCGAATTCAGTGTGGGGGATCGTGCCGGTGCTTTGCGCGCTTCATTCCCCTCGCGGCAAGCTGACGGCACCCACGATGATGATGGCGACCATTTCCAGCAGGATTGGGTGATTGATCCCAACCCTGCTTTGCAACGCGAGACGCGTTACGAGGGTGAGGCCAGCTTTGGCCAGCGCGTGGGTTCGCTGATCTGGACCAGCTTGTGTGTTTTGGGCGCGCTGCTGTTCGTTTTGCAACTGATGTACGTTTATCGCGTACAGATCGTTAGCCAGATCCCCATGCTACGTCCCGTGTTCGAGCGCGCTTGCCAGACTTTGTCGTGTGAAGTGCCTTACGAGCGCCGCCTGGACCAGATCCGTGTGCAGGCTTCGGCCCTGCATAAAGCGCCGAATCAGCCTGAGCAATCTACGTTGGGCTTTACGCTGCGTAACGAGTTTGAGCGGCCCCAGGAGTGGCCGACACTGGTTCTGGACTTGAAAGATTTTTCCGGAGCCTTGATCGCCCGGCGCAATATTGCGCCCGATCAGTATTTGGCCCCCGAGCGACGCGAGCCCGCGTTTGCAGCGCGCAGTGAAATTATGGTGCGTCTGCCTTTGAATACCGGGTCGCTCCAAGTTAATGGCTACCAGATTAGCCCTTTTTTTCCATAAGGTAATTTATGACCGAGCGAGTGCTGGTATGTGGTTCGATCGCGTTTGATACGATCGCGGTTTTCGAGGGGTACTTCAAAGATCACATCTTGCCCGATAGCATCAAAACCCTGAGTGTGTCTTTTTTTGTGCCCAGCTTGCGTAAAGAGTGGGGCGGCTGTGCTGGCAACATGGCCTACACATTGAACATGCTCGGTGGCCATCCTGTTCCAGTGGGGGCGGTTGGTAGTGATGGTGTGGATTATGTGCAGCGTCTGCAGAATCTGGGTATTGATACCAGCATGGTGCGAGTGATGCCAGATATGTTCACCCCCCAGTGTTTTATCACTACAGATTTGGCTGCCAGCCAGATTACTTCTTTCCATCCTGGTGCCATGGTCAGTTCGGCCCAGATTGACTTGTCCGGTCAGGAAGCGGCCTGGGGCATTGTGGCTCCGGACTCCAAAGATGGCATGTTTGCTCATGCCCGTCGCCTGAGCGCACAAGGCACACCATTCATCTTCGACTTGGGCCAAGCCATGCCGTTGTTTATGGGTGAGGATCTGCTGGAAATGCTGGAACTGTGTCAAGTTCTTACGGCAAATGAGTATGAGGCCGAAGTTATCGAGCAACGTACCTCCAAGAGCATGGCCGAGATCGCACAGGGCTTGCAGGCCGCTATTGTGACGCGTGGAGAGTATGGAAGTACGCTCTACCACAACGGACAGGTTTACGAAATTGCCCCGGTGCCCGTGGAAAATGTAGTTGATCCTACTGGTTGTGGTGATGCCCATCGTGCAGGTTTGTTATATGGTCTTACAAAAGGCTGGAGCTGGCAGGAGGCTTGCAGCTTGGGCAACTTGATGGGCAGTATTAAAATCCAGGTCGATGGCCCGCAAAATCATGAATTTAAACGGTCACAGATCTCGGCCATGTTAAAACAGCACTATGGCATTGAGCGCAGTCTGTAAGAGAGCGCCTAACAACTTTTTATGGTTCGGCCAGCTACGTTTTTTGGAGTAAACCGTATGTATGTTTCTTTTTTCGATCGACCCAAAGTGCGTCTGCTGGTAGTGGCGAGCTTGGCGGCCCCCGTGTTTTTGTTGGCGGGTTGTGCCAATAAATCGGCATCCAGCTCGGTGTACAGCTACGGTCAGGCTCAGCGTGAGCAAATCGTGCGTTTGGGTACCGTTGTTTCGGTCCGTGCTGTCACGATTCAGGAAGATCAGAACTCCGGCGTCGGCACCGTGGGTGGGGCTGCATTGGGTGGTGTCGCTGCCAGCAGTATTGGTGGTGGCCGAGGCAGCATCCTGGCTAGTATTGGTGGCGCCATTCTGGGGGGGCTGGTTGGTAATGCGGTTGAAAACCGCATGGGTAAAACCCAGGGTCTGGAGATCACGGTGCAACTGGATAATGGTGAAACCCGTGTGGTGGCCCAGGAAGCCGATGTGCCTCTTTCAGCCGGTCAGCGTGTCCGTATGCTTAGCGGTAACGGCCCAACTCGTGTGGTGCCCATGTAAGCAAAGCCCCTGGGTTTTGTGCATAAGACCCGGCCATTGGCCGGGTTTTTTCATGCCTGCTAATCGTAGTGACTTTATTGCGCGTGTTCTCGCTCCAACAAGGTTTTCTTGCGCTCCAGCCCCCAGCGGTAGCCCGCTAGGTCACCGCTTTGTCGCAAGACGCGATGGCAGGGGATGGCAATGGCCAGAGTATTGCTGGCGCAGGCTCGTGCGACTGCACGGGCGCCCTTGGGCATGCCCAGGCGCTCGGCAATCTCGGTATAGCTCAGCGTCTGGCCTGCCGGGATATGACGCAAAAACTCCCAGACCCGCTGTTTGAAAGGCGGTGCCTTGAATGTCCAGGGGTAGGGCTAACTTTTGGTTTGGCTCTTCTACCATGGCCAGTACTTGAGCAACCCGCTGCTTGAATGGTGAATCTGCACCCATCAGTTCGCTTCCTTTGAAACGATCCTGCAACTGTTCCAGCAAGACTTTGGGATCATCGCCTAAAGAAATGGCACAAATCCCGCGCTCACTTTCTGCGACCATCAGTGCGCCCAAGCTGGATTGGGTAATTACAAAACGAATTGGGTTGCCTGGGCCTTGTTGGCGAGGTGATTTGGCCTGTGGGCGTTGACTGCGATGTAGCTTGTTTGGGGTAGGCTCTGACGCTGGTGTGTGTTTGGGCATGCGCCACAAGTACCAGGAAGCCACACTGCGATAGGGTGCCCAAGCCTGGCCGATGTCACGCAAGGCGCGGGCGGAGGGGGCCTTGTCCAAACGCTTCAAATGACGATAGCCCTCACGCACCCCGAAGTCGTCTGCGGGCAGAATATCCTCATGCTCCAGCGTGTACATCATCATCATTTCCACCGTCCAGCGGCCTATGCCGCGTAGTGTGGTCAACTGCTTGATCAGATCTTCATCAGGCATTTGCAAAGCGGTGGCCTGATCGGGAATAACGCCCTCCAAACTTGCTTGAGCCAGTCCCACAATGCTATTGGCCTTGGCACCGGACAAACCACATGCGCGCAGGGTTTCATAGGGAGTGGCCAGCACTTCTTCAGGTGTTGGGCAGTGGCCATGTGGATAAATATCAATCAGGCGTTGCAGAATGCGTTCAGCCGCACGGGTGTGCAATTGTTGATACACCACCGAGCGGATCAGGGCCTCGTAGGGGTCGCGCTCGGGGCGCGGCTGATGGATGCAAGGACCTACATGGGTGACCAAGGCTTGCCAGTCTGGGTCCAGTGCGGCCAGAAATTGTTCGGCCTCGCGGTAGCGGCGGTCTGAGTCCGATTTTGGTGGAAGACGAGTCATGGCTGTGGCCTGCTGATGGGTGATGAGGCCAGTATAAGGTCCGCTTTTGGCCAAGACACCCTGATTCTTGCTCTTGAATTCAGGGCAGGAAAGGAAGGTTTTTTTCCAGACTTGGGAGGAGATCAGATCAGCCTAATTCAGAATGAGTTTGTTTGCTTGAATATGGCTGCGGGTTGCGTATTCTTGAGGATGACTTTAATGCGGTTCAGCAAGTAGGCAAAGATCAAGCATAGCGATGCATCAAAGTAAAAAACCTGAGCATAGCCCAGGTTTTTCAAGTTTCCAGCGCGCAGTGCTTAGATTGGCACCAGGCTGAAAGCCGTGCGTGTGATAACCATATTAAGCACTTGGGTCAGCAGCAAGACGACCAGCGGCGACAGATCCAGGCCACCCAAGTCGGGCAGGACACGGCGTATCGGGTCCAGCAAGGGGGCGGTAATTGAGCGCAGCAAAGGCATGCTGGGTGATTGTGGCTGAATCCAGGATAGCAGGGCCTGCAGCAGCACAACCCAGAAGATCAGGCTTAAGGCCCAGCGCAGCAAGGTAAAGACGGCGGCCAGCAAGAACATGGGGAAGTTCGAGAGCATGGACATGGAGCCGGTCAGCACCATGGCACTGAGGACCAGGTAGACCAATGCACTTAGCCAGGCTGCGACCAAGGAGGTCCAGTCCCAACGGTTGCCGCTTTTGACCACGCGTCGCAAAGGCATGACCAGCCAGTCCGTGACTTTGAACATGGCTTGTGAATAAGGGTTGAAGGGATGAATTCTGAGCGCATAAACCCAGGCACGCAGTAGCAAAATCGTGCCCAGCAGCGACAGAACAATATGGATTAGGAAGAGGGCGACTTCACTGAACATAGTTGCTTGGTATGAATTGATGGGAGAAGGAATTGTCGCATGCAAGTGCTACAAACCAAAGAGCCACCCTGACCAGGGTGGCTCTTTGAGGAAAAATATGAAGGCAGTGTGTGATTAAGGACGCTTGCCGGTTGGGAAGGGCCAGGAGCCGGCGGGGTTGATGTCGTCGCGCAGCGGCTCGGCAGGCGATGCTGCCGTTTTGCTCGCTTTGCGAGCTGCGGTTTTATTCCCTACCTTAGCGGTAGTTTTAGGTGTGGTGCTGGTCTTTGAGGTTTTGGTTTCTGCGGTCACGGATTTAACTTCTTTCTTCTTTGGAACTACGGGTTTCTTGGCACTGGCAGCAGGACTGGCTTTCTTGGCCGCGGTCTTTACAACTGCCTTGGTGCCGGTTTTAGTGGCAGGTTTCGCTGCCGCTTTGTTGGGAGTGGCTTTTTTGGCCACAGGCTTGCTTGCCTTGGTGCTGGCCGTTTTTTTTGCAGCAGCGGTGGCAGCAGGTTTAGTGCCTGCCTTTTTAGCGACGGCCTTTTTGGCCACGACTTTCTTGGCCACCGCTTTTTTAGCGATTGTTTTTTTAGCTGCTGCTTTTTTAGCTACGGTCTTGACGGCGGCAGCCTTGGTCGCGGTGGTTTTGATCGTCGTGCTCTTTGTCTGAGCCGTTTTTTTCACTGCCGCTTTTTTCGCAACCGTTTTCTTGGCGGGTGCGCTGGTCGCGGACTTGGCAGGCGCTTTTACAGCAGCCTTGCTGGTCTTGGTAGCCGTGGTTTTAGAGGGGGACTTTTTGGCAGCGGGTTTGCTGCTGGGACTGGTCTTGGTAGCGGAAGCTTTTACTGGTGCTTTGGCTGGCGTTGCTTTCTTGGGGCTAGGGGTTTTGGTGTTTGCTGCTTTTGCTGCGCCTTTCTTGGCTGTTGCCATGATCATGCTCCTTGAGAACAAGTCTTTAGTTTGTCCACACCCATTTGACCTGGCCTGGAAAACTGCAATGGCCTTTTTCAAATGACGCAGGCGTCTAAGGTCAATACCTTATAAGCTTAGCAGTCTAACGCAAGCCCCTACACAGTCAAGTAATAATCATGTAGCACAGGCATATGGCTTTGTTAAGCCCCGCCTGCTGTCTCCAATAAGTTGCGTTCTGTAGACGGGAAACCCATTCGTGGCCGTAAGTAAGTCCCTGATTCTTGACGCATTCTCGTCTAGAGGTACGGGGCTTTTGCGACTTGAAAATCCCTATTAAGCGTGGCAAATAAGTTTGAAAACGAGGTGTGGTTCATGATTGAGCTGCGGTTTTTAGTGTGTGTTCAAGCTTAAAAAAAAGCCCTGCATAAGCAGGGCTGAAAGGGCAGGTTAATCCTTCTGGAGAGGTAAGACTTAGGCGGGAATTGCCTGAATTGTCAGGCCTGTGTTTTTCAATTGCTGCGTCAACTCTGCAAACCGGGCTTCGTATTGCTTGGCCGATTCCATTTTTACGGGGCCGAAGCCGCGCAATTGTTGGGGCAGCTCGGCCAGTTCCAATGCCGTGGCGTAGTTGGCCTGATCCAGATTCTTGCTCAAGCTGTTGAGCAGGCTCTGGTATTCACGCCAGAAGCGACGCTCCATACGACGCTCATGGGTGTAGCCAAAGGGATCTAGTGGGGTGTTGCGTAGACCCTTGCCTTTGGCCATCCAGCGCAGCAAAGTGGCTGTGCGTGGTCCCAAGGTGATCTTGCGTGGGCGGCCTGTCGCCGGGTCACGGCGTGCCAGCAAAGGCGGGGCGAAGTGAAAGCGCAAGGAGAAGTCACCTTCAAATTGCTGTTCCAGATCCTGGCGGAAAGCGGGCGAGCTGAACAGGCGAGCCACTTCGTACTCATCTTTGTAGGCCATCAGCTTGTACAAGCTGCGAGCCGCTTTTTCAGTCAAGACAGGACGCTGACCCGGACGCAGTGTTTGCTCGGCGTCACGCAGTGCATTGATGGTGTTGGTGAAGCGTTGGGCATACGCGGCGTTCTGGTATTGCTCCAGGCTGCTGGTGCAACGCTGCATGATTTGTTCCAGTGTTTCGCGACGCTGCAAGGTCACCACTTGAGCGGCTGGAGCCAAGAGGCTGGCCAGTGCTTTTTCATCGTGAGCCAGCACGCGACCCAAGTGGAAGGCATCCAGGTTGGCTTGAATAGCTACACCATTCAGACGGATGGCTTGTTCAACCGCCGTGCTGCTAACGGGCATGGAACCTTGCTGCCAAGCCATGCCCATCAAGAGCATATTGGACAGCAGACTGTCTCCGAACAGCAGGGTGGCTGCCTGGTGAGCATTGAAAGAACGCACCTGGTTTTCACCAGCGGTGGTCTTCAGTTGGCTCAACAAGTGCTGTGCATCCAGAGGGGCATCCGGGTTGCGGGTGAACTCGGCTGTGGGAGCCAGATATTCGTTGATGATGGCGTGAGTATGGCCAGGGCGCAGGCAGGAAAGGGCATTGGGGTGAGCGGCTGCCACCACGTCGCACAAGATTGCCAGGTCGGCTTGGCCGGGATCAACACGCACGGCACCCGTGTTTTCTTTATTGGCAGACAGGCGAATGTGGCTGATGACGGTGCCGCCTTTTTGTGCCAGACCGGTCATGTCCAGTACGGAGCTGGAGCGACCTTCCAGGTGTACCGCCATGGAGAGCACCGCACCAATAGTGATCACGCCGGTACCACCCACACCGGCCACAATCACATTGCAGTCCTTGGCTTGAATGACAGGTTGTGGCAGTGTGTCCAGCTTGGCCAGCAACTGGGCCTTCATATCGGCCTGACCGTTTTGATCGCCACGGCGCAGCGCACCGCCCATTACCGACACAAAGCTGGGGCAGAAACCGTCCACGCAGGAGTAGTCTTTATTACAGCTGGACTGGTCAATCTGGCGCTTGCGGCCTTCGGGCGTTTCAGCAGGCACCAAAGACAGGCAATTCGATTGCACCCCGCAATCCCCACAGCCCTCGCAGACGGCCTTGTTAATAAAGAGGCGGCGGGCAGGATCGGGGTACTCGTTCTTTTTACGACGACGGCGCTTTTCAGCCGCACAGGTCTGGTCGTGAATCAAAATGGTGACGCCAGGGATCTCGCGCAGTTCACGTTGCAGACGATCCAGCTCGCGACGGTGATGAACGTCTATACCGGCAGGCAGGCTGACACCGCGATAGCGTTCTGGCTCGTCGGTGGTGATGACCACACGACGCGCCCCTTCACCAATGGTTTGCTGGCAAATGCGGGGTACGGAGATCGGGCCGTCAACGGGCTGACCGCCGGTCATGGCAACCGCATCGTTGAACAGAATTTTGTAGGTGATGTTGGCATTCGCGGCAATAGCCTGACGAATTGCCAGATAGCCGGAGTGAAAGTACGTGCCTTCACCCATGTTCTGGAACATGTGGCCCGTCTGGATAAAGGGCGACAGACCCACCCAGTCCGTGCCTTCGCCACCCATTTGAGTCAGACCACGGGTTTTGCGGTCCATCCAGGTCGCCATGTAGTGACAACCCACACCGGCCATGGCCTGACTGCCTTCGGGCACTTTGGTGGAGGTATTGTGCGGACAGCCTGAACAGAAGTAGGGGCGACGCGTCAGCCCATTGGTATCAATCGGAGTTAGGTTTTGCACCGTACAGGCAGGCAATTGCACATTGGTGTGATGGCCCAGCCAGCGACGCAGACCCACGGCCACGCGGGCAGGGCTGAGCTGACCATCGGCAGGAATCAGTACTTCATTTTCAATATCGCGCTTGCCCGACACCGTGGGGCGTTGGGCACGGTTAAAGAGCAGGTTCTTTAACTGATCTTCAATGATCGGGCCCTTTTCCTCAATGACCAGAACGTGGTCCAGGCCTTCAATAAAATCGTTCAGCGATTGCGGATTCACAGGCCAGCTCAACCCGATTTTCAGATGGCGAATGGCGGGCAGATCCTTCAGGCTGCTGAGCTGTTGCAGTGCGTCCAGGGTGTCCAGTGTGGCTTTGCCGGTGGACACAATACCGATACGTGCCTGGGGCGCTGCTTCCAGCACACGATCCAGACTGTATTTATGGGCAAATTCGCGCACGCTATCCAGACGGGCATCCAAGGTGCCCTCCATGGAAGGCGTCAGGAATTTGCTGGGATCGTAGGGGTGTTTGCCGCCTTGTTTGTCGGCCAAGGCTGGGGCCAGATCATCCAGAGGGGCAATCTCGAAAGAGCGGCCGCTTTCCACGGTTTCGGTAATGGCTTTGAAGGCTACCCAGGAACCGGAGTAGCGCGATAAGGCCCAGGCCCAGATACCAAAGCGTTCGTATTCTTCAACAGAGCTGGGGTTGACCACCGGGATGCCCCAGGCGATCAGGGATTGTTCGCTGGCGTGGGGGATGGACGAAGACGAGGCTACGTGGTCATCACCCACAATCATCAGGACGCCACCGTGCTGGGAGGCTCCAGCAGCGTGACCGTGGTGCAAGGCATCGCCCGCACGGTCTACTCCGGGACCCTTGCCATACCACATGGAGAACACGCCATCGACGGTACGGTCGGCGCGCTCGCCGGCCTGCTGGGTGCCCATGATCATGGAGGCCGCCAGATCTTCGTTAATAGCCGGTTGGAAACGGACCTTGGCTTGATCCAGATGCTTCTGGGCCTTCCACATGATCATGTCCACGCCACCCAGTGGCGAACCACGGTAGCCGGAGACAAAACCGGCGGTGTTCAAACCGTGTTCTTTATCCAGGCGCGCCTGGGTCAGCAACATGCGCACCAGGGCCTGTGTGCCCGTTAAAAAGATGCGTCCTGATTGTGCGGTCAGGTTGTCGCTTAGCTTGTATTGAGTGTCGACGGACTGCGTCATGATGAAACCTCCAGATAGAGATCATGATAGAGAGTCTGCCCTCGCTTTTTTTTGCGTTATAGTTGCGTGTATTCCCTATTCTTTGAAATATTCATTTCGTAAATGTTTAAATATGGATAAAACTGACTTAAAAATCTTGGATGCTTTGCAGTTGGATGGTCGAGCCTCGGCTCAGCAGGTTTCCGAGCAGGTGGGTTTGTCCACCGCGCCCGTCTGGCGGCGCATCAAAAACCTGGAAAAAAACAAGGTCATCCAAGGCTATTATGCGCGCGTGGATCGCCGTCAGGTGGGCCTGCAAAGCTGCATGTTTACCCAGATCAGTCTGGACCGCCATTCGGGTGAAATTGTTGATAACTTTATCCGTGCCGTGCGCGATGCACCTGAGATTCTGGAGTGCCACGCTGTGACCGGTGATGCGGATTTTCTGCTCAAGATCATGGTGCCCAGTGCCGAGTCCTACGACGATTTCCTGCACCGCTTCTTGTTCAATATGCCGGGCGTGCGTCAAACCCGTACGATTGTGGCCATGCGTGAGATCAAGAATGTGACCCGTCTGCCCTTGCCACTTTGAAGCATCTTGTTATGGGGTAATACAAGCGCCTTCAGGTAGAATAATCAGGATTCGCCGGCCTGTGGTGGGTCGGTATAAAAGCATGAAAGACGGGGTTTTATGACGAAGGCGAATATCTTGCGACGCACTTCCTGGGTTGCTGTGCTGGCGACTGTTTTTTTGAGCGCCTGCGCGGTCAAGGCACCGGCTCCTGAGCCTGCTGCACAAGCTGCTGCTGCCAAGCCCGTCCATCCTGCATGTCAGCCCGCTGCGGCTGGAGATCAACTGGCGGGTAACTGGTTAAGCAAGCACCGCCAAAAAGGTGTGGTGGGCGAGCTGCGTACCTTGTTTACCTTGCAGGCTGATGGTTCCATGGCTTACACCGAGCAGGTCAAGCGCCCTAACAAACCGTCGCAAGGTTTGAACGAAAGCGGTTGCTGGGTTCGCAAGGGCAATGACTTGCAAATCCACACACAAGAATCCAATGGGGTGACCACCGAACCGGGCGACCCGATTTACGAAAATCACTACAACATCGTCCGTCTGACAGCCCGCAATCTGGTGCTGCGTGACCAAAGTGGTACCACCTATCGCTTGACCAGAATGTCGCCTGGCTACCGCCTGCCGTTCTGACTGCTTCTGGTTTGAATGATTCCTGGCCGTCCTGGGGGCGGCCAGTTTTTTGTCTGTTTCTTTTGCTGGACGCTCCATGGCTCTGCGCGCAACGATTTATAAAGCTGAACTTAATGTGGCCGATAACGACCGGGCCTACTACGGCAGTCATACACTGACGCTGGCCCGTCACCCCTCCGAGACCGAAGAGCGTCTGATGGTGCGTTTGCTGGCTTACGGTTTGTATGCGCAAGCGGAGGAAGCCCTGAGCTTCTCGCGTGGTTTAAGCGACTCGGACGAGCCTGCTCTGTGGGAACATGATCTGGGCGGCAATTTGCTGCATTGGCTGGAAGTGGGCTTGCCGGACGATAGACGTCTGATCAAGGCCAGTGGCCGTGCTGACAAGGTGACGGTGCTGGCCTATGGCCGCAACGTATCCGTCTGGTGGAGTGGTATCAAGGACAAGATCAGCCGCGCTCGCAATATACAGGTCTATGCGCTGGATGCTGCTGGTACCGACGCTTTAGCCGCCCTGGCCGAGCGTGGTATGACCATCAATCTGAATGTTCAGGACGGTACGGTCTGGGCCAGTAGCGATAAAGGCGAAGCTACTATCGAAGTCAGCCACCTGAACGCGCCTGTTTGATCACTTTCAATGAATCTGTGATGAGAAAGTCGGTGTAGAGGGCATAACGCCACTGGTTTTACTGCGTGGATAAGACGGCCATGGAGTATTGGCTCGTCACGCTCTGGGCCGAATGCTTTTATTTATGTCGCTACGACAGGATTGAACAGTTGTAGAAGGACATTGGCCAGTTCATTGGTTGTTACAAATATTAACGCATCGGATTCAAGCTAAAAGGCCTGAATCCGGCGCAGTACCGGGTTCAGGCCTTTGGGCATTAATATATCTCGTCCAGCGATGGGGCTTAGTCCCTCTCAGAGGCCCTTTTAATTCGCGACGGAGATTTTTACAAACCCGCCAGACGCCCCAACACCTTGTCGCGTCCAACCAAAGCCAGCACTGCATCTACCGCAGGTGTCTGCTTCTGTCCCGTCACAGCTACACGCAAAGGAATCGCCAGCTTAGGCATCTTGACCTCATGATCCGCTAGAACCTGCTTGATCAAAGCAGCCAGATTCTCCGTATTCCACTGCGGCAAGCTGATTGCCTTGCTGGCAAAATCACGCAGCAAAACACGTGCTTCCGGCGTCAACACCTCGGCCATCAGCTCATCGCTGGCAGGCTCGAAAGGACGGCAGAACAGCAGCGCACCTTCAGCCAGTTGATTCAAGGTCTCGGCGCGGTCTTTCAACAAACCCATGATACCGGGCAAATCCTGACCATCCGTTTTGCCACCCAAAGCCTCAATACGAGGCGCCACACGCTCGGCCAGATCTGTATTGTCGCTGGCCTTGATGTAGTGGGCATTGACCCAGTTCAGTTTCTTGGGATCCCACTGCGAAGCGGACTTGCTCAGGCTGCGCGTATCAAACCATTCCACCAACTGCTCGCGAGTGAACAACTCGTCATCACCGTGGCTCCAGCCCAAACGGGCCAGGTAATTGACCATGGCTTCAGGCAGGTAACCATCCTTGTCGTAATCCATGATGCTGACTGCCCCATGACGTTTGGACAACTTCTCGCCATCCGGGCCCAGAATCATGGGCACATGGCCGTACTCGGGCAAAGTCGCGCCCAAGGCCTGCAAAATCACAATTTGACGTGGCGTGTTGTTCACGTGATCGTCGCCGCGAATCACATGCGTGATTGCCATGTCCCAATCATCTACCACCACGCAGAAGTTGTACGTAGGCGTGCCGTCCGGGCGGGCAATGACCAGATCGTCTAGCTCGCTGTTATCAAAGCTGATGCGGCCCTTGACCATATCGTCCCAACTGGTTGCGCCGGACTGCGGGCTCTTGAAACGAACCACAGGCTTGCGGTCGGCCGGGATGGCAGGCAATTGCTTGCCTGCTTCAGGACGCCAGGTGCCGTCATAACGAGGCTTCAAACCCTGAACACGCGCCTTTTCGCGCATGGCCTCCACTTCCTCGGGGCTGCTGTAGCAGTAATAGGCATGGCCGTCTTTCAGCAACTGGGCGATGACCTCGCGGTAACGATCCATGCGCTGCATCTGGTAGAACGGACCTTCATCCGCATCCAGGCCCAACCATTGCATACCATCCAGAATGCCTTGCACCGCTTCCGGTGTGGAACGCTCCAGATCCGTATCCTCAATGCGCAGCACGAATGTACCTTGATGATGGCGGGCAAAAGCCCAAGAGAACAGTGCGGTGCGCGCACCGCCCAAGTGTAGATAACCCGTGGGCGAGGGGGCAAAACGGGTACGGATGACGTTGGAAGTAGACGTGCTCATAACTTGTGTGTGGCCTTGACCTTGGGAAGCCCGCATACGGGACCGAATCTGCGCATTTTAACCCAGCGCGTCAACTAAGAAAGAACCGCGGGGCAGAAGTGTCCTAATGGCCTGTTTCCGTATTGAGCAGATCGAACTGACGCACCAGTTCCGCCAGTGAAGCGGCTTGCATTTTCTGCATCACGCGGGCACGCCGTACTTTTACTGTGACTTCTTTCACATCCAGTTCAGCCGCGATCTGCTTGTTCAGCAGGCCTTGTACCACCCGCTCGAACACATCACGCTCACCCGCGTTCAGGCTGTCCCAGCGTTGCTGCAAGCTCATCCGGGCTCTGGCTTCCTGTTTGCGCTGCGCATCCGCAGCCAGAGCCGATTGCACGGCGTCAATCAGGGCCTGATCCCCGAAAGGTTTGGTTAGAAAATCCCAGGCCCCATGTTTGATGGCTTTGACTGCCATCTGAATATCGCCGTGACCGGTAATAAAGATGACCGGCATATGCAGCCCGCGCGAGTCCATCTGCAAATGAAAGTCCGTGCCGCTTTGCTCGGGCATGCGCACATCCAGCACCAGACAGGCGGGGACGTCAGATAAGGGGTGCGCCAAAAAATCCCGCGTAGAGGCAAAGCTCAGTGCGTTCAAGCCTACGCTGGCCAGCAAATCGTCCAGGGCAGCGCGAACGGAAGGGTCATCATCAATGATGTAGACGGTGGGCGTGTTCAGAGAGGAATCCAGATTTTCTGTCATGGGGCCAACGGTAAGGTGAAATGAAAGGCAGCACCGCCGTCAGCGGGTTCAGTAGCCCAGATATGGCCATTATTGGCATCAATAATGCTGCGGCTGATGGTCAAGCCCAGGCCCAGACCGCCTGCCTTGGTCGTCCAGAACGTATCAAACAAGTGGGATAGCTGCGTGCCCGACAAGCCGGGGCCGTTGTCCTTGATGGAAAACAGCACCGTGTTGGCCTGTGGTTTGTCGCTGGGCAGGACACGGGTTTCTATGGTGATATGAGCGGCATGATAGTCCGAGGTAGGTGACAGGGCTTCGATGGCATTGAGCAGCAAATTGGCCATGACTTGCTGAACTTGGACCCGGTCGGCAAAGACCTGGGGCAGATCGGACTGCAAGGCCAGGCGTAGATCAATATGCTGATGCTGCATCTGGCCACCGGACAGGCTGAGCAGTTCCGTCAAGGCCAGGTTCAGATCAAAAGCACTGCTGCTTGGTGCCTCGTTGCGGGTAATGCTGCGCACCCGATCCAGCACGTCTTTGGCGCGCTGGGCATCGTACACAATCCGTTGTGCGGCAGCCTGTGCCTTCTCGACATTGGGGGGGGAGGCTTGCAGCCAGCGCAGGCAGGCACCGGCGCTGCTGTTGATGGCCGCCAGGGGTTGACTGACCTCGTGGGCAATCGAGGTACTGAGCTGGCCCAGCGTGGTTACACGGGATAATCGCAGCAAATGTTCGCGTGTTTCATGTGCGGCCGCCTGCACGGATTTGAGCTTGAGTCCCAGATAGGTGGTGATGACGATGGCAACCAGGCTGATTCCGGTATTGACCAGCCCCACCTCGTAGTCGCCCGAACGGGTCAACAGAACGCTGACCACTGTCAGCACCATACTGAAGCTTGCCAGGGTAATGACTTGTCGGGCCGATAGAAAACGAATCGCGATCAGCAGCAGCGGAGTATGAAAGACGGCGGCGGCGATAGCGTAGTTGGTGATGGTATCGGCAATAAAGACCAGTGCCATCAAGATGCAAATGCCGGTCACGGCCAAGGCGCGGTAGGTTTTGCTCGACAAGACGCTAAAGGGTGGTTTCATGTCTTTCGTGTGGAGATCAGGTAGCAGGATCGTACTTTTTATGTCGCCATCATATACCTGGGTTTGTGTCTGACTGCGTATCAAGGCCTGGCCCCCCGAAAGGATTTCCGGAAGTCCAGGCCTGTCAGGTTTAGAACCATTGGCCAAAGCGGCGGATGTACCACATTTTCATACCCTGTGCGACCAGGCAGTACGCCAGCAAGGTGCCGGCCAGCCACGGGAAGTATTCCCAAGGCAGTGGCTGCAGGCCAACCATGGCTCCCACACCGGAAAAGGGCAGGTAAATGCCGACAGCGGCAATCAGGAAGGTCATCAGCATGACAGGCAAGGCCGCCGTACTCTGGATAAAGGGAATTTTTTGCGTACGCAGCATGTGAACAACCAGTGTCTGCGAGAGCAAACCTTCAATAAACCAGCCGGACTGGAACAGCGATTGCAGTTCAGGCGTATTGGCGCCAAATACGTACCACATCAGGACAAAGGTAGTGATGTCGAAGATGGACGAGGTCGGGCCAATCCAGATCATGAAGCGGCCAATATTCTTGGCATCCCATTTACGCGGTTTGCGCAGAAAGTCCTTATCCATGCGGTCCCAGGGCAAAGCCAGTTGGGAGACATCGTAGAGCAGGTTCTGAATCAGCAAGTGAATGGCCAACATGGGCAGGAAGGGGATGAAGGCACTGGCTACCAGCACCGAGAACACATTGCCAAAGTTGGAGCTGGCCGTCATGTTCAAGTACTTGATGATATTGCCAAAGGTCTCGCGGCCTTTGATCACGCCTTTTTCCAGAACCAGCAGGTTCTTTTCCAGCAAGATGATGTCTGCCGATTCCTTGGCAATATCTGTGCCGCTATCCACCGAGATCCCCACATCGGCATCGCGCAGGGCGGGGGCGTCGTTGATGCCATCACCCAGAAAACCGACGGTGTGGCCATTGGCCTGCAATGCTTTCAGAACACGCGATTTTTGCAGGGGAGTGAGTTTGGCAAAAACGGAGTGACGCTCGACAGCGCAGCGCAGATCGGGGTCTTGCATCAGCTCGATTTCAGGTCCGAGCAAAGGTTTGCCGGGCGCCAGCCCCACTTCACGGCAGATCTTCGCGCTAATGATTTCGTTGTCACCGGTCAGCACTTTCACGGTTACACCGTGCTCGGTCAGGGCAGCAATGGCTTGGGCTGCACTTTCTTTAGGTGGGTCCAGAAAGGTTAGCAAGCCTTGTACGGTCATCTCGCGTTCGTCCTGGGCTTCGTAACGGTTTTTAGCCTGTTCAATGGGAATACGGCGAGTGGCAATTAGCAAGACACGGAAGCCGTCCGAGTTGTAGCGGTAGGCCATTTTCAGCAGACGGGCACGCTGCTCGGTATCCAGTGGCAGGCGCTGATCACCTTCTTGAACGTGGGTGGCAATGCTAAGCATTTCTTCCACCGCCCCTTTGCAGACCATGAGCTGTTCGCCCTGCGGATTTTGTACGACAACCGACAGGCGGCGGCGCACAAAGTCAAAAGGCAGTTCGTCTATCTTGCGGTAGGAGCCAATGGCTTGCAGGGCAGAGGGTGTTTTCTTTGCAAAGCGCAGCACCGCCTGATCCATCAGGTTTTTCACACCACTTTGGTGCAGGCTGTTGAGCAGGGCCAGTTCCAGAATGTGTGGGTTGTTGCGATCATCCAGACCCAGATGGTGTTCCAGAATAATGCGGTCTTGTGTCAGAGTGCCGGTCTTGTCGGTACACAGCACGTCCATGGCACCGAAGTTCTGGATCGCGTTCAGACGTTTGACCACCACCTTGTTCTTGGCCATGGCCACCGCGCCTTTGGCCAGGTTGGAGGACACAATCATGGGCAGCATTTCAGGGGTCAGGCCCACGGCAACGGCCAGGGCGAAGAGGAAGGCTTCGGTCCAGTCGCCTTTGGAAAAACCGTTGATCAGCAGCACGATAGGCACCATGACCAGCATGAAGCGAATCAGCAGCCAGCTAACACTGTTTACGCCCCGGTCAAACGAGGTCTCGGCGCGCGAAC
Organism: Alcaligenes faecalis; assembly: GCF_041521385.1. Classification (NCBI taxonomy): domain Bacteria; kingdom Pseudomonadati; phylum Pseudomonadota; class Betaproteobacteria; order Burkholderiales; family Alcaligenaceae; genus Alcaligenes; species Alcaligenes faecalis. The sequence goes on along the minus strand of NZ_CP168006.1, from coordinate 1,614,122 downwards.
CGACAATGGCTTTGGCCAGCGAACCCAAATAGGTTTTGGCGCCGGTGGCCACAACTACAGCCGTGGCCGTACCGCTGACCACGTTGGTGCCCATAAAGCACATATTGTTCTGTTCCAGTACGCCGGCCTGGGAGCTGGATGCCGTGGCGCTCTTGCTGCTGACGGCGCTAAAGACATCATACTTTTCGACTGGCAGGGCTTCACCCGTTAGAGCCGCCTGGCTGACGAACAAGTCTCGGGACTTGATCAAGCGCAGGTCTGCCGGAATCATGTCGCCAGCCGACAGGCGCACAATATCGCCCGGCACGATCTGGCTCATGGGGATTTCGCGCATGACTGTGGCGCTGGACACGGTAGAGCGTCGTTGCACGCTGGCGGTGGTACGCACCATGGCTTTCAGGGCCTGGGCGGCTTTGCCGGAACGATATTCCTGCCAGAAACGCAGCAGGCCGCTCAAGGTGACCATAACCACGATAATCAGCACGCCGGTGTAGTCCACCTCTTCGCCCGAACGCATAGGCAAAATAATGTCAGTCACGGCGCTGACGGCGGCCAGTACCATCAGGACCGCAATAAAAGGGTTTTTAAAGGCCAGAGCCAATTGGATCAGGGCGTGGGCAGGCTGGTCCCGGGCGACCTCGTTAGGGCCGTATTCGGTCAGGCGGCTCAAGGCCTGGGCGTCGGTCAGGCCATGTAGATTGGCTTGCACAGCGGCCAGAGTCGTCTCCAGGCTAAGCCCGGTTTCGGTGGCCGTGCGCAGCTTGGCGTCGTGATCCATTGAACGCAGTGGCGGACGGTGTTGTTGAATGCTCATGTAATGCTCCTGGGGTACAGGCGTGACTGTGCCGTCCATCCCAAGAGATGGACGCAGCAGATCCTGCTGACCGGTTTGAGGGTCGGCAGACTACAGGTAAGAACTAGCGGATTTAGTAAGCGTCAGGCCGTGTTGATACGCCAGGCAATAGCGGGGCGGCGGTTGGGTGCAGCGCGCTCGTGAGGGCAATCTGTGGCAAGATGCGAGCCCGACAGATTCAGGATTCTGGTCGGTCTTGTATGAATAATGCGGTGCATGGTTGACTCCTGATTGTGCTGCGCAAGCCCTATCAGCAGACAACCGAGCGGATCAGGTGTGTCTGAGGGGCCTGTGCAGCCTGTTTCTTCGACTGTCGTCGTGGGACATAGTGTGTTGTTCCTGTCAGAGGAAACGAAAGCTCCTGCTTTCCGAACGAATGTTATTTTACGGCCTGCAAGCCGCTTTACGACTGGCTTTGAGCCGTTTTTCCCCCAGGCATTGGCGTATGGTTTCTATACGAAAGGATATGAACCGCCGGCTTCAGGGTAAAAACTGGCGGCATGATGCAAGACAGAGATAGCCAGTCCAGTCTCTTTTATTTGTAGACAGTTGTACTTAAGATGGGGGGATTCATTATTTTGGTGTGTGGTTTTCTTATGGCGGAACAATCATGGCAGCCCTAAGGCATCGTCTGACAGCATTGTTTGAGCCCCGTTCGGTGTTGGTCGTCTCGACCTTGCCGATGCCTTTGTTCAAGGAGGTGCCAACCCGATTGGCTGGACGGATCACGCAGGCCCGTATAACTGCCACGCAAGTGCAAGTGCCAGATCGTTTGGAAGGCTTGACGGATACACAGCGCCTGGACCTGGCGCTGGTTTGTATCGAGCCGGTGCGGTTGCCGCAGGCCCTGGATGCGATCCGGGTCCACAAACCTCGTGTAGTTCTGATCCTGCCCTCGAACCTGGCCTCCCGTGATCCCATGGAAGACATGGTGTATGCGCGCTCTTGGGCCCGTATCAATAATTGCCTAGTGCTGGGACCACGTGCCTTTGGAATGCAGCGCCCGCATCTGGGCATCAATTTAAGCCACGAGCCGCAAATGGCACTGGCAGGCCGTGTGGCTCTGGTGTCCCAGTCGCGCTCCATTACTTCGGCCTTGATGGACTGGGCCGAAGACGTCAGCCTGGGTTTTTCTGCGATTGTGTCGGTAGGGGATGAAGCCGTTATCGATGTGCCCGAGGTGCTGGAATATCTGGCCATGGACCCGCGCACGGACAGTATTGCGCTGTATCTGGAGCACACGCCCGCGTCTCGCCGTTTCACCAGTGCTTTACACGCGGTGGCGGCCGTCAAGCCTGTGGTGGTCTTGAAGGTAGGCGGCCAGCGTCAGCAGGGCGAGGCCCACGAGGCGGTATTCAATGCCTTGATGCGGCGCGTGGGGGCGGTGCGGATTCGTTATTTTGTGCAGTTGTTCTCGGCCCTGAAAGTGCTGGTCTACACCCGTCGTCCCAAAGGGCGGCGTATTGCCTTGTTTTCCAATGGGAACGGCGCGGCGCAGATGGCCCTGGATGTACTCGGTTCGGATGCGGCGGTGACGTGTCCGGAGCTGTCGCCCTCGACCCAGCGGGCGCTGGACAACCTGCTGGCCCCTGGCGATCAGGTTCAGAATCCAGTGGTGACCTATGTACCATTGACGCCCATGCGTATCGACTCGGTTATTTCCACCTTGTTGGACGATAAGGATATCGACGGGGTGCTGGTCTTGTTGACCCCGGACCCCTTGGCCGACATGCCGGCAGTATCGCGTGAGTTGGCCATGCTGTCGGCCAGTGCTCGCAAGCCCATCATTACCTGCTTGATTGGGGATGCGGATATGCGGCCCTTGCGTCATTTGCTCGATGGGGTGGGGACACCGGCTTTCCGTACTCCGGATACGGCTGCCAACGCCTTTGACCTGCTGGCCCGCTATCACTACAACCAGCACTTGTCACAGCAGACCTTGCCGCCTTTGCCGCTGGGCACCTTGCCAGAGGTAGAACCTGCCCGCGAACTGGTGCGCCAGATTCAAAGCGAGCGTCGCGAAGCCAGTGAGCAAGAGTGCCGTGATCTACTGCGCTACTTTCACGTGCCTGTTGTCGATTTGCGCGTAACACATGATCAGGGCGAACCTGATCCCGATGTCACGCCCATGGGGCTGCGTTTTGAAACCGATGACAAGCTGGGCCCTTACGCCGTCTTTGGTGGGGCCGATCACGCAGATTGGCTTTCTGCGTCCTATCCGGCGGTCGAGCTGCCACCGCTGAACCGATATCTGGCTCGTCAACTGGTGGAGCGTAGTCCTTTGTGGCGCAAGAGTTTGTCCTCGCAGTTGACGCCCTTGGTGCTGACGCAACTGTTGCAGGTGCTGGAGCGTCTGTCGGACTTGATGAGCGAGTTGCCCGGCGTGCGCCGTGTGGTGCTCGATCCCATCATGGCGGGCGACAATAGCCTGTACATCAAGAGTATTTCGATCTCCTTGAGCAAGCAGTCCATGCTGGTGCTGCCTGAGACAGCGGGTTATCGCCATATGGCGATTCACCCTTATCCGCGCAACATGATTGAACGGCGTCAGTTCAAGGACGGACAACGCTGGACCTTGCGGCCGATACGTCCTGAGGACGCCGAGGCGCTGCAGACCTTCATGCGTGGCCTGTCGGATGAAAGCCGCTACATGCGCTTTGTGTCCATGCTGCGTGAACTGACTCCACGCATGCTGTCTCGCTATACCCGTATTGACTACGACCGGGAGTTGGCACTGATTGCCACCGTACGTTCGCCCAATCCCGATAACCGTAATCATCCGCGTGACGAGATTATCGGCTTTGCCCACTATCTTCGTAATGGCGATGGCCGGGGGGCGGAATATGCCTTGGTGATTGGGGATGCCTGGCAGAGGCGTGGTCTGGGAGTCATCTTGATGGAGGCGCTGATTCAGGCTGCTGCTGAACAAGGGTTGACCTATATCGATGGCTATGTGCTGGCTTCCAACTCGCCTATGCAAGCCTTGATGAAGCGTCTTGGGTTCCAGAACGATGCAGATCCGGAGGACCCCAGTATGCGGCGTGTCTGGCTGGATCTGGGTGAGACGCGTCGATCAGATTGATTTTTCGCTTGTTTTGGCCCATAAACAAACGCCACGGATATACAGTGGCGTTTTTCTTGCTATTTGGTGTGTCTACCAGCGATTGGCTCTGTCAGGCGCCACGCTTATTTCAGTACCTGCTTCAGAAAGAGACCGATTGCACTGATCTCTTCCGGGCAAACCGCGTGGGGCATGGGGTAGACATTCCATTGCACCTGATAGCCCATGGCCTCCAACTGCTGACGGCTGGCTTCGGCACGGGTCAGCGGCACAACGGGATCCATGTTGCCATGCGCCATGAAAATAGGCGTGTTCTGATTGGCCTGATGACGCTCGTTTTCTACCACTGCCGCCAAAGGTAGGTAACCGGACAGACAGAGCATGCCAGCCAGACGCTCGGGCAGGCGCAAGCCGGTTTGCAAGGTCATGGCACAACCTTGTGAGAAACCAGCCAGCACAATGTTTTCGGTAGGAATACCACGGGCATTTTCGCGCGCAATCAGGTTTTGCACCTCGATCTGTGATTTACGCAGTCCGCTTTCATCCTCGTGCCGTACCAGGTCAGCCACATAAATGTCGTACCAGGAACGCATGGCCATGCCGCCGTTAATGGTGACAGGCTGGATAGGGGCGTGCGGGAAAATGAAACGGATAGCGGGGGCGTTTTGCAGGCCTAGCTCTGGCACGATGGGGGCAAAGTCGTGGCCGTCTGCACCTAAACCATGCAGCCAGATAACAGCATGTTGGGGATTGGCACCGGTTTCAATTTCAATCGACTCAAGCAGCGGGTTCATGCGGACTCCGAAAGATCTACCAAGGTCTTGATGTACTGGTACAGGGCGCGGTAGTGTTTGCGCTGTGGGTCCTGGCCTTGTACCAGTGTGGCGTTTTTCTGGGCTTCTTTGCGTGCGGCACGAATCAGGGTGCGCAATTGCTGGATATCAGCGCCGGAAAATTCATTCATGAATTCGGTCAGGGCGTCGTCATCACGCAACAGCAGGTCGCGCAGAGCTTCCAGTCTGTGCATGGCACGGGTGTCTTCTTTGGAGCCGTTTTCCCAGACGTCCAGTTGTTTCAGGATCGGTTCGGGATCCACGTTGCGCATCAGCTTGCCCACATAGTGGATTTGACGGCGGCGTCCTTCGCGGGCCGTCGGGCTGATGCGCTTGGCATCCTTGATGGCGGCCATCAAGGACTCGCCCAGATCAAGTTGTTTGAGTCGGTCGTCCGAGAGCTCGATCAGGCGTTTGCCCAAGTCGAGCAGAGCGTGCATTTCGCGTTTTACCTGCGATTTGCTGGGGCGGTCGTAACCGTTTTCATCGATTTCAGTGCGTGGACGGGCCATAAGAAGTGAAATAGCAAAGATTGTCGCCAATTGGCTATGATAACCGCCTAACCCTCAAAGAGTAGCAATGAGTCATCCAACTATTTCCCAATTGTCGATCAGCGCCAATCAGTTCCATTTTTGCGAATTGGTAGATGAGGCACTGCGGCATGCCAAAAAACTGGGCGCCAGTGATGCTGCCGTCGATATTTCAGAAAACAAAGGTCTGGCCGTTTCGGTGCGTCAGATGGAACTGGAAACGGTAGAGCAGACGCAAGACCGCTCCTTGGGTGTGACCGTGTTTGCAGGCCAGCGCAGTGGCTCGGCCTCCACGTCGGACTTTTCGATCAAGGCGCTGCGTGAAACGGTGGAAGCCGCCTGGCATATTGCCCGCTATACCGCTGAAGATCCTTTTGCGGGTCTGCCTGAAAAAGACATGCTGGCCCAAAGCTATCCCGATCTGCATTTGCACCATCCCTGGCTGCTGGACGCGGATCAGGCCGCCAAGCTGGCGATCCGTGCCGAGCAAGCCGCGCTGGAGCGAAGCCCCCTGATCAGTAATTCCGAGGGCGCGTCGGTGGATACGCTGGAAGGGCACTTTGTGATGGGCAACAGCCGTGGCTTTTTGGGTGGCTATCCCTACAGCCGTCATTCGCTGAGTGTCAGCCCTATTGCCGGCAAGGGCGACAATATGCACCGCGATTATTGGTACAGCAGTTCGCGTGACCCTTCCCGTCTGGCCAGCGCCGAGTCGGTTGGTCGTTACGCGGCAGAGCGTACCTTGTCGCGCCTGTCGGCCCGTCGTATTCCGACTGGCCGCTATCCGGTTTTGTTTGAAGCTCCGCTGGCGGTAGGCTTGATTGGTTCCTTGGTACAGGCCACCAGTGGCTCTGCCCTGTATCGCAAAACCAGCTTCCTGCTGGATTCGCTGGGCAAGTCCGTCATGGCCAAACACATTGATGTGCTGGAGCGCCCACATCTGGCTGCTGCCATGGGCAGTGCGCCGTTTGACTCCGAAGGGGTGCGTACCTGCGACCGTGATGTGGTGCGTGGCGGCGAGCTGCAAGGTTATTTCCTGTCTTCTTACGCAGGTCGCAAGCTAGGCATGCCCTCCACGGGGAATGCTGGTGGTTCGCACAATTTGCTGCTGAGCTCGCGCCTGACCCGTCCCGAGGACGACCTGGACACCATGTTGAAGAAAATGGACCGTGGTTTGTTGGTTACCGAGCTGATTGGTCAGGGTATTAATTATCTGACCGGCGATTATTCGCGTGGCGCCTTTGGTTACTGGGTGGAAAACGGCCGTATTCAGCACGCGGTCGAGGAAGTGACCATTGCGGGCAATCTGGCGGAGATGTTTGCGCAGATTGTGGCCGTGGGTGCCGATATTTTTGCCGCCGGTTCCAAGCGCACGGGTTCCATCTTGATTGAACAGATGTCGGTGGCTGGTTCCTGATTTCTGCTGTCTGGAAAATTTGCTTGGCCCGCTATGCCTGGTCACAGGCAAGAGGGCGCTCAGAAATCAGATGATTACGGTCTGAGTTCGAACTTGCTTCCGACTCAGGCTGTTTTCCTTAGGGCGTCGTTCAGATGTTCCAGGTCAAAGGCCTGGCAAGATAGGGCTGGATTTGCGGGATAATCCGGGCTTTCACCGCCCCCCATTCGGGGCGCGCCAGTGTACTATCCATAGCATAAAAATATTTCCCCATTTTCGTCGAATACCCATAAGGAGGTTATTCATGCAGCGTCGCTCGTTTCTGAAAAAGGCAGGTCTTGGCGCCGTAGCCAGTACCGCCGCTGTTGCTGCCCCTGCTATTGCCCAAAGCAATCCCAAGATTAACTGGAAACTGACGTCGACTTACGGTCCCGCCACTCCGGCTCTGTTTTCGACTGCTCAGTCGTTTTGCAAGATGGTTGAGGAAGCCTCCGATGGCAACTTCAATATTCGTCTGTATCCTGCCGGTGAAATCGTTCCCGGTTTTGGTGTGATGGATGCGGTCAGCAATGGCACAGTCGAATGCGGCCAGACGGCCTCGTATTACTACTACGGCAAAGATCCTTCTTTCAGTTTTGATACGGCAGTGCCATTCGGTCTGAATGCCCGTCAGATGAATGCCTGGATGCAGGAAGGCAACGGCACCAAGCTGCTGCGCGAGTTGTTTGCCACCCGCAACATCGTCAACTTCGCGTTTGGTAACACCGGCACCCAGATGGGGGGGTGGTACCGCAAGGAAATCAACTCGCTGGAAGACCTGAAGGGTCTGAAAATGCGTACGGCCGGTTTCGCTGGTGAAGTGCTGGCCCGAATGGGCGTGGTTCCTCAGCAAGTGCCGCCAGGTGATATTTACCCATCGCTGGAAAAAGGCACGCTGGACGCCGTGGAGTTTGTCGGCCCAGTAGACGACGAAAAACTGGGCTTTCAGAAAGTGGCCAAGTACTACTATTACCCCGGTTGGTGGGAAGGTTCGGCCCAAGTGTCGCTGTACGTGAATGATGCCGCTTTCCAGGCACTGCCCAAGCAATACCAGTCCCTGATTGAAACGGCTTCGCGTGCAGCTGGTGAGCGCATGATTTGTCAGTATGATGCGCAAAGTCCGGCTGCATTGCGTCGTCTGATTGCCAGCGGTGCTGTACTGAAAGCCTTCCCGCGTGATGTGATGGACGAGGCTTTCAAGACCTCCAATATTTTGTACAAGGAATTCTGCGATAAGGATCCCATGTTCAAGAAGATTCACGACGACTACATGGGCTTTCGTGACGCGATTGTGCCTTGGTTCCGTGTCGCTGAAGGCTCCTACGACAACTACCTGGGTATCGCTCTGGCGAATCGTAAAAAAGGTTGATCCCAGTGCCTGGGGCCGGACAGAGCAATTTGTGCGGACTCGACAGGCCAGCCTTGTTAACCCCTGCTTGCCAGTTGGAAGCAGGGGTTTTTAATGCCCGCTCCTTCTATGAGAGATCGCTCGGATGTGGCAAAAAACCTGTGCTTTCGTACAAAACCCTAGTGTTATCCACTATTTATGTTATTATGTCGAGCTATTTGGCAGAAATGCACGGGCGGAATATAACGCCTTGGCAGGGTCAAATAGAGCTGCCCGACTTGAAAAAGCGGGTGGGTTGTATGGGCCAGGCATGTTGCTTTGACCCAGAATTTTAATATTTAGGAACCATCATGAAGACCTTCGTGGCCAAGCCGCTTGAAGTCAAACGTGACTGGTTTGTGATTGACGCTAAAGGCAAAGTCCTTGGTCGTGTGGCCAGCGAAGTCGCACGCCGTTTGCGTGGTAAGCACAAACCCGAATATACCCCTCACGTTGATACCGGCGATTACATCATTATCATCAACGCTGCTGACATTGCCGTGACCGGTAACAAGGCACAGGATAAGAAGTACTATCGTCACTCGAACTACCCAGGCGGTATTTACGAAACCAACTTCCAAACCATGCAAGAGCGCTTCCCTGGCCGTGCCATTGAAAAGGCCGTCAAGGGTATGTTGCCAAAAGGCCCTCTGGGCTACGCCATGGCCAAGAAACTGAAGGTTTACGCTGGTGCCGAGCATCCTCACAGTGCTCAACAGCCTAAAACTCTGGACATCTAAGGATAGGTCATGATCGGTAACTGGAATTACGGTACGGGCCGTCGCAAGACCTCCGTCGCTCGTGTCTTCATCAAAAAAGGTTCGGGCCAAATCGTAGTCAACGGCAAGCCTGTTGACGAATATTTTGCTCGTGAAACGGGTCGCATGATTGTGCGTCAGCCATTGGTGTTGACCAACCATGTTGAATCCTTCGACATCAAGATCAATGTGCATGGCGGCGGCGAAAGCGGCCAGGCCGGTGCTGCCCGTCACGGCATCACCCGCGCTCTGATCGACTACGACGAAACACTGAAGACAGCTCTGAAACAAGCTGGCCTGGTGACTCGTGACGCTCGTGCTGTTGAGCGTAAGAAAGTCGGTCTGCACAAAGCACGTCGCCGCAAACAGTTCAGCAAGCGTTAATTCGTCTCGCGACCTGTTTATGGTGTTCAAAAACCCCGGACTTGTCCGGGGTTTTTGTTTGCGGGCTACATTTGTCCTGCTTTGCCCGCTCTGGTACTTGAGAACAGGCAGGACTACGTTAAGATAGAATTTTTGCTCGTCTCTCTTTCAGGAAAGTTCATGGCTACACATAGCGATACCCGGATCAAGGTAGGGATTGTTGGCGGTACAGGTTACACCGGGGTCGAGTTGCTGCGTCTGTTAAGTCAGCATCCTCAGGTGGCGCTGGTCGCCATCACCTCGCGTAAAGAGGATGGCGTGCCGGTATCGGATATGTATCCGAACTTGCGTGGCCATGTGGATCTGAAATTCTCTACTCCTGAAAATGCCAATCTGGAACAGTGCGATGTGGTGTTCTTTGCCACTCCGCATGGTGTTGCCATGAGCCAGGTCGAGCGTCTGCTGGAAGCAGGCGTTCGTGTTATTGACCTGGCCGCAGACTTCCGCCTGCAAGATACGGATGTGTTCCAGAAGTGGTACAAGATGGAGCACAGTTGCCCGGACATTCTGAGCCAGTCGGCTTATGGTTTGCCAGAGCTGCTGCGCGACAAGATTGCCCACGCCAAAGTTATTGGTAATCCTGGTTGCTACCCCACTACTGTGCTGCTGGGTCTGGCTCCCTTGCTGGAAGGCGCGTTGGTTGATACCCAGCATCTGATTGCAGATTGCAAATCCGGGGTGTCCGGTGCCGGTAAAGGGGCTTCGGTTCCCAATCTGTTTGCTGAGGCCAGCGATAACTTCAAGGCGTATGGTGTGTCGGGTCACCGACACCATCCGGAAATTGTGGAACAGTTGCAGCGCCTTGCTGGTGGCCCGGTCGGCTTGACCTTTGTGCCTCACTTGGTGCCCATGATTCGCGGCATGTTCTCCACGATCTATGCGCGGATCAAACCCGAAGCCATGGATACAGACTTCCAGGCCTTGTACGAGCAGCGTTACGCTCAGGAAACCTTTGTAGACGTGTTGCCTGCCGGTACCCTGCCAGAAACCCGCTCGGTGCGCGCTTCCAACCAGCTACGCATTTCCGTGCAACGTCCTGGTAATGGCGATCAACTGATCATTCTGGTGGTGCAGGACAACCTGGTTAAGGGCGCTTCGGGTCAGGCTGTGCAGAACATGAATATCTTGTTCGGCCTGCCAGAGCAAACTGGCTTGAAGCACGTGGCAATTTTGCCTTAAAGGGAACTTGGTTTTGGTGAGCGGGTCAAATGTTTATGGCTGAATCACCGCAAACCAATTCGCGTGCTGTCGCTCCCTCCCGTTCGCGGGGCGGGGCGACGACGATTGGGCTGGCTGTCTTGTTGGGAGTGCTGTTGGGTGGCGGCGGGTTGTGGCTTTACCGCAGCCTGACTCAACCTGCCGATCAGTCCGAACAAATACAGTTGGCCATGCAAAATCTGGCGCGTAGTCAGCAATCCTTGCAGCAGATCCAAAGCGAGTTTGAAGGGTTGCGCGGGCAACTGGTTCTAGAAGAGAGCACGCGCAAGGGTTTGGAAAAGTCCTTGTCGTCTACTCAGGCTGAACTGGCACAGACACGCGAGCAACTGGCCTTTTACGAGCAGTTGCTCCCACCCGGTCCCAGTGGTTCTGTTACGGTTCGGGCCTTGGACGTTGTCCAAAGGGGTGATTTGCTAGAGTACAAGGTGCTGCTGCAGCGTAACGCCCCAGAAGGAAAGACTTTTTCTGGCCGTCTGCAGTTTCAGTTGACTGGGCGGCAAGACGGAAAAAACGTTAAAATCGATTTATCACCCAGTTCCGGGCCGGACTCGGTACTGGCAGAGTCGTCTGTAGAACAGATCGATCCCTTGGTTTTAAACTTCAACCAGTTTCAGCGCGCCATGGGTTGGCTGGCTTTGCCGCCAGGCTTTGAACCCACCGCCTTGACGCTGAACGTCCTGGAAGGAAACGTTATCCGCGCCTCCCGACAGGAAAAAATCGCCCAGCCAGACTAATCACCTTACCCGAGGGTGGTCATGTGCAAGGCGATCACATGATAATTATTCATGCCGGCGGGGGCCGGCAGGAGAACCACATGAGCACTCTTACCGAATCCGTTGATCTGCAAGCTCCTCCTTCCCCACTGATCTTTACTGATTCAGCGGTTGAGAAGGTCCGTGAGCTCCTGATTGAAGAAGGCAGCCCCGAACTGAAGCTGCGCGTCTTCGTGCAAGGTGGCGGCTGTTCCGGCTTCCAGTACGGTTTTACCTTTGACGAACTGGTTAACGACGACGACACCATTATTGATAAAGACGGCGTGCAACTGCTGGTTGACGCCATGAGCTTCCAATACCTGGTGGGCGCAGAGATTGATTACAAGGACGACCTGGACGGTGCTCAGTTCGTGATTCGTAATCCAAACGCCACAACAACTTGCGGCTGCGGTTCTTCCTTCACGATGTAAGAACACGCCACGGGTACTGATTGCTCAGTGCCGGTGATTTGGCTGGTTTGTACAAGAACACCCCTGGCTCTGTATTCAGAGTCAGGGGTGTTTTGTTTATGGGGTTTTGCTGAGGGCGCTACCTTGCTATGTTCTGCTTTTTTGGCAAGTACTTGGTCAACCGATTATGAGCCCGCTGGTGTGTTTTAAAGTTTTGCGAAGCTAAACCTTAAAAGCGGTTATCAAGCCGGATAACAAGCACCCAGCACCGTCGCGCGCCGCGCGCCTGTCACAGCGGGCAACCCCGCTGGAATGCGTTCGATATGCGCGTAAGCCAGCCAGGCAAAGGCCAGGGCTTCGATGGATTGCGGATCCATGCCAAGTTCTGCGCTGGAATGGATGGGCATCGTCACCAGATCGCTCAGGCGTTTCAGCATGGCTGGATTGGCTGCACCACCGCCACACACGATCAACTCCTGAATCTGACCTGCGTAAGGCTGGATGGCTTGTGCAACGCTGTGTGCGGTCAAATCCATCAGAGTGGATTGCACCGCAGCAGGGTGAAGCCCACCTTTCGGATCAACACGATCCAGGTGCTCCTGCAACCACCTCAAATTGAACAGATCACGGCCCGTAGATTTAGGCGCCGGCAGGGCAAACCAAGGTTCACTTAGCAGGCTGGCAAGCAAGGCAGGGTCCGATGCCGCGCTATTGGCCCATTGCCCATCCTTGTCGTAGGACTGGCCTTGATGCTTGTTCACCCAGGCATCCAGCAGCATGTTCGCCGGACCAGTATCAAAGCCAAAAACATCACGCCCAGGCAGCAGCAGGGAAATATTGGCAATCCCGCCCAGATTCAGAATGACGCGCCCGTGTTCGTGACGGAACAGCGCCTCATGAACAATTGGCACCAAAGGAGCACCTTGGCCACCCGCTGCAATATCTCGGCTACGGAAATCCGCAATGACATCGACCTCGCAGCGTTCAGCCAGCAGGGCAGGTGCATTCAGTTGCAGCGTGTAGCCCTGGTCGGGTGCATGGCGGATAGTTTGACCATGTACGCCAATCGCACGGATCAGGTCTTTGTCTGGGCCTTGGGTCCAGGGCAGGCAGGCTCGGGCGTAGAGTTCGGTCAGTTGCAGGGCGGCGATACTGGCGCGGGCCAGTTCATTGTGCCCAGGATGCTGCAAAGCCAGCAGCTCGTCTCGTAGAGCGGCTGGCATGGGCAGGCTGTGGGTTTGGTGTATCTGTGCCCCCTGTGGGCCGAAGGAGGCCAGCACGGCATCTACGCCGTCCATGCTGGTCCCCGACATCAGTCCGATAAACAGGGGCGCTTGCATGGTTTAGCGGCTGGCCAGTTTCACGGGTTCAGCATCTGTGTGCAGCAAGGCAAAGTTGTTCTGATAGGAAGCCAGGGTTTGCTGGAACTGTTTGCGCTGCGGTGCATCCAGAACGCGGGCGACTGGCAGGTCTACCGACAGGGGGTCAACCGCTTTCTGGGCAATCCGGAACTCGTAATGGAGATGCGGGCCTGTTGCCCAGCCGGTCGAACCTACATATCCAATCAGTTGACCCTGTTCTACGCGGTCTCCTTTGCGCAGACCAGCGGCAAAGCGACTTTGGTGGGCGTACAGCGTGGTGAACTGACCGTGATGCTTAAGAATGATGGTGTTGCCGTATCCGTTCTGGCGACCTATGAATTCCACTGTGCCATCTGCCGTGGCATGGATGGGGGTGCCAGAGGGTGCTGCATAGTCTACGCCTTTGTGGTTACGCCAGCCGCCATGTACCGGATGACGGCGACCGCCGAAAGTCGAGCTGATACGGGTGAACTTCAAGGCCGTACGTAGAAAAGCACCTTTGAGGCTTTGGCCACTGAAGTCGTAGTAACCGCCAGAGCCGTTTTCGGGCTGGAACCAAGCAGCCTCATGGGTTTTGCCCTGATTGTTGAACTCCACTGCCAGCAAGCGGCCTGAACCTACGTCCTGGCCCTCATGGCCGTAGGACTCGTAGACCACGCGGAAGCTGTCGCCTTTGCGCAGGTCTTTCAGAAAGTCGATCTTGCTGCCCATCACATCTGCCATTTGCAGGGTGATGTTGTCGGGAATACCGGCCTGATCACTGGCGCCAAACAGGGAGCTGTTGATGGTGGCCTGTGCCACACGTACTCGGGTTTGGGCCAGATCGCTCTGTTCCTGGGCGATAAAGCCGTTATTGCCATCAGGGCGCACTTCTAGCCAGCGGGCTTGACCTTGGCCGGATTGTTCGGAATAGGGGGTATGACGGTAGCGCAGCCACTGCAAATTGCCGTTGGTATCCAGTGCGGCTTGTATGGCTCGACCGGGGTAAAGCTTGTAGATCGAACGCGCTTTTTTGTCATGCGTCAGAAACTGCAATAGCCCTTCTTCACGGACTTCCATGCGCTGGAGCAGGGCGGATAGGGTGTCGCCGCGGCGGATACGGGTTTCAGTAATGTAGGTTTGCTGGTCCTGGGCCTGCAGCACGGTCAGATCCGAAGGCAGGGTCAGGGTGGTGCGGGCTTGGTAAATCTGGGGTTCCGGGCTGCTGGGCATGACCACGGCAAGTGCGCCGGCGGCTACAAAAGAGCCAAGGGCAAGCGTGATCAAACCGGCGCGGATAACTAGGGCTCGGGCGGACCGAGGCTGGTGGATGTCGAGGTGGGACGAGGCGCGTTTCCCTTTGCTGAACATAAAACCAGAACCTTGTTGGATGTACGGTTTACTGTCCGCCTGGCTGGCGGAGGTCAGTTGTACTGGGCGGACAGAACATTCCAGCCCTGGCAATCTGACCTGCGCGGGAATGATAAAATAGTTTGTTTACGAAACCTTGCTCATTTATTAAGCACGTCTCGCAATAGCAGGCTATCCTAGCGCATTAGGCTTAATTTTTCGAGCATTTTTACTCATTAGTTTGTCACCAGATTTGTTATGTCATCCCCCTCAGAGCCCCTTTCTCCAGAAGTTCTGGCTGATTTAGCCATCGTCAAACGCGGCTGCGACGAATTGCTCGTCGAATCCGAGTTTGCCCGCAAACTGGCGCGCAGCCATGCAACAGGGCAGCCGCTGCGAATCAAGCTTGGTCTGGACCCTACGGCTCCCGACATTCACTTGGGGCACACGGTGGTGCTCAACAAGATGCGTCAGTTGCAGGATTTGGGGCATACCGTCATCTTTCTGATTGGCGACTTCACCTCGACCATTGGTGATCCCAGCGGCCGCAACACGACTCGCCCGCCTTTGACGCCTGAGCAGGTTATTGCCAACGCCAAGACCTACTACGATCAGGCCGCGCTGGTTCTGGACCCGGCCCGTACCGAAGTTCGCTATAACTCGGAGTGGTGCGACAAGCTCGGTTCACGCGGCATGATTCAACTGGCTTCGCGTTACACCGTGGCCCGCATGATGGAGCGTGATGACTTCACCAAACGCTTCAAGGCGAATCAACCTATTTCGGTGCACGAGTTTTTGTACCCCTTATTGCAGGGCTACGATTCCGTTCAATTGAAAGCCGATATTGAATTGGGCGGTACTGACCAGAAATTCAATTTGCTGGTGGGTCGTGAATTGCAAAAAGAATATGGTCAGGAGCAGCAATGTATTTTGACCATGCCATTGCTGGTGGGTTTGGACGGCGTAGAGAAAATGTCCAAGTCCAAAGGCAATTACATTGGTATCAGTGAAACGCCGGACTCTATGTTCGGCAAGTTGATGTCCATCTCCGACACCTTGATGTGGCGTTACTTCGAGCTGTTGTCTTTCCGTAGTCTGGAGGACATTGCCGGTCTGCAAAAGCAGATTGAACAAGGCCGTAACCCACGTGAGGTTAAAGTGGAGCTGGCACAGGAAATCGTCACACGTTTCCACAGCGCCCAAGCGGCCCAGCAGGCGTTGGAGACGTTTGATGCCCGTTTCCGTCGCGGCGAAATGCCCGAGGACATGCCCGAGCTAACCGTGGCCGGTGAACTGGCCTTGCTGCGCGTTTTGCGCGAAGCAGGCTTGGTTGCTTCCGGCAGCGAAGCCCAGCGCAACGTGGAGCAGGGCGGCGTGCGCATCAACGGCGAACGTGTGGACGATAAAGGTTTGCAACTGGAGCCGGGCAGCTATGTGCTGCAAGTGGGCAAGCGCAAGTTTGCGCGCGTCACTTTGACCGGCTGATTGATTGTGGAGGTCTGCAATGAAACTGCGTAGTGATTCTTTTCAAGATCAGAGCGTGATTCCCGAGCGTCTGGCATTTTGCCGTTATGACGCACAATCGAGAGTTGCCTTGGCCGGTAACGCCAATCCGCATCTGGAATGGTCCGATGTTCCCGAGCAGACCCAATCTTTTGTGGTCATTTGCCACGACCCCGATGTTCCGAGTAAACCGGACGATGTGAATCAGGACGGGCGCGAGGTACCGGCGGATTTGCCACGGGTGGATTTCTTCCATTGGGTCTTGATTAATGTCTCGCCTGAACTGCGTAGCCTGGCAGAAGGCTCTTATTCCAAGGGCATCACGCCACGCGGTAAAGCCGGCCCATTGGCTCTGGACGACACGCGCCAGGGCGTGAATGACTTTACCAACTGGTTTGCCAGCGACCGCGACATGAACGGTGATTACTTTGGCTATGACGGTCCGTGCCCTCCGTGGAACGATGCCTTGCCGCACCGCTATGTCTTTACGGTCTATGCCCTGGATATTGCCGAGCTGCCTTTGGAAGGGCGGTTTACGGGTCAGGATGTGTTGCGTGCCATGGAAGGTCATATTCTGGGCCGTGCATCCTTGACCGGCGTGTACACCGTGAATCCCCGTTTGATTCAGCAATCCTGATTCCCCAGGGCGGACTATTTGAGTTTTTTTCATGTTCTTTTGAGTCCGCCCGTTGCCGCCTTACTTATTTCTGCATTTTTTGGGGTTTCTGCCATCGGAGACGTTTGTCTCGGTGGTTTGATGCGCTTCCGCGCTAAAATGTTGCTTTCTTAGTTTGCTACCTACTTTATCCTTAGGAACCCTCATGTTTGACCGTTCTGCGACTCTTGACAAAGTTGATCCCGATCTTTGGGCTGCGATCCAAAGCGAAGATGTGCGCCAGGAGCAGCACATCGAGCTGATCGCCTCGGAAAACTACACCAGCCCCGCCGTGATGCAGGCCCAGGGCACACAACTGACCAACAAATACGCGGAAGGTTATCCTGGCAAGCGTTATTACGGTGGCTGCGAGTTCGTGGACGTGGTCGAGCAATTGGCTATTGACCGTCTGAAAGAGCTGTTCGGAGCTGAAGCTGCCAACGTGCAGCCCAACTCTGGTTCGCAAGCCAACCAGGGCGTGTACATGGCTGTGCTCAAACCCGGTGACACCGTTCTGGGCATGAGCCTGGCCGAAGGCGGTCACTTGACCCACGGTTCCCCCGTGAACGCATCGGGCAAGCTGTACAACTTCGTGTCCTACGGTCTGGACGAGAACGAAGAGCTGGACTACGACGAGCTGGAGCGCCTGGCCAAAGAGCACAAGCCCAAGCTGATCGTGGGTGGTGCATCGGCTTACGCCCTGCGCATCGACTTTGAACGCATGGCCCGTATCGCTCATGAAAATGGCGCCTTGCTGATGATCGACATTGCTCACTACGCTGGTCTGGTTGCTGGTGGTGCTTACCCCAACCCCGTGCCTTACGCGGACTTCGTGACCTCTACGACTCACAAGTCCCTGCGCGGTCCCCGTGGTGGCGTCATCATGATGAAGGCCGAGCACGAAAAAGCCGTCAATTCGGCTATTTTCCCCGGCATTCAAGGCGGCCCACTGATCCACGTGATCGCTGGCAAGGCGGTGGCATTCAAGGAAGCCCTGGCTCCCGAGTTCAAGACCTACGCTGCCCAGGTTGTGAAAAACGCTGACGTTCTGGCGCGTACCCTGGTCGAGCGTGGTCTGCGTATCGTGTCCGGTCGCACTGAAAGTCATGTCATGCTGGTGGACCTGCGTCCCAAGGGCATCACGGGTAAAGTCGCTGAAGAAGCACTGGGCAAGGCTCACATCACGGTCAACAAGAACGCCATTCCTAACGATCCTGAAAAGCCATTTGTCACCAGCGGTGTGCGTTTGGGTACACCTGCCATGACCACTCGCGGTTTCAAGGAAGCCGAAGCGGAATTGACGGCGCATCTGATTGCTGATGTACTGGACAACCCTCACGACGAAGCCGTTTTGGCGGATGTTCGTCGCCGTGTACACGAGCTGACTGCCAAGTTGCCCGTTTACTCCTCTAAGTAATCCAGCCGGAGCGGGCCGCAAGGCCCGCGATTTTGAATGAAGTGTCCGTTCTGCCACCATGCCGATACCCAGGTGATCGACTCTCGAATCACCGAAGAAGGCGACGCCATACGGCGACGTCGTAAATGCTCGGCCTGTGAACGGCGCTTCACGACTTACGAGCGTGCCGAGCTGAGCCTGCCTGTTGTGGCCAAGCGCAATGGCACTCGTATGGATTTTGATCCCGCGCGTTTGCGGACGAGCATGGGCGTTGCGCTGCGCAAGCGTTCCATCCCCATGGCTCAGGTCGATGCCGCTGTGCAGCGCATCGAAGAGAAACTTCAACTGACTGGCGAGCGCGAAGTCTCCTCTGAAACCATAGGCGAACTGGTCATGGCCGAGCTCAAGCAACTGGACCAGGTAGCCTATGTGCGCTTTGCCTCGGTCTACAAGAGCTTCAAGGACATCCGCGAGTTTGTACAGGCGATCGACGAAATGAACGATCCCGATCGCGGCTAAGGCGATGGTCGAGCAAGAAGACGTCATCTGGATGCGGCAAGCCCTGGAGCAGGCCGAAAAATCCCTGTATATCAGTGCTCCCAATCCACGAGTCGCCTGCCTGATCGTGCGCGATGGCCAATTGCTGGCTTCCGGTTCCACGCAGCAAGCGGGTGGGCCTCACGCAGAAGTGATGGCCTTGCGCCAAGCCAAAGAGCGCGGCGTCAGCGTGGCCGGTGCGACCTTCTACGTCACCCTGGAGCCTTGCAGTCACCACGGGCGAACCCCTCCTTGTGCCGACGCCCTGATCAAAGCAGGTGCTGGGCGTGTTGTCTTTTCTATGTACGACCCTAACCCACTGGTGGCAGGTAATGGCGTTTCGCGCCTGCGTCAGGCGGGTATCACCGTAGATGGCCCTTTGTGTGTAGAGCAGGCGCTGGCGATCAATGCTGGTTTCTTTGCCCGCATGACGCGTGGACGCCCCTGGTTGTGGATGAAAATGGCCGCCTCGCTGGATGGCCGCAGCGCCTTGCCCGATGGTCGCTCTCAATGGATTACCGGGCCGCAGGCTCGCGACGATGGTCACCACTGGCGCGCCCGCAGTTGTGTTGTATTGACGGGCATAGGTACGGTTAACGCGGACAACCCCTTGATGAATGTGCGGGCGGTGTCCACGCCACGTCCCCCCATCAAAGCCGTGCTGGACACGCATTTACGCCTGACTTCCAACGCTGCCTTGCTGGATGGCACGCCTTGCTGGGTATTCAGCCATCGTCGTGACCCCGAACGCGAAGCCGAGTTGGCAGATCGCAATGCACAGGTCATTCCCATGCCTTTGCACGAAGGTCAGGTGGATGTGCGCGCCGTTCTGGACTGGATGACCGATCAACAGATCAATGAAGTCCATGCCGAAGCGGGTGCTCGTCTTTCTGGTGCCTTGATTGATGCGGGTGTAGTCGACCAGTTATTGATGTACCTGGCCCCCAAGATCCTGGGGCAGGGACGAGGCGTGGCCGATATTACCGAGCTGGCTGGGCTGGACGACGTAGAGCCGTTCGAGTTTACTGATGTGCGCTTGCTGGGTGCCGACCTGCGCGTTCTGGCTCGTCAGCGCGATCATTGGGAAGCCTTGCTGCGAGCCGTCGGTGGGGCGTATCCGCCGGATCCGGAATAAACCTGTTTTGCATTTTGCTGTTTGGCCCAGCATGCAGGTAAGATATTTGTCAGAGCATGTTCCAAGCCTGTGGGTGTGAGTCTACAGCCTTGCCGCTTCCTGTTTTCACCTTGATTGTGGCCTTGAAATAAGCGCCGATGGCTATTTGATTCGGCCAGCCGAACAGCATCACTAATCACCTGAAAGCAGCTCAAGAGTTGGAACACAAGATACGTTGATACCAGGCGGATCAGCAGCCACCAACAGCTATTAGCTCAAAAAAATTTGAGCACTTGCGTTACAAGGATAAGTGCTGCTATTATTATGGACTTGGCATTAGCAGCTTCAAATTGCTTGGCCAAAAAAAACAAATAGGACAGGTGGCCGAGTGGTTGAAGGCGCACGCCTGGAAAGCGTGTATACGTTTATAGCGTATCGGGGGTTCGAATCCCCCTCTGTCCGCCAAGAATTCAATATAAAAACCCGCCCAGCGCAAGCTGGGCGGGTTTTTTATTGTCAGTGGTGTCTTTGTGTTCTGGAGATGCGTTGTCACACAGACCTTGCTTAAGGAACCAGGCTCAGGCGCTCGACTTCAAATTCTGTCTTGCGCAGGCCTTTGTCGAATTCTCCGGTCAGTTCCACTGTCTGCTCAGCACTGATGGTCTGGCCAGCCGGGAAGTCCTCGTTGTCGATCTCTACGGTGATACGGCCGGTGGCATCTTCAAAGATGTAGTGTTCATCGCCCTCAAACGAAACCAGACGGCCTTGTAAGCGTGCGATTTGGTCGTCGCGGCCAGTTTCCAGGAGCTGTTTGACGGTCATGAGTGGCACATTGTTAGGGCCTGAATAGGAGCCTGTGGCCGTGGCGGTTTTTGGGGCATTGCTCGGGCCTGTGTAGCTGGCGGGTTGTGCGATAGCAGCGGTGGTGCTCAGGGCAAGGATGGCGGCCAGGGTGGGTAAAGTGAATCGCATGATTGGGGTTTCCTGTATCGGGTTATCGGGTCAAGGTTCCGCCGATTGCGGAATGGTTTTATTAGACCCCCCGAACCTGAAGGCAATCTTAAGACGCTTGACTGGGTGGGAAATCCAGGACGACGCTCAGACCCTGGCCGTCCAGTCCATCTTCAAAGGACAGCGTGGCATGGTGCAAGGCTGCGATGCGGGCCACGATAGACAAACCCAGGCCGTTCCCCGCTTGGCCCGTGCCCAGTACGCGAAAGAATCGCTCTCCCAGTCTGGGTCGCTGTTCCACGGGAACGCCAGGTCCGTTGTCCCGGACCGCAAGGCGTACACCGCCATCATGTCTGCGTGTCGTTTCGACTCGTACCCGCACGTCCGTGCCGCCGTAGCGAATGGCATTGCCAATCAGATTGCGTAGTGCGCTGCTTAACAATACTGGCGCGGCCTGTACGTTTGTGACAGTCAAGGCTCTTTCTATGTTCACGGATAGCGAAGGCAGGGATGGGCTAAGGCTGTCCAGGATCTGATTCAGGTCTACCGTTTCACGCTTAAGAGGCTCTGCCTGTGGCTCCAGCCTTGTCAGGGCGAGCAGGCTTTCTACCAGGGCGGTGCAGCGATCCAGATCAGCGCGTAATTGCTGTAGATGGGCATCAGGTAGTTGCAGCTCGCGCTCAATCAATTGAACGCGCATCCGTAGCCCGGCCAGAGGGGTGCGCAGCTCGTGTGCGGCATCGGATGTAAAGCGCCGCTCACTGTCCAGTGCGGTGGATAGACGTGCCATCAAGGTGTTGAGTGCATCGAGCATGGCCTGCAGTTCACGAGGCGGATTGTCACCTTGCACGGGCGTGAGGTCATCGGGTGATTTGGCCTTGATGCGTTTGGCCGTGTCCTCCAAAGGATGCATCAGGCGTCGGATCAAGAACCAGCTTGATAGACCCAGCAGCGCCAGCAGCCCCACTGCGGGCCAAACCAGGTTTTCGGCCATATCTTCCAGTAGTTCCAGACGTTCTTCCATAGGCTGCGCGACTTGGGCTGTGACCCCGCCTGCTCCAGGACGGACGTAAACCCGCCAGAGTTCCTCATCAACCCAAACAGTGGTGATTTGCTTGCGGTTTGCCTGAGGGAGAAAAGCCATTTTAGGGGTGTCGTCGCCGCGCAGCAGTATGCGGCCATCTGCCGCGACTAGCTGGTAGTACATGCGCAGTTTGAGCGCCTCGTCACGGTTCAGGCGCGTGCCCGTCGTATTGGTTCCGGGCGCAGCCTCCTGCGGGTCCAGCATCAGTACCAGACGAGCCCCTTCTTCCAGTGCGTCATCAAGAACCTCACCCGTCGCATGCCAAGCGACACTGACCACAATGGAAAGGCTGACCAGCCACAGGCCAATACTGGTTCCCATGACGGTCAGCAGCAGACGACGCCGTAGGGACCAGCCTTGCGGGCGTGATGCCGAAGAGCTGAGTCTGGAGCGGATGTGCGTCAATTTCTGCAGTAGATTTTTCATGCGGGTGCCAGAACGTAGCCTTGATTACGTACGGTGACGATGAAGTCACTGCCCAGTTTTTTGCGCAGATTGTAGATGTGGACTTCGATAGCGTTGCTTTCCACTTCTTCACTCCAGCCATACAGGGCCTCTTCAAGCTGGGCACGACTCAAAATATGGGTGGGATGGTGCATCAAGGCCTGTAGAACAGCGAACTCGCGTGCTGTTACGGCCACGGGCTTGTCGTTCAAGGTGACACGTTTGGCTGTCGGGTCAATGGCGACGGGGCCGTGACGCCATTCGGGGGTAGCTTGGGCGGCGCTGCGGCGTAAGGTCGCACGTACTCGTGCGGATAGTTCTTCCAGGTCAAACGGCTTGATCAGATAGTCGTCTGCCCCCAGATCCAGGCCCTGCACTCGGTCTGACAAGGTATCGCGGGCGGTGATCACAATGACTGGAACCTGGGCATGGGGGCTGCCGGCTCCTCGCAAGCGACGCAGAATGGCATCGCCGTCCAGGCCGGGCAGGCCCCGATCCAGCAAGATGCATTGATAGGTATGGGTTGCCAAGGCCGTGGCAACTTGATCGCCGCGTTGTAACCAGTCCACCGCATAGCCGTCCATATGTAGCCAGGACTGCAAGGAACTGCCCAGCGAGGGGTCATCTTCGATTAAGAGAATACGCATGTGCACAGCCTGGCAGGGAAAGATGAAGGGAATCTGATGCGAGTGTGAGGCAGGGCGTCAAGCAGCCGCAAGCGCAGAAGTGCTTGTACGGCTGCTGTGTATTGTAAAAGCAGGCAGGCCTTGCGTTTTTCCCGCTCTGATCGGAGGCTAGATGCTGCGCTGTTGTACCCGCGCTGATAACTCCTGTGCTGTCTCCTTGCGCTCGCTGTATCTATCGACCAGATAATCCGCACAGTCGCGCGTCAGCAAGGTGAACTTGACCAGCTCCTCCATGACATCGACCACCCGATCGTAGTAGGGGGAGGGTTTCATACGGCCTGCTTCGTCAAACTCCAAAAAAGCCTTGGCAACGGAGGACTGGTTGGGGATGGTGATCAGGCGCATCCAGCGGCCCAGGACGCGCATCTGGTTCAAGGCGTTAAAGGACTGGGAGCCGCCGGAGACTTGCATGACGGCCAGTGTTTTGCCTTGCGTCGGACGCACGGAGCCGATGCTTAACGGAATCCAGTCAATTTGTGCTTTCAGGACACTGCTCATGGCACCGTGCCGTTCGGGCGAGGTCCAGACCATGCCTTCGGCCCACTGTACACATTGACGCAGTTCCTGCACTTTGGGATGCTCATCCGTTGCGCCATCGGGCAAAGGCAGCTCGTGTGGGTCAAAAGTTTTGGTTTCGGCACCCATTGCTTCCAGCAGTCGCGCTGCTTCTTGCGTCAACAGTCGGCTATAGGAGCGTTCCCTTAAGGAGCCGTAGAAAAGCAGGATTCGCGGCGGGTGTGTGGCACGTTGTTGAGGCAGCAGCTCTGCCATATCTGGAGTTTTAAAAGCGTGTTCGTCCAAATTGGCTAAGTCAGGCTGGCTCAATTCTTTGTCCTTTTTCATCAATGACGGCTTGACCATCTTCTTTACGGAATGCGCCTTGCTGCGGCTGGGGCAATATTTCCAGCACCTGTTCCGAGGGGCGGCACAAGCGTGTGCCCAGCGGTGTGACCACAATGGGACGATTGATCAGAATCGGGTGCTGCAACATGAAATCAATCAGTTGTTCATCACTCCATTTGGGGTCGCCCAGCCGCAGCTCTTCATAAGGCGTGCCTTTTTGACGCAGGACTTCGCGCACGTTCAGGCCGCAGTCTGCGATCAGCTTGGTCAGTGTGGCGCGGTCTGGCGGGGTTTGCAGGTACTCGATGATGGTCGGCTCTTGACCACTATTGCGGATCAGGCCCAGGGTATTGCGCGAGGTGCCGCAGGCGGGGTTGTGATAGATGGTGATGTTGCTCATGGCTTGTGCTCGATGTCAGGAAACTAGTGGGCGATACCTAGCCGTAGGGCCAAGGCCGCCAGAGTGATCAGCAATACGGGGGTGGTCAGAATGGCTCCTACCTTGAAGTAGTAGCCCCAACTGATTTTTGTGCCTTTCTGGGCCAGTACGTGCAGCCACAGCAAGGTAGCCAGACTGCCTATGGGTGTGAATTTGGGGCCCAGGTCACTGCCGATGACATTGGCGTAGATCATGGCTTCTTTGACGGCACCCTGGGCGCTGGAAGCATCAATAGACAGGGCCGTGACCAATACCGTAGGCATATTGTTCATGACAGAGGACAGCAGGGCGGACAGAACCCCGGTGCCCAGAGCGGCAGCCCAGACACCAGCCTGGGCGAATGTGTCCAGTAACTGGGCCAAGTAATCCGTTAGTCCGGCATTACGCAGGCCATACACTACCAGGTACATGCCTAGCGAGAATACGACGATTTGCCAGGGTGCCCCGCGCAGCACTTTTCTTGTGCTGATGACGGTGCCACGGGCGGCAACAGTCAGCAAAATGATGGCTCCTGCAGCGGCAACGACACTGACGGGAATCCCCAGCGGCTCCAGGGCGAAAAAGCCTGTCAGCAGCAAGGCCAGCACGATCCAGCCTGCCTTGAAGGTCCGGATGTCCGTAATGGCTTGTGCGGGTGGTTTTAACTGTTCAAGGCGATACTGGGCAGGAATGTCACGCCGGAAATACAAGATCAGAACGAGCAGGCTGGCCAGTACGGACACCATATTGACAGGCACCATGATAGCGGCATAGTCCGTGAAGCCCAGTTTGAAATAGTCGGCCGAGACAATGTTGACCAGGTTGGAGACAACCAGTGGCAAGCTGGCCGTGTCGGCAATAAACCCGGCTGCCATGACAAACGCCAAGGTCGCCGCGGGCGAAAAGCCCAAGGCCAGCAGCATGGCCATGACGATAGGCGTCAGAATCAGGGCAGCGCCGTCGTTGGCAAACAGGGCAGAAACGGCGGCGCCCAGAATCACGATAAAGGCAAAAAGCCTGCGCCCATTGCCTGCTCCCCAGCGGGCAACATGCAGGGCGGCCCACTCAAAGAAGCCGGCTTCATCCAGTATCAGGCTAATGATAATGATCGCTATGAAAGTCGCGGTTGCATTCCAGACGATGCTCCACACCACAGCCAGATCGCTCCACTGCACCACGCCTGAAAGCAGGGCAGCGGCCGCTCCCAGAGAGGCGCTCCAGCCTATGCCTAAACCTTTGGGCTGCCAGATGACCAAAATCAGGGTGGCAAGGAAAATCAGGACAGATGTGGTCATGGCAATACGTGTAAAGATGAGCAGGTGGTCAGACCTTGGGTGTTAGGCCAATAAGTGGCCCGCTGGGCTGAGTCGGTGTTACGTCGACTTTTTTAGGGGGGGGGGCATGCGTTGGGTGCTGTGATGCAGCTTTCACCCTGGCAGCAGTTCTCAGTCAGGTAGGCGATCAGCGTGTTCATGGTGGGAAAAGTCGCGCTGTAGAGCAGGTTGCGGCCTTGTCGTTCTCCATGAATCAAGCCGGCGTTATGGAGTTCTTTCAAATGAAAGGACAGGGTATTGGGGGCGATACCTAACTGTTCAGCCAAGGTGCCGGGTGTTAGCCCGGACGGGCCGGCTACAACCAGTGCGCGAAATACCCGCAGGCGGGCTTCGTGGGCCAAGGCGGCCAGAGAGCGGATAACTTGAGATTCTTCCATAGGTAGATAATACAATAATTCAAGAATTATTGAATAGTTTATTTGCATACTGGTGTTTTTTTCAGACTACTTGTCTATTTGGACGGCAACGGCATGATTGTGTTTTGGGGTAGCGCCGTAAAGAGTCTTGTCCTGCTTATGAGCCGAGCAGGATTAAGCAGAGCTAAGCCAATTGTTCGCTCAACCAATCGGCAAATATGTCCGCACGCGGGTTTTGATCCAGTGCCTGCGGGGAGAGCAGGTAGTAGGCCGAGCCGTCAGGGATGAAGCCTTGCGGGGCGATGAGCTGGCCGCTTTGTAATTCGTCGTCCACCATCAGACGCGACACAATCGCCATGCCTTGTCCGGACAGGGCGGCCTGAATGCATAAGTAAAAATGTTCCAGCTCCAGTTTGCGGGCGGATCGCAGGGAGTTGCCGCTGATCCGTGCCCATGTGGCCCAAGCCTGGGGGCGGGAGCTGCTTTGTATCAATACCTGCTTGGCGGTGTCCTGCGTGTGTGGGTAGTGAGGCTGGCAGACTGGCCCTATCATCTCTTCGCACAACTTCAGGCCGCAGACCGAGTCCGCCCAGTGAAAGTCGTCGCGGCGTATCGCCAGATCCACCCCCATTTGTGCGAAGTTCACTGGCCCTCCGGCTGTAATCAGGTGCACGGTGATATTGGGGTGCAGAGCGTGGAAAGCTCCCAAACGCGGGATCAGCCACTTCATGGCAATAGTGGGCTCGCAGGAGACGACCAGAGCATGTTCGCGCTGGGTTTGCTGCAGTTGGTAAACCACATCTTCCAGGCGCTCAAACATGGGGGCGGTAACGTGCAAAAGCTGGCGGCCTGCGGGCGTCAGAAATACGGCCCGATTGCGTCTTTCAAACAGTTCTACCCCCAGCGATTCTTCCAGTGCACGAATTTGTCGGCTGACCGCGCCGTGCGTGACATGAAGCAACTGGGCTGCCTGCACAAAACTGCCTGTCTGGGCCGCCGTATCGAAGTAGCGAAAGGCCGTGAGGTTGGGGATTTGCATGGTCGATGAAAACTCACAGAAGTGACGCAGTAATTATCGTTTTTAAATTAGCACAGGATTATCAATAATGACATCCTGTCAGGGCTGATGTGAACAGGAAGTTAATTTTCTTTTTGATTGATTTTTTCTGTTCTTGGCGGGGAGTTAATTTTTCGGGCCGGGAATAGAAATGTCTTGAAAGTCCGATGAAATCATAACTCATCCGAAGAGATGCTTTGTTTCTGACAAAACTGCTTTTTGCAGATTGTTGTCCCGTTGGCAAGGCTGCACTCCTTGTCAAGAGTGTAGGACCAGTACTGCGTTTTGGCTGCCTTTGTAGTCATTCATAACGCCGATTTCATCAAACTTAGGCTTGTTAAATATGCATGAACTGTTGGCGGTTGCCACTATCACTATCCTGGCTGTGATCAGCCCAGGCCCGGACTTTGCCATGGTCACGCGCAATGGTTATTCCTTTGGTCGCAAGACGGGTCTGATTTCAGCCTTGGGCATTGCGGCCGGCGTGCAGGTGCATGTGGTCTACACCGTGCTGGGCGTGGCGATCCTGATTACGCAATCCCCGACTCTTTTTTGGGTGATGAAAGTGGTGGGGGCGGCGTATCTGATGTACCTGGGCTATCAGTCCTTCAGTAATCGCACCGCGCTTGATACTGATGGCGCGGTGGGTCGTGTGCCCACGGCTTGGCAGGCTTTTGGTATGGGTTTCTTAACCAATGCCCTGAATCCGAAAACCATGTTGTTTGTGGTGGCGACGTTTACCCAGTTGGTGCAGCCGGGTGCGCCATTCTGGTTGAACTTTGCTTATGGTTTTTGGATGTCCTTCGCGCATTGGGTCTGGTTCAGCATTGTGGCCCTGGTATTTTCAAACAAGCGCCTGCGGGCGGCCATGCTGGCTCGGCAAGAGGTGCTGGACAAGGTGATTGGTGCAGCCTTGCTGGGCCTGGGCGCCTCACTTCTCTTTGCCAATTCTGTCTCCTAGGGGCGGCGTGCTTGATGGCGTTGAGCTGGAGAGCCAAGCGGTGGGAATAGCCTGATTGTTCAAGCCTTAATAAGTTGTTGTTAATTGTTTTTTGAAATCCTGTTTGGGTTTTGTTTTTTTATTGTGATGATATTTTTTTTGTACGGCAATTAATATTGAAAATTTAAAGAGATAGAAAATAATATAAATAAAGATTCAAAAAGAATATCTGTTATTTTTTGTCATTTATTGATGGGTCTCTGGGTATTATCGACAAGTTGCAGTATCAGGTTTCGCACACGACTTGTAGATAGGGAGACACGAATGACTTGTCATCATATAAACGCAAAAACAGTAGCGGGTTACGGTCTGATTTTATTGGCTGCCTTGCAGGGCCATGCCATGGCTCAAAGCCAGGAGCCCAGGCTGGATACCAGCCAGCTTTATGCGGACGTCCATTTTCATGCATCCAACTATGCCATGCAGGGGATTCCTTTAAAGGAATATGCAGAACGGTATATGCGTGGCAATCTGCAGCAGATTGTGCGCTCGACCATCATGCCTATTCCTTTGCAGCAGCGTTGGGACGGGTTCGAGCTCTATCAGTCTCAGGGGCCAGGCAATCAGATGTACGGCCCCAACTACTATATTGGCCCCAAGGCAGACCTGTATTACTACTCCTTTGTCGATGCCATGTTTGCACGTGAGTACGAGCAGTTGCCTGCTCAGTATCAGGAAAAGCTGGACGTCATGATCACGGCGTTCAATCCGATGGATGTTTATGCCTCGCAACATATCAAGCGTGCCGTGCTCAGTTTCCCAGGGGTGTTTTCCGGGGTGGGTGAATTCACCATTCACAAAGAGCTGGTGTCGGGCAAGCTGGCTGGTGAAACCGTAGAACAAACCAAGGCACCTTCCGTGCCCTTGCCACCGGATGCGGGCGATGGCAGCAAGGTGTCGCTCTATTCCGAATCCCTGGCGTATCTGTTCAAAACGATTGAGGAAATTGGCCTGGTCGCCATTTTGCACAACGATATGTACCGGGTAGAGGTTAATTATCAGGGCGAGCTGGAGCAGGCTTATCCCGACCAGGACTATGTGGACGGTTTGAAGCATGTGTGCGGACATGCACCCAAGGCCAGAGTGGTGTGGGCGCATACCGGCTTGGGACGTTTTGTGAAACCGACTCATGATCACCTTACGCGCGTCAAGAAAGTGCTGGATGCTTGCTCAAGTTGGTCTACCGATATTTCCTGGGATCTGGTGCAGGACTACATGCTGAATCCCGAGCCGGGTATGCCCAGTCGCCAGGATTGGCTGAATTTCTTCAATGAATACCAAAACCGGATTCTGTGGGGCTCGGATGTGGTGATCTTCACGCGTAACCGTTTTGAATCGACCCCTCCCACCTCGGTGACGCCGGGTGGCTTGATGTCGCCAGACCAGTATCACGCGGACTTGTCCAAGATGAGGGACTTCCTGGGAGAACTGCCTGTGGAAGTTGGCAACAAGATTCGCTATGAAAACTATCTGGGCCTGTTCAACCGCGCCAAGTTCTCTGTAAGAGCGTGGGAGCGTGAGCACGCAGATCTCAATATTTGGGATATCCCCACGCCCATTCATCCTTGAAAAGGGCCTGTGGTTGAGGCTGGCCAGCAGCAGTTTGAATGCCGTGGGTAAGTTGCAGGAAAGAAGTGGGTTGGCAACAGTCACCGCCGCCACAGCAGCAACCGCAGCAGTCTGAGCCTTCCATTTGCACAAAATGAATGATGTTCAGGCTGCTGCTAAAGCGGTGTTCTTCACAAAAGCCCTGCCATTTCAGTGCTAAGTGCCTTGAAACTGAGCGGCCATAGCCATAGCCATAGCCATAGCCAGAACCCAAGCCTATGTCTCTGGTTCTGGCAAAGGTGACGGTAAAGGTAAAAGCAAAAAAACTGCCCCCCGAAAGTTGGATCACTATCCAAACCTTCGGAGGGCAGTTTGCCATCGCATATCAAGGCCGCCTAGACCGGCTCCTTGATTGTGCTGTCAGACGCGTGGTTTGACGTCTGCTTGGGCGTTGCTTAAACCACTTTGTTTTGCGCAGCCAGCCTGTCCAGATCTTCCTGAATCAGCTTGCGAATAGCGGTTTTCAAGAGCTTGCCGGTTGCCGTGTGGGGCAGCTCATCGACCACGATCAGTTCGTCAGGAATGCTCCATTTGGAGACTTGTTCTGTGAACAGATCAATCATGTCCTGCTTGGTGAAGGTGGCATCGTCTTGCAATTGCACCACCAGAACCGGGCGCTCGCCCCAGCGTTCGTCGGGCTTGGCCACCACGGCGGCTTCCTTGATGGCCGGGTGAGCCTGAGCAATGTTTTCCAGCTCAATTGAGCTGATCCATTCGCCCCCGGATTTCACCACGTCTTTCGTGCGGTCCACGATCTGGATAAAGCCGTCTTTATCAATAGTGACCACATCGCCGGTATTGAACCAACCATCTTCCGTGTGGGCGGAAGAGTCCTTGCTGTTGAAGTAAGCACTGGCAATCCAGGGGCCGCGCACCATCATGGCACCAAACATTTTGCCGTCGCGCGCAATGGGTTGACCATCGTCGCCATCTACGCGGAACTCGACCCCGAATAGCGGACGACCTTGCTTGGCCAGCAGCTTGAGTTTTTCTTTTTCAGGCAGGGCTTCGTGCTGGGGCAGCAAGGCCGCGGCCAGGCCGACCGGACTGGTTTCAGTCATGCCCCAGGCGTGGCGCACGTTGACGCCCAGCTTCTGGAAGCGGGTAATCATGACGGGTGGTGCAGATGAACCGCCAATGACCAGACGTTGCAGGCTGCTGAAGGTTTTGCCATTGGCCTGCATCCAGTCCAATAGGCCCAGCCAGACCGTTGGTACACCAGCCGTCATGGTGACCCCTTCGCTTTCAAACAAGGTGTGCAGGCTGGCGCCATCCAGTTTAGGGCCGGGCAAGACCAGCTTGGCGCCCACCATCAAGGCGGCGTAGGGCAGGCCCCAGGCGTTGACGTGGAACATGGGCACGATAGGGGTGATGGTGTCGGAGGCCGACAGGCACAGGGCATCGGGCATGCTCAAGGCAAAGGCATGCAAGATGGTGGAGCGATGGCTGTAGAGCACGCCCTTGGGGTTGCCGGTGGTGCCGGAGGTATAGCACAGGCCCGATGCCGTGTTCTCGTCAAACACCGGCCAGTCAAATTCATCTGACTCGCTGGCAATCAGGGTTTCGTAGCAGGTCAGATTAGGCAGCAGATCCGACTTGGGCATGTGCGCTTCGTCCGTCATGATGACCACGGCTTTCAGCTTGGACAACTGATCGGCCAGGGCTTCCAGAATCGGCATGAAGTTCAGGTCGGCAAACAGGACGCTGTCGCCAGCGTGTTCGATGATGTAGCCGATTTGATCCTGAAACAGGCGCGGGTTGATGGTGTGACACACGAGCCCGGAGCCTGAGACGCCGTAATACAGCTCCAGATGACGATAGCCATTCCAGGCCAGGGTGCCGACGCGGTCCCCTGGCTGCAAGCCCATTTTCTGAAGCGCATTGGCCAGTTTTTGGCTGCGCTTGGACAGGTCTGCATAGGTGTAGCGGTGGATATGGCCTTCGACCGTTTGTGAGACAACTTCGCGGTCTGCGTGGTAGTTGGCCGCATGACGCAGTATGGATGACACTAACAGCGGGGTATTCATCATCATGCCAAGCATGGTTTTCGTCCTCCCTGGGGGTCAATCAAACAGAACTGACGGGCCTTCAGACGGTGAGTCTACGCGCAGAAAATGGACGAAACACATCGCTGACTGTCATGGCCTTCTTACGCACAGTAGCCGAAAGCTCACAAATACGTCTATGTCGGCGTTTGTATTTGCTTGCGTAATCCCAAAGCCTCGGTGAAAAATTGTGTGATCATTCGGCTCTCACGGCGTTCGGTCAGGCAATACAAATACGTGTCGGTGCGAACGGGATCGCCCTGAATACGAACTGCTTTGAAGCGATGGTCCGGGATGAACTCTGCCTCGGACACCGTCCCCACACCCAGCCCTCGGGCGACGGCTTCACGCAAGGCTTCCCGGCTGCCAATTTCCATGACGGCGCGGGGCCGGATATTTTCTTTTTCCAGTGCTGCTTCCAGGCAGGCCCGTGTGGTCGAGCCTGATTCCCGCTGCAGCAAGGGAGCGTCCTGCAAGGCCGCTAAGGGCACGCTGTCGTGTTGGGCCAAAGGATGCGACAAGGGGGCGAACAAAATGACAGCATGGCTGGCGTAGTGTTCGGTATGAAAGGCCGGGTCCTCGCTGGCTCCGGCCAGCACGGCAATATCGGTGGCGTAGTCGGCCAGATCGGCCAGCACCTGTGCCGAGTTTCCCATATGAATCGAGATGTCCACGCCGGGAAACAGCCGGTGGTAGGCCTCGACCATCTCAATGACATGAAAAGGGCCGACTGCGCCAATACGCAGTCGGCCTACATGCAGTTTCCCACTGTCATGCAGCAGGTTGAAGGCATCCACTTCCAGGGCCCCCAGTTGCTGCGCGACCGGCAGCAGTGCCATCCCCACCTGGGTTAGCTGAACGCCACGCCCCCGGCGGTGAAATAGCTCCACATTATGTTGTTGTTCCAGCCCCTGTACTTGCTTGGTCACGGTGGGCTGGGCCAATCCCAGGGCGCGGGCCCCGGCGCTGAAACTGCCATGTCGGGCAACCGCCAGAAAGGCACGCAGGCGTGCAGCAGACATATAGACTCCATCTATAGATAACTGATGTTTTGAATCTTAAATCGATAATATGAAGGCAATGTGATCTTTCTACTATGTCGGTATTCCTCCTACCAACCTTAAGGACGACTGCCGTGAACAAGAACGTATTTCAGACAGCCCGCCGCTCTTTCATTGCGGCAAGCGCCGCCACGATGATCTTCTCGGTGTTTGGGACGGCCGCCCAGGCCGCCCAGGACACCCTGACGATTGGTCTTATTCCTGCCGAAGACTCGCAGGCCATGATCGAATCGAGCAAGCAGGTGATTGAACAACTGGAGCGCGAATCCGGCATGAAGGTCGAGCCTTTTGTGGCTACGGACTACAACGGCATTATCGAAGCCCTGCGTGCCAAGAAGCTGGACGTTGCCTATCTGGGGCCGTTTTCTTACGTGCTGGCCAGCACGGTGGCGGATGTAGAAGCCTTCGCGGTCGCTGTGACCAAGAAAACAGGGAAAAGCGCCTACAAGAGCCTGATCGTGGTGCGTGCCGATAGCGGGATCGACAATGTGGATCAGTTGAAAGATCGCACCTTCGCCTTTGTAGACCCCAGCTCCACGTCCGGCCACCTGTTCCCTAAAGCCGGTCTGGAAAACGATGGCTACAAGCCTGAAGAGTTGTTCTCCCGCGTGGTGTTTTCCGGTTCGCACGATGCCAGCCTGCTGGCGGTAGCCAACAAAAAAGTGGATGCTGCTGCGGTGGCCGACCGCATTTACGCCAGCGCGATTTCCAAAGGCCAATTGGCTCAGGATGATTTGAAAGTGGTGTGGTCTTCCAACGATATTCCCGAGTCGCCCATGGTCTGGCGCAAGGATCTGGATCCCAGCGTGAAAGAGAAAGTGGCCAAGGCCTTGGCCAACATCAAAGATGTACCTTGGGGTGATCAGGGTATGTTGAATGGTTTTCAGGCCACCAATGATGCCGCTTACAACGTGGTACGTGATACCGCCAAGGTGCTGAACCTGGATCTGCGGAGCATGAAATGATCCGTTTGCGTGGCCTGAACAAAAGTTATGGTTCCAATGATGTCCTGTGCGGTGTGGATATGGATGCACAGGCCGGTGAGTTTCTGGTTGTGCTGGGGCAGTCCGGCGCGGGCAAGTCCACCTTGTTGCGCTGTATGAACCGGTTGGCACAGGCCGATACGGGCGAGATGTCAGTGGCTGGGATTGATGCCATGTCGGCTCAGGATACCCGGGCATTGCGCCGCCAGGTTGCCATGATTTTCCAGCATCACGATGTGGTGCCTCGTTTGTCAGTGCTGCGCAATGTATTGACTGGGCGTTTGGGGGCGGTTCCGGTGTGGAGCTCGATCCTGCAACTGTTCAGCCGTGCTGATATTGCCCTGGCCAAAGAATGTCTGGAGCGGGTGGGACTGGCGCATAAAGCCCAGGCCCGCACGGATTCCTTGTCGGGTGGCCAGCGTCAGCGTGTGGGCATTGCCCGCGCGCTGGCTCAGCGCCCCCGCATCATTCTGGCTGATGAGCCGGTTGCCAGCCTGGACCCTAAGACAGCCCGTCTGGTGATGCGTTATTTGCACGACGCCAGTCGGGAACTGGGTATTACCGTGGTGTGCAACCTGCATCAGGTCGATTACGCCCGTGAGTTTGCCGACCGTATTGTGGGCCTGGCCCATGGTCGGGTGGTGTACAACGGTGCCCCCGACTTGATGACGGAAGATGATTTAGCCCGTATTTATCCCGGTCCGGAGCCAGGGCAGGGCGGTGCGCACTCCCAAGAGGCAAATGAGGCCGCTGCCTCCTTCCTGAACGAACCACTGACCATTGCGACCAAGGGAGCCTGATCATGGAACACAAGTATTCCTGGGTCATGTCCACGCCTACGAGTGTTAAAAGCTGGGTCACCACGGCTTTGTTGGTCGCGGCGATTGTCGTAGGGCTGCAGTGGAGTGCGCAAGGCGCACAATTGAGCGCCGCCGAGTTTGCCGCTGGCCTGCCGCAGATTGCCGATTTTCTAAGCCGTACCTTCCCGCCAGACTGGAGCATTTTGGGCAGTCTGGTCCCGCCTGCCATCGAGACGATTCAGATCGCGATTTGGGGCACGGTATTAGGTGTGCTGGGAGCCGTTCCGGTGTCGTTTCTGGCGGCCCGTAACTTGAATGTCAACCGGTATCTGTACAGTTTTACCCGACAAAGTCTGAACGTGATACGCAGTATCAACGAGCTGATTCTGGCTTTGGTGTTTGTGGCTGCAGTCGGGCTGGGTCCTTTCCCCGGTGTGCTGGCGTTGGCGGTACACGGCGTGGGGATGCTGGGCAAGTTTTTTGCGGAAAGCATAGAAGAGATTGACCAGGGTCCGTTGGATGCCTTGCGTGCGACGGGTGCGCGCCCCTTGCAAGTCATTGTGTTCGGGGTGTTGCCTCAGGTGATTACGGCGTGGATTGCGGTGATTCTGTATCGCTTTGAGGTCAATCTGCGTTCGGCGACTGTGCTGGGTATGGTGGGGGCCGGTGGTTTGGGCTTTGAGCTGGTCAGCAGTCTGAAACTGTTCAAGTACCAGGAAACGGCAACCTGCATCGTGGTCATTACGGTGATGGTAGTAGTGGCTGACCTGATTTCCAATCGCCTGCGCGAGGCTATTCGCAACAACGGCCGCGATTGATCGCCGTTTTTATTCGAGATTCTTATGTGGCATTTTTTCAATCCCGTTCAGATTGATGCTGGCAATGGCGCTTTCGAGCGTTTGCCCGAACGCTTGGGTGGCCGCCGGGCCATTCTGATTGCCTTCCCGCAGGCACGCGAGCTGGGACAGTGCGAGCGTCTGCAAGCCTTGCTGGGTGAGCAACTGGTTGCGATTGAAACCGATATTCAGCCCAATCCGGATGTGTCCTGGTTGGCGCCGTTGTACGAGCGTCTGTGGCGCGACTACCCCGAGGCCGAGTGCATTATTGCCTTGGGAGGCGGCAGCGTGATTGATTGCGCCAAAGCCATGTTGACCAGCACCCCTTCGGGGACGTTTGCCGAACTGCTCGACTGCTTGTCGGGCAACACCAGCCTGAGCCAGCCTCCAGGGCGGGTGCGCAGCCTGATTGCCGTGCCCACCACGGCAGGAACCGGGAGCGAAGTGACCCCCTGGGCAACAATTTGGGATAAGGGGCAGGGGCGCAAGTACTCCCTGCATCTGCCCTGGACCTGGCCTCAGGCCGCGATTATTGATCCGGCCCTGATGTGCAGCCTGCCTGCTGGCGTTACCTTGGCCAGTGGTCTGGATGCTTTGTCGCATGCGCTGGAGTCCTTATGGAACGTGAATCGTAATCCCGTATCGGCCAGCCTGGCGGTATCGGCGGCACGACAAGTGATCAGCAGTCTGCCTTTGCTGATGCAGGACCTGTCCAACCTGGAGCTGCGTGCTCAACTGGCTGTGGCAGCAGCGATGGCGGGTCTGGCTTTCTCCAATACCAAGACGGCTCTGGCGCACTCTCTGTCCTACGACCTGACTCTGGAGCAGGGCTTGCCACACGGGATTGCCTGCTCTTTTAGTTTGCCGCATGTCATGCAGATGGCCTTGGGACAGGATGAGCAGTTGGATCAGTTTTTATTGTCGATTTTTGATGCTCGCAACGGCCCGCAAGCTGT
The DNA here is from genome assembly GCF_041521385.1 of Alcaligenes faecalis. NCBI lineage: Bacteria > Pseudomonadati > Pseudomonadota > Betaproteobacteria > Burkholderiales > Alcaligenaceae > Alcaligenes > Alcaligenes faecalis. The sequence goes on along the minus strand of NZ_CP168006.1, from coordinate 1,578,105 downwards.
CTTGGCCTTGAGCGGTTTTTTGCAAGGCCTGGGAGTCAGCACGGACCCGGCCAGCTACGGGGTATCGCCCGAACAGTGGCAACAACGCATTGTCCAGGCAATGCAAGGACCACGCGGACGTAATTTTATTGGTGCACATGCTCTGGATGCAGTGCAGGTATAAGTCGGTTTTCAAGCTGGCTTGTTTTTAGGACTGAAGGTTGCAAACAATGACTCAGAATTTCAATGCGCTCAATACGCTGATGTCGGACAAGGTCGAAGCCGTTATTTTTGACTGGGCAGGCACGCTGGTCGATTTCAGCTCCTTGGCACCGACACAGATTTTTGTAGATGCTTTTGCCACTTTTGGCATTCAAATCAGCCTGGAGCAGGCACGCGGCCCGATGGGCTTGTCCAAACGGGATCACATCCGTACTTTGCTGGCCACCGAGTCGATTCAGGATCAGTGGCTGGCTCAGTTCGAGCGCGCCTCTACGGATGCCGACATTGACGCCATCTACGAGCGTTTCATGCCCATGCAGATCGAGAAGGTAGCGGAATATTCGGCCCCGATTGAAGGTGCGGCGGCGGTGCTGGAGCAATTGCGTGCCAAAGGTATCAAAATTGGTTCGTGCTCGGGTTATCCACGTCAGGTGCTGGATGTTTTGTTGCCTGCTGCAGCCAGCCAGGGCATTGCTCCAGATTGCATTATTGCCGGTGACGAGTTGCCTGCTGGTGGCCGACCCGGCCCGTTCATGGCGCTGGCCAATGTTCTGGCTCTGGGTGTGGGCGATGTGCGCCGCTGCATCAAAGTGGACGATACCGTGCCGGGTATTGAAGAAGGCCGCCGTGCCGGGATGTGGACGGTAGGTTTGAGCCTGTCGGGTAACGAGGTGGGTTTGTCCCTGGAGGAACTGGCCCAAACGGATCCGGCAGAGGTACAAGCACGAGTCGAGCGTGCCAGTGAACGTTTGCGTCAGTCTGGTGCTCATTATGTGATTGAAACCGTAGCCGATTTTCCGGCTGTGGTGCTGGCGATCCAGGAACGTCTGGCGCAAGGCGAGACACCCTGATTCTGTGGGGGCATTGAATCAGGCCTGGTTAATAAGAAGGGCGGGGCGACAAGCCCCGCCCTTTTTGTTGTCTGCTTGTTGTTCAGGCAGCGGTACTGGCGACGGGCAGGGCGCTTTGATGATGAGCGATGGCATCAAAAAAGGCAGCGACCAAACGAGATTCCCGACGCTCGTGCAAACAGCAGACGTGGATCTGCGTCCAGACCGGCTCGTTTTGAATACGCACCACACGCAAGCGCGGGTCTGGTACGTATTCGGATTCGGAGACCGTGCCCACTCCCAAGCCGCGAATAACCGATTCGCGCAGGGCTTCGCGGCTGCCTATTTCCATGGCCACATCTACCTTGATCTTGCGTTCGTGCAAGGCGTCTTCCAGTGCCTTGCGGGTTGTTGAGCCTTCTTCGCGCATCAGCAAGGGCTCACCGGCCAGCTCCTCCAGTGCAATGTTATTGCGTCGGGCGAAAGGGTGGTCTTGGCGCACAAAGGCGATGACCGGGTAGCGAGCGTAAGGTTGCATGTAATAGCGGCGCTGTGGCTGGCAACTGGCGACCACACCAACATCGCAGATGTATTGATCCAGATCGTCCAGTACCAATTCCGAGTTGCCTAGTTTGACGGACTGTTTGATGCGCGGATACACGGCATGAAAGGATGCGATCAGCTCGGTGACGTGATAGGGGCTGACGGCACCCAGCTTCAAGGTGCCGTAATGCAGTTTGCCACTGCCATCGAGCATCTGGCGCATGTCTGATTCCAGCGAGATCATGCGTCTGGCCATGGGCAGCATTTCCAGCCCCAGGGTAGACAGCTCGACGCGTCGGCCACGGCGGTGAAACAGCTCGGCCCCGTATTCGCGTTCAATGATTTGAATTTGTGAGCTGAGTGTGGTGTGGCTCATGTTCAAGGCCCGCGCGGCGGCTGAAAAGCCGCCGTGCTGGGCCACCATGACGAAGGCCCGTAGTTGGTTGAGCGTCATCGTACTTCTCTAACAGATCGTGCCGGAACGGACCTTGTCATTGTGCCTGAGCAGTATGACTAGCGTGCGACACCCATGGCTGGGTCGCTGATGCCATCCCGGCCAGTCTCCAGGCGACCGGCAAAGCGGCGCTCGAAGGACTCACCCATGGTGGCGGTGAAGTCGTACCAGTTGCCTGAGATTTCCAGCGACCAGCGTGCATCAATTTGCATGCCCGGATCAACGGTGTAGACCCAGGGGCCATCCTCACGATAGGCGTTGGCAGTTACCGTGATGGTCGCGGGCTGATCGCCCATATTCATGATGGTCAAGGAGACGGCATTGGCCTTGGGCTCGTAGCACACGCGTACTTCTGGTTTGGGGCCTTGGCGCAAGTCGTGGATGTTGCCCTTGAAGTGGCGATGGTAGCCGTTTGGCCCCAACACCCACAGGCTGTAGTTGCCCTTGTGATCCGCGTGAACGGTCCAGGCATCCGAGATGATCTTGTTGGCTTCCACCGTAAAGCGGCGTGGGTAGTCCGAGAGCTGCAGCTTGTCGTACACATGGAACACGGTACCTTGCGTGCCGGTATTGCTGAACGTTAGCCAGACCTGCTCTTTGTCCAGGTCTACATTGGCGCTGGTGTGCAATTGGTAAGGCAGGGCGCGTGAAGGGCGCAGCATTAAATCCTGGGTGGGCATGGGCTCCGTGCCAACAGGGGGCATGGGCACCTTGCCTGCGCTGGCTTGCTGGCGCAGGGTGGCATCGGCCTGGTCACGTGTGGGCGCAGGGTTCAATGCGGGTTTGGAGGCATTGGGGGATTTGAAATCGAAGCAGGAACGCATATCGCCGAATACGGCGCGACGCCAAGGACTGATATTGGGCTCTTGCACACCAAAACGCTGCTCCAGAAAGCGTAGTACCGAGGTGTGGTCAAACTGTTGGGAGTTGACCCAGCCACCCACGCTCCACGGGGAAATAATCAGGGTGGGCAGACGTGGGCCGGCCCCAAAAGGGCGACCATCGGGTGCGACCTTGCGGGAGTCCCCGTCAGGAGCCGGCATGGTGTAGTACTCATTGGAGACATCGACCGTGGATTTGCCTTCCAACGAACCATCCCGGTTGCGCCATGGTGGGGCGGGTGGGGGCATGTGGTCAAAGAAGCAGTCGTTCTCGTCGTAGTTCACGATCAGGACAGTCTTGCTCCAGATCTCGGGCTTGTCGGTCAGAATGTTCAGCAGCCGTTCCAGATACCAGGCTCCCTGACCGGGCACGCCCATGCTGGGGTGTTCGCTGTAGGGGCCGGGGGCCACAATCCAGCTGACCTGTGGCAATTGGCCCATTTCGATGTCATCGGCAATGGCTTGCAAAAAACCACCGTCAGGCATGGTGTTGCCAAAGCCCTTGTACAGGGGGGAGTGGGCTTCCATTTGATGGGAGTAGGTGGCATCAGGGGAGCCCAGTGCGGCCAGCTCCTCATTGACCTTGCGGTAGGAAGCAAAGGCCACGAGCTGGTTGTTGTTGCTGTTGTTGCCGGGGCGGTTGTACACCTTCCAGCGCACGCCGGCTTCTTGCAGACGTTCTGGGTACGTTGTCCAGTTCAGACCCTCTTCGGACGGGCCCAGGCGCCCCCAGTTGGAGTTGGTCACGCAGGCGCGGCCAATCAGATTGGCGCCGTTACTGCCACTCCACAAGAACATGCGGTTGGTGAAGGTGCCGGTATTGATAGAGGTGTGGTAGGCGTCGCAAACGGTAAAGGCATTGGCCAGCGACCAGTGAAAGGGCAGATCGGACTCTTTCAGATAGCCCATGGCGACGTTGGTGTACTTGGCCTTGGGCCAGTCCGCCATGCGACCGCCATCCCAGGCCTCTTGCTGATCGTTCCAGTCGTGTGCGCCGCCGACCCGCAAGGCGTTGCCTTTGCTGGCATCCAGATAATAGGGTTGAACCATGCCGTTGCTACCTTGCTGACGCCAGACCGATTCGCCCGATGCCATCGGGATGGTGATGCGGTCGCTGAAACCGCGCACGCCTGGCATGGTGCCGTAATAGTGATCAAAAGAGCGGTTTTCCTGCATCAGGATAATGACGTGCTCCACGTCATTGATGGTTCCTGTGGCGTTATTGGCGGGGATAGCCAGCGCCTTTTGAATAGCAGGCGGAAAGGGGCCCAAAGCGGCCGCACTGGCAGCCAGTCGCAGAAAATTACGGCGATTGATGTGAGTCATGGGGAAAGCCTTGTCGATAAATGGTTGGAGTGGAGCCAGGCAAGGACTTCTGTCGTGCCTGGCTGCCTTGCGCTTAAGGTGCGCAGTCCAATTGCGAGTTCGGGGTGGGCGGCGTGTCCAGGTCAGTGCCTTGCTCACCTTGAGAGCCTGTGGCTGGCGGCGTCACAATAGGCACCTGCTCGCTGCTCGAGCCACCTGTGCTGGGTGGCGGCTCGGCTGCGCTGGAGCCCCCGTCACTGCAGGCGCTCAATAGCAAGGCAGTCATACCGACGGCCAGGGCGCTGCGCACAGCGCGTAAGTCAAGAACGTTCATGGTGGCCTCGTTTAGTGTGTGCTCAGGCTGGACAGGGGTTTCTTGGACCAGTAGATCGAGCTCAGCTCCTGATCGCTCAGAACACGGTTCCACATGGCCAGATCCCCAAACATTTGCTGGGTGGGCGGGGCAGTCGAGCATTTGCCGACCGTATAGGGAGGTGTGACCGAGCCATTGCATTTGTTCATCAGGAACGTGCCGGTGCCATCGTCGCCAATGCCCCATTGTGGGTAGGGCGAGAGCTTGGAGACATCAACAGCACCCGTGGATTTGTTGGTAGCCACATGTGTGACCTGTTCGGTAGAGGGGTCAAACACGCGCATGTTCATGGTTTTGGCAACACCGTCGACCGAGAAAGCAAGGTGTACCCAGGTGCCTACTGGAATCTGGGTGTAGGGATTGGTCGGGCCGTCGGCACGTACACCACCCGAGCCAATATTGAAGGCAATGCCACACTGGTTCTGGATGCCACTGTTGAACAAGCCAATGGCAACACCGGCATTGGCGCCGCTGACATAGTTCTTGTTGGACAAGACCGTGACGTTATTGCGATCAATGCACTGGGGCACCTGGTACCAAAAACCAATCGTGAATTGCGGGTTGCTGCCTGTGGAAATGTCAAAGCCCTGGGCAGGCGTCATCCGATAGCCTTCCAGGCCTTCTTCGGTGACATAGTGGGTGTCGACCAGCAAGCCATGTGTGCCGGTAAAAGGACCGGGCACGACTAGGCCCGCCGCATTGGGCAGGTCGTTGGAGGCCGGTGCCATGGTGCTGTTTTTTTGCGCGTCCACAGGTGGCAACGTGGCGCTGAAGGGGTAGTAGGAGACCAAGCCATTGAGCAGGGAAGCTTCCAGGGGGACGGGTGGCAGGTACGAGATAGGCGGGCTGAACAGACTGCGCCAGGCGGCATCGGTGCCTGAACCGGCCTGCACGGTGTAGTCAAATTGGTAGGTACCCCGGTCAGACAGACCCGTGGTGGCCTGGTTGTCGGTATAACTTTGTGTGCCAGCCGGCAGGCGTGCAGCGATTACCTGGCCATCCCGCAAAATATCGATGGGGACATCGGCAGGGGCTGTCCAGTTCAGTTTGATCGCAACGGCAGAGGAGTGGTTGTCCAGCACCGTGGCCTGCAGGCCTGTAACCGCTTGTGGGCCTAGCAGGCTGCTGCCATCGAGTTTGTAGTCGGCTGCCGGGGGTAGTTTGTCCAGATACTGCATGATGGTAGGGGCCACATCGACCAGGCTGTTGTACTGATACAGTTCGGGCAGCGTAGCGGGCACGCTGGCGCCAATGCCATGTTCCCCTGTGTTGACGGCCTGATTGATGGCCAGGAAGGTGGTGGACTGGGGCAGCAAGGGCAAGCCATTATCCTGACCGTGTTCGCTCAGGCCATGGTTGCCGGTCACGATTACCAGCCACTCGCGGTCTTTTTGCTTGGCGGCGGCATCCAGCAAGGTTCCGATTTCCTTGTCCAGCTTGCTTAAGGTCGCGTTGTAGCCCGGCGACTCAATTCCGAAATCCAGCGCGGCATCTTTGGCAGCGCGGTACTGAACCAGAACCTTGCGGTAGTCCCCTTCAATCATCGTCAGGGCCTGGCTGGACACACAGGACAGGGTAACGGTTTGCGTGGAACAGTCGGCCAGTTGATTCAGACGCTCGGCATCGTGGTCGGCCTTGAGCAAGTGTGCCAAGCCTGTGGATGCCACGGCAGCCGCATTTTGTCCGTTTTGCTCGGAGTGGAACAGGCTGTTTTGATGCAGTACCTGATCCGGCGCGGTAGACACCACACCGTGGCGGTTGGCCCAGGTTCCAGTCAGCAGGCTGGCCCAACTGGGCATATCCAGATTGGCTTGTTGGCTGGGGGTACCGGCGACGCCTCCGCTGTAGGCCAACTGCACATGCAGCTTGGCCAGATTGGGCAGACTGCCAGCGGCAATGCCATGTTGCACGGCTTGATAGCTTGCCCCGTCCAGATTGATGATCAGAGCGTGGCGGGTGCTGGGGGTATCCGGTTTGTCGGGGTTGACAGGGGTTTCGGGCTCAGCCTCCGAACCGCTGCCTGTTCCAGATCCGCCGCAAGCGGCCAAGGTAGCCGACAGGGTGGCCACTGCGAGGGCTTTGAGCAGGCCGGGTTTGCCAAAAACAGGCCGGGACGGGCCTTGGAAGGGCAGCTCATGGTTGCCTGGATGGGAATTTTCAGAGGAATAGGAAAAGTCGGGCCGCTGGGAGGCGGAGCGGGCCGTGTGCACATGTCTCATGATTCGATAGCCTTGTCACTGATGTTGGGGAAAGGGTCGATCGAATTAGAGCAAGGCAGGATGACGGCCTTGGGTCGATATCCTAGACGTTCATCGTCGTTCCTGTGTGCTTTTTCGGCAGATGGGCTTGCTGGTCCCAGCGTTCCAGGCGTTCCAGCATGAACTGATGCAACTGGCGCAGCAAGGGGGTAATTTGCTGCCGTCCGGCAGCCAGCAAATACAGGGGGGTGTTTTCGCCCAGCCAGTCGTTGCAGAGAGTGCGTAGGTGGCCACGGGCAATATCCTGGGCCACGTCGAAGTAGGATTTGTATGCAATGCCTTTGCCCAGCAAGGCCCAGCGTCGGACCACATCGCCGTCGTTGGAGACATTGACAGCCCGGACTCGGACAAAAGTAGCCGCTTGACCAGTACGCTCAAATTTCCAGCGATCATGGACATCGTCCCCCAGCATGAAGCAAAGACAGTCGTGCTCCTGTAGCTCCAGAGGGGAGGCAGGTGTGCCGTGATGCTTCAGATAGGAGGGGGCGGCACATAGAACCCGGCGATGTGTGGGCGCCAAAGGCATCGCCACCAAATTGGAGTCTGCCGGCTGACCATAGCGAAAGGCGGCGTCAATGGGTTCGCTGTAGACATTGGCCAGCCGGTCGGACAGATGCAGGCGTATGTCTATGCCCGGATTGGCATCCTGAAATTCGTTTAACCAAGGCAAGAGCACATTGCGCCCCAGATCAGACGGTGCCGCCAGCTTCAGTTGTCCCCGGGAGCCGGGGCCGCCGCTGGCCAGTTGCAAGCTGGCTTGTTGCAGGGCAGACAGGGCGGGACGGCATTGAGCCAGGAACACTTCGCCTTCAGAGGTCAGCCGCAAATGGCGGGTGGAGCGCAGGAAAAGCTGCACGCCTACCTCCGCTTCCAGACGTTTGAGTGCTGCGCTGGCCGCTGCCGGTGTGATGCCCAAACCCCGTGCTGTGGCAGACAGGCTGGCAGTGTCAGCGGTGCGAACAAAAATCTCCAGATCCTGCAGGGCTTTCATGGTGTTTCTCGCTGGGCCGGGTTCAGGGGGGATGCTGAAAAGCGAATTAATGGGGTTAATTATGGCGCTATTTTCAAAATATTTTTGAAGATCGTTTCAATAAAAGACCTGTTTTTCTAAAGAGTCTGAAAAGGCACACTGTGATCCACATTTCCACTCTTTTGATGAGGCCTGTCAATCATGGGTTTAGCACCATCTACTTTATTTTCTGCATTAAACGTGGGCAGCTTGCAGCTACCCAACCGTATCGTGATGGCACCCATGACGCGTAGCCGCACCGATCAGCCGGGGAATATTCCGAATGCCTTGATGGCCCAGTATTACGCTCAGCGTGCCAGTGCAGGCTTATTGATCAGTGAAGCCACACAGATTTCGCAGCAAGGGCAAGGCTATAGCTTCACTCCCGGTATTTACACCCAGCAACAGGTGCAAGGCTGGCGTCTGGTTACGGATGCTGTGCATCAAGCCGGTGGTCGGATTGTTCTGCAATTGTGGCATGTAGGTCGCATGTCTCATGCCAGTTTTCATGCCGATGGGCAGACTGTGGCTCCTTCGGCCTTGTCACCCCAGGCTCAGGTCTGGGTAGTGGGCGAGGATGGGGTGGGGCGGATGCTGGATTGCCCTGTGCCGCGTGCCCTGACCGCGCAAGAGATTGCCGCTGTCATTGAGGATTACCGTTTGGCTGCTGCCAAGGCGATACAAGCCGGTTTTGATGGCGTGGAAATCCATGGGGCAAACGGTTATCTGATTGATCAGTTCCTGCGTACCACCTCCAATCACCGTGAAGATGCGTATGGCGGCAGTGTGGAAAATCGTGTTCGCTTTGCCAGGGAGGTGGTCGAAGCAGTAGCAGGAGAGATCGGGGCAGAGCGCACCGGTATCCGTTTGGCTCCCTTTATTACGCAGCGCGCCATGAACTGCCCTGAAATTATCCCAACCATTTTGCATTTGGCGACGGTATTGGACGGGAAGGGTTTGGCCTATATCCACTTGTCAGAGGCGGATTGGGATGATGCGCCTGAGATTCCCGATGATTTTCGTCATGCCTTGCGTGCCCACTTTTCGGGCCGAATTATCGTTGCGGGCAAATATGACGCCCACAAAGCCGAGCAGATTGTAAAGCGTGGCCTGGCGGATCTGGTGGCATTTGGCCGCCCCTTTATCGCCAATCCAGATTTGCCAGTGCGCTTGCGAAATCAGCTTCCCTTGGCCAGCTTCGATCCTCAAACCTTGTTTGGAGGTGGCGCCCAAGGCTACACCGATTATCCGAGCATGGCCTAAGACAGACGACTGATTTTTAAAAAGGAAACAAGATGAAAGCGATTGCCTACAAAGTCCCTCAAGCGATTGAGCAGCCCGAGTCCCTGCTGGATGTTGAGTTGCCCGACCCAGTGGCCACAGGCCGTGATCTGTTGGTGCAAGTACAGGCGGTCTCGGTCAATCCGGTCGATACCAAGGTTCGCCAATCGGCTCAAGTTGCAGAAGGTGAACAATACAAGGTGCTGGGTTGGGATGCCTGCGGGATTGTGCAGGCGGTCGGGCCCCAAGTGAGCTTGTTCCAGCCTGGTGATCGCGTCTGGTATGCCGGTTCCATTGCGCGCCCTGGCACCAATAGCCAACTGCATCTGGTGGACGAGCGCATCGTGGCCCATGCCCCGAAAACGCTGGATTTTGCGGCGGCGGCTGCCTTGCCCCTGACCACCATCACCGCTTGGGAGATGTTGTTCGATCGCTTGGGCGTGGCCCCAGGAAAAGCTCCCACGGACAAGGCCATATTGATTATTGGGGCTTCGGGTGGGGTGGGTTCTATTTTGACGCAGTTGGCTTCTCGTTTGACTGCTTTGACCGTCATTGGCACCGCTTCCCGCCCTGAAACCCAAGCCTGGGTGAAGGAGCTGGGCGCGCATCATGTCATTGATCACAGCCAGCCTTTGGCGGAGCAACTGGAGCGGATCGGGCATCCGGAAGTGGATTATGTCGTCAGCCTGACGCATACCGATCAGCATTTCGACCAGATTGTGCAGCTTATTGCCCCGCAGGGGAAGTTCGGTTTGATTGACGACCCGGCCAGTCTTGATGTGGGCAAGCTCAAACGCAAGTCTGTGTCTTTGCACTGGGAGTTCATGTTTACCCGTGCCTTGTTTGGCACCGATGACATGCAGGCCCAGCACCGTTTGCTAAGCGAAGTCGCAGCCCTTATCGATGCAGGCTTGATACGTACTACCATGACGGAGCGTTTTGGCCGTATCAATGCCAGCAATATGAAGAAAGCCCATGCCTTGATCGAGTCGGGCAAGGCAAGGGGCAAACTGGTTCTGGAAGGTTGGGGTCAGTAAAAGAAGCTCGTGCTTCAGCCTTTTCCAGGCTTGGTGCTTCTTGCTGTTCTGGTGTGGGGCCGTTTGGCAGGGGCTGGCCGTATGGTGTCGGGCGCTGGTGCAGGCTTTGTGCGAGCCGTCGTGTCAGGTGACCGCTTCAGGCTGCCTGACGACTGCTCTCGAACCAGTCCCACAGTGCCTGGCGCTCCG